>NZ_DATMFZ010000374.1:0-2923 GCF_035556675.1 Geminicoccus sp. | reverse complement strand
CGTTGAAGTCCGAGCCGATCAGCCGCTCGATGCTCACCAGCGTGTCCCGGCCCGCCCCGCCAGTCTCTTGAGCAGATATAATGTTCAGATTGACAGCAACGCCACTGACCGCCGAAGTATAGGATGCGGCATCATTACCTGCCCCACCATACAGAGCATCGTTTCCTGCACCTCCCTCCAGCACATCATCGCCGTCACCACCATCGACAAAATCATCTCCTCCAAGCGCGAAGACGAAGTCATCGCCACCAGTCGTTCTGAGCGAAGAGTTCAATGCCGTAGGAATGATGATATCGGCGCCGCTGGTGCCCGTAATCTGTGCCATCATCTGCCTTTCTGGTTCCAGCATGTCGGAATGGCAGACATGCAGTTCCAACGGTCCCCAATGCTCCGACCGAGACTCATTTTGCACATGAAATGCCGCGCAGCAGTCGGGGATTGCAATGGAATGATATATTTGTACTAGACCTCTGCCCCGAAATCGGCGCTCGTCAGCTCCGTGACTCCCAGAAGCCTGAGGATCATCGGATTCGTCACCTCGAACCCCGGCCGCCCCACCGAAGCCAGCTCGGTAAGCGCCGGAGCCAGGTCGATCGTCAACCCGCCATCTTCCAGGCTCACCCCCGCATCGCCCACGCCGACCACGCCATCCGCGTTGCTGTCCAGCGCCTCGAAGCCGATGGTCTCGGTCCCGTCGTCGTCGGTGATCACGAAGCGCAGCGCGCCGATCTGGTCCTCGCCGTGGCGGAAGTCAGTGATGATGGTGCGCCCACCACCGGCGAACTCCTGGTTGCCACCAGAATAGTCCATGGTGAAGCTGTCGGCACCCCGGCCCAGGGAGATCCTGGCGTCCAGGCTGTCATAGCCGCCGATCTCGATCAGGTCGTCGCCATCGCCTGCCGTAACCTGGTCCCGGCTGTAGACGGCGATGGTGTCGTTGCCCGCCCCGCCGAACAGGATGTTGGCGCCCCCGCCGCCATCCAGATAGTCGTCGCCGTCGCCGCCGACCATGTGGTCGTCGCCCAGGCCGCCGCGCAGGTCGTCGTCGCCGCCATGGCCCTGCAGCCGGTCATTGCCGGCACCGCCCACCAGCCGGTCGTCCCCGGCACCGCCGCTCAGGCTGTCGTCGCCCTCGCCGCCATCCAGCTGGTCGTTGCCGTCGCCACCCATGATGGTGTCGTCGCCGGCCTCGCCGAACGCAATGTCGTTGCCGCTGTCCAGGCCGATGACATCGTTGCCGCCCCGGCCGTGCACCGTGTCGTTTCCGGCTCTGGCCAGGATGACGTCGTCCCCCTCCGTGCCGTCGAGCAGATCGTCGGCGAGCGTGCCTTGGATGGTGGCCATCAGGTTCTCCTTGCGCTCACGCCACCGGCATCAGGCTGACCGGAAGCATGTGATCGTTGATCTCGGTCCAGGCCCCGCTCGGGTCATAGAGCTTGCCGGCTGCATTGTAGAACCGGCCGGAATTGTTGGCATCGTCCTCGCTGCTGGTCGGCACCGAGTTGGGGTTGCACGGCCATACCTGCGGGATCTTGATCTCCGGCCGGCGCGACCCGTCCGGCATCAGGGCGCGCCCCTGGCTGGTATCGAAGGTGCCGTCCGACTTCTTCCGGTACAGGTTGAAGTAGCGGTGCGGGTTCTTCTGCAGCTGCATGGCATAGCAGGCGCCATCCTCCGCCATGATCTCGACGACATAGCGGTAGAGCGATGCAATCTGCAGCGGCGGGTCGATCGTGAGGCGGCCATAGCGGATGACCGGTACGGCCTGCTCGAATTCGGAGAGCGTGGGCGAGGTCCCCGAGCTGAGGTTGGAAGGCGTGATCGTCAGGGTCTTGCCGGCCACCACGTCGCGGCCGAACGCGGCGAACGTGCTCTCCGGAAACGCCTTGAACGGCCCGGCCCCGCCGACCCGGAACACGTCGCTGCCAGACGCGGTCGGCGGCGGCCAGACCTGCTTCAGCCCCAGCGTCAGGTTGCGGCCGGACACGCCGGTCACGCGCATGATGCGCACGCCCAGCCGCCGGTTCAGCCCATAGCCGGCCATGCTCGTCCAGCGCCAGGCATGGACGTAGATCTCGTCCACCATCTCGCCCGGGAAGTCGGCCGGCGGGGAAAGGACCTGGCGCAGCCGGCGCTGGCCGAACACCAGGAGTGCTGGCCCCCGGTCCGCCACGGGCGGGCGGGCGGCGTTGGGGTTGACCGGGTCCTCGTCGAACAGGCGGGTGCTGGAAGCACCCCCGGGGTAGCGCCCCCGGTAGTACCATGGCTGGCCGTACCAGGTATCGTCGTCATAGCCGAGCAGGAAGACCGGCGTCATGCCGCGCGCACCGCCGGCACTGGCATTGGTGCTGGGCTGCTCGGTGGCCGGCAGGTACTCGCGCACCGCCAGGAGCCGGTCGAGCGGCGAGTTCGACGCCTCCGTCCCGGGATGAGCCGCGGATGCCGAGAACGCGTTGTTGTCGAACGAGAAGTTGACGGTCGGATTCGCTGCCAGGTTGACGTACTCGGCGAGAATCCACTCACCCGCGGAGACCACCCAGGGGCTGCCGTTCGCGGTCACGTCGATCCAGACATAGGCGGTGCCGCTGTGCACGTACTCGCTGCCGCGCTGGGTGACGCGGTTCAGCCAGGCCTGGACATGGAGGCCGCCCACCAGTTCCGGGCTGTTCGCGACGCCGAAGCGCGTGGCATTTGCGTTGAACGCATCGAAGCCGCCCACCTGCCGGCCGGGATAGTAGCCGGCCTCACCCGGCGTCACGACGCCCGAGGCGAGCAGCGTCCCCTTGGGCTGGGTCCAGTCGTTGCAGCGATAGAACCTGATCTGGTAGCAGCCGAAATTGCCGCCGCTATGGCCGTCGCCCGGCTCGGCATGCTGCCGCGCCCCCTGGGTCTGCCACATGAACTTGGTGACGACCCCGTCCTT
>NZ_DATMFZ010000373.1:0-4585 GCF_035556675.1 Geminicoccus sp. | reverse complement strand
GCAGATCCAGAGCCGGATCCCGGTCCTGACCCAGGAGGCGCCGGACTATGACGTGCTGGTGGCCGCGGACGAGAGCGAGGTGTTCGCCGCGCACCTGCCCTATCGCACCTGGGACGCCCGCCCGGTCGCCGGCTCGGCCGGGCTGATGCCGACCAGCTGGAGCCCGGCGCACGGCCAGTGGGGTGCGCTGCAGATGCAGAGCCGGTTCGGCAAGCGCTTCTCCCGGCTGATGACCGAGCGCGACATGCTGGCCTGGACGGCAGTGCGCCTGGTGGGCGAGGCGACCTCGCGCACCAATTCCACCGAGCCCGCGGCGATCGACGCCTTCCTGAAGGGGCCGGAGCTCGGCCTGGGCGCCTACAAGGGCCAGAAGCTCACCCTGCGCCCATGGAACCTGCAGGTTCGCCAGCCGATCCTGCTGACCGACGGCCGGGTGATCGTCTCGGTGTCGCCGCAGCAGGGCTTCCTCCACGAGGTGTCCGAGCTGGACACGCTGGGGATCGACCAGCCGGAAACCGAGTGCCGGCTGCCATGAACGACGACAATCTGGGGAGGAAACGGACGATGCGGATTGCGGCCATGCTCCTGGGCGGGGCCCTGCCCTTTTTGCCGATGCTCCCGGCCTCGGCGTTCACCGCCTATGTGTCGAACGAGGGCAGCAACACCGTCACCGTGTTCGACACCGAGACGTTCGAGGTGACCGCCACCATCCCGGTCGGGCAGCGCCCGCGCGGCATCCAGCTCACCAAGGACGGCAAGCATCTGCTGGTCGCGGTCGGCGACGACGACACGATCGAGCTCGTCGACACCGCCACCCACGAGATCATCGGCACCCTGCCGTCCGGCCCGGACCCGGAGCTGTTCACGCTGAGCCCGGACGGCAACCTCGTCTATATCGCGAACGAGGACGACAACATGGTGACCATCGTCGACCTGGCGGAGCGCGCGCCGGTCGGCGAGGTGCAGGTGGGGGTGGAGCCGGAAGGCATGGGGATCAGCCCGGACGGCAAGATCCTGGTCAACACCTCCGAAACCACCAACATGGCGCATTTCATCGACACCGAGACGCATGAGATCGTCGCCAACGTGCTGGTCGACGCCAGGCCGCGCATCGCCGAGTTCAAGCAGGACGGCTCGGAGGTCTGGGTGTCCGCGGAGATCGGCGGCACGGTCAGCGTGATCGACCCGGCCACCAAGGAGATCAAGAAGAAGATCACCTTCGAGATCCCGGGCCTGCGGGCGGAATCGATCCAGCCGGTGGGCGTGCGCATCACCAAGGACGGCAAGAAGGCCTATGTGGCGCTGGGCCCGGCCAACCGCATCGCGGTGATCGACGCCGATACCCACGAGGTGGAGGACTATCTGTTGGTGGGCCAGCGGGTCTGGCAGCTCTCCTTCACCCCGGACGAGAAGTACCTGCTGGGCACCAACGGCGTGTCCAACGACGTGTCGGTGGTCGACGTGGCCGAGGGCAAGGTGGTCAACACGGTCCAGGTCGGCGAGCTGCCCTGGGGGGTCGCGGTATCCGAGAACTGACCGCCGAACCGTCTCCTCCCCGGTCTGCTCTTGCGCCGGCCGCCCCGGCCCTGGCGATCGAGAACGTGGCCTATGCCTATGGCCGGCGCCAGGCGCTGGACCGGGTCAGCTTCAGGATCCAGCCCGGGCGGTTCGCCGTCCTGCTGGGCCTGAACGGGGCCGGCAAGAGCACGCTGTTCCAGCTGATCACCCGGCTGTTCGCGACCCGGCAGGGGACCATCCGCATCTTCGGCCACGATGTGCTGCGCGAAGCCGGCGCCGCCCTGCGCCGCCTGGGCGTGGTGTTCCAGGCGCGCACGCTCGATCTCGACCTGACCGTCTGGCAGAACCTGGCCTACCATGCCGCGCTGCACGGCATCGGCCGCAGCCACGCCAGGATCAGGGCTGCCGAAGTGCTGGAGCGGGTCGACCTCGCCGGGCGCGCGTCGGAGCGGGCGCGCAACCTGTCCGGCGGGCAGATGCGGCGCCTGGAGATCGCCCGGGCCCTCCTGCACCAGCCGAGCCTCATCCTGCTGGACGAGCCCACGGTCGGCCTGGACATCGCCGCGCGCGCCGACATCCTGGCTCATGTGCGTGACCTGGTCGCCAAGGACGGGGTGGCGGTGCTCTGGGCGACCCATCTGGTCGACGAGATCGCGCCGGACGACCAGGTCCTGGTGCTGCACCAGGGCCGACTGCTGGCCGACGGGCGACTCGATGCCCTGCTCGCCAGCACCGGCGCCGCCGATGCCGAAGGCGCCTTCCGCCATCTGATCGAGCGACCGGGGGCTGCGTCATGAGCCAACCGACATCGGCGCGTGCCGCCGGCTTTCCGCTCCGTGCCTATCTGATCTGCCTGCAGGGCATCGTCGGCCGCGAGCTGCTGCGCTTCCTGCACCAGCGCGAGCGGTTCGTGGCGGCCCTGGTGCGCCCGCTGGTCTGGCTGTTCATCTTCGCGGCGGGCTTTCGCCAGGTGCTGGGCGTGTCGATCATCCCGCCCTACACCGTCTATGTGCTCTACGAGGTCTACATCACGCCCGGGCTGATCGCGATGATCCAGCTGTTCAACGGCATGCAGTCCTCGATGTCGATGGTCTACGACCGCGAGACCGGCAGCATGCGTACCCTGCTGGTGAGCCCCCTGCCCCGCTGGTTCCTGCTCTCCTCCAAGTTGCTGGCCGGCACCGCGGTCTCGGTGGTGCAGGCCTACACCTTCCTGGCGATCGCCTGGCTGTGGCGCATCGAGCCGCCGCTCTGGGGCTATCTCGCGGTGCTGCCGGCCTTGTTCCTGTCCGGGCTGATGCTGGGGGCGCTCGGCATGCTGCTCTCCTCGCTGGTCCGGCAGCTCGAGAACTTCGCAGGCGTGATGAACTTCCTGATCTTCCCGATGTTCTTCGCCTCCTCGGCCCTCTACCCGCTCTGGCGGGTGCGCGAATCGAGCCCGCTCCTGTACCGCATCTGCGAGCTGAACCCGTTCACCTATGCCGTCGAGCTGATCCGCTTCGCCCTCTATCTGCGGGTCGAGCCGACCGCACTGGCCGTGGTGGTAGGCTGCACCATCCTGTTCATGATCGGCGCAGTACTGGCCTATGACCCCGCCCGCGGCTTTCTGGCCCGGCAGCACGACGCTGGAGGACATCCATGAGGCTTTCCGTCCCCCTCCCCGGCCTGGCGGTCCTGGGGCTGGCGGCCGCCCTGCTGGCACCCGTCCCCTCCCTCGCCGCCGCCCAGCCGGACGCGCCGGACTGGCCCTGCGTGCAGCGGCGGGTGCCCGAGCTGTCGGCCGGCACGGTCTGGCAGGGCCCGCCGATCGACCAGGCGCTGCACGACTGGCGGGCCGATCCGGAGGTGGTGGATCTGGTCAATGAGCTCGCGCCGCGCCGCGTGCCGGTGGAGGCCGCCGAGGCGACGGCCGTCCAGTTCATCACGGCCGATCCGGCCAAGCGCGAGACGCGCGCCAGCCTCCTGTTCGCCGGCCTGTTCGACACGCTGAACCGGGAGCGCGGCGAGGTCATCGCCGGGCTGGAGCGCCTGACCAGGCGGCAGCGGGAGTTCGTGCAGGCGATCGAGGCGGACGCGGCCAAGCTGCGCAAGCTGCAGAAGGACCCCGACGCCGATCCTGCGGCCGTGCAGGATCTCACGAACCGGGTGACCTGGCAGACCCGGATCTTCGAGGAGCGGCGCCGGACGGTCCGCTATGCCTGCGAGGTGCCGGTGCTGATCGAGAAGCGCCTGTTCGTCCTGGGCCGGGCCATGCAGGGGGCGATGCAGCAGGACGACTCCGACTAACCCATTGATGTGGCTTACTTATTCCGGCGCTCGGGTTCGTTTGTGCAAAACGCCGTTTCCGTCCCGGCACCGGCCGGCTGCCGGTGCCGGGACGGACCAGCATAGCACGAGCAGGCCGCCAGAGTGTGGGTTCATTCGCCCTCGGGCGGCCAGCCCGGCTGCGGCTGGACCGGAACGGCGTCGTGCAGCTCCTGCCAGCCGTCGATCCCGGCGGGCAGCCAGTGCACCTGGCGGTAGCCGGCCTCGACCAGGCGCTTGCCGAGGTTCCAGCTGCCCCAGCAGTTCGGCTTGCAGAACGTGACCAGCACGGCGTCCTTGTCGCCCTTGGCCAGCTCGTCGATCCTGCCCAGCAGGGCCCGGGCCTGCTCCGGCGGGAGGTCGCCGGCACCGCCGCCCGGGAACCAGGCGGCACCCGGGATGGAGCGGTGCACCGGCTTCCAGAGCGTGTCCTCCGGCAGATTGTCCGGCCGGCGCGCAGCCTTGCCGACATCGATCAGCAGCACCGGTCCTTCCAGCATCCCCTCCAGGGTCGGCACGTCGATGACCGTGGCTCCGTTCAGCGTGGCCGGGGTCTCGCCGACCATCGGCCCGGTCCACAGACCCGGTGGCTCGGCGACCTCGGCCACGGCCGGAAGTGCGGCGAGCGGCAGGCCGGCCAGCAGGACCAGCGCACCGCGTCGTGGAAAGGTGAGGGCCATCACTGGGTGTTCGCCGGGATCGGGAAGGATTCCTGCCAGCTTGCGCCATCCGAATCGGTGGCCAGCACGGTGAACGCGTCCGC
>NZ_DATMFZ010000372.1:0-33095 GCF_035556675.1 Geminicoccus sp. | reverse complement strand
GTCCGGCCGGCCCAGCGTGTTGAAGCGCACCGGCATGCCCAGCTCCAGCTTGGGCTGGTCGGCCTCGGAGACCTGCACCTCCACGGTCATGGTGGCGAGGTCGGCGATCCGCAGCAGGATCGGCGCCGACTGGTTGGCGTTGAGCGTCTGCCCCTGCACCGCACTCACCGACACGACCGTGCCGGACATGGGGGCCGCGATCTTGGTGAAGGACAGGTTGGCAAGGTCGGCGGCGAGCGTCGCTTCCTGGCCGGAGATCTGCGCCCTGGTCTGCTGGATCTGCGCGTCCAGCACCCGGACCTGCGATTCGGCGATGTCCAGCTCGTCGCGGCTGGTGGCGTTGCCGCGGAACATGGTGCGCTGGCGCTCGGCCTGCGCCAGGGCCAGCTCACGCTGGGCCTCCTGCTGCGCCAGCACCCCTTCCAGCCGGTCGCGCTCGGCCGTGTCGGTGGCGAGACGCGACTGCAGGACGCGCGAATCGATCTCCGCCAGCAGCTGGCCTTCCTCGACCTGGTCGCCGATCGCCGCGTTCAGCTTGGTGAGCTGCCCGGACACCTGCGCGCCCACGTCCACGTAGGAGGCCGGCTCCAGCGTGCCGAGCGCGCTCACCAGGTCGGCCACGTCGCCGCGCACCACCTGGACCGTCCGCAGCGTCCCTTCCTGGGCCTGGCCCTGGCGCTGCCACCACAGATAGCCGCCCCCGGCGGCCGCCACGAGCAGGACGAGCGCCAGGACCATCAGCCAGCCGCGCCGCCCGCTGCGGGCGGCACGCCTGGTTCCGGCCGGTCGGTGCGTGGCTGCGACGGAAGGCGCGAGGTCGGTCATCGTTCTCCGCTACCGGGCGCAGGGATGCGCCCTGATCCTGGCAGGAAATGTTGCAGGAGAGATAGGCCGGCAACGCTTCGCCAGTATGTACAGCCTTGTAACAGTCGGTTGCAGCAATGGCAGCCTCCTATTGCGCAACGGTTGATGTTGCGGATGGCGGTAGGCGGGACTTTCGCCGACCCGGCGGTTCATGCGAACATGGCCAGCCCCCGGGCCCGCCCGGGCAGGTCTGCCGGTGCGCGTGCACCTGATGCGGATGTTGCGAAACGAACCCGAGGAACCGGCCCGGATCAAGGGCTTGGATTCTTTCGACAGCTGCGGGCAGCGCATCCCGTCCCTGGCCTGGCAGGCTGAAGGAAGATCAGGTCGCTCCCAGGCGGTCACGCCCCGCCGGCCGTGTGCTCATTGCTAGCCTCAACGGAGGCGGCTAGAGGCGGCCCGGAAAGGGAGAGGTGACGAGATGGCGAGCGACATCGAGATTGCCCGGGCGGCGAGCATGCTGCCGATCCAGGAGGTTGCGGCCAAGGTCGGGATCGGGCCGGACGAGCTGCACCCCTATGGCCGGGCCATCGCCAAGGTCGACCATGCGGTGATCGAGCGCCTGCAGGACCGCCCGGACGGCAAGCTGGTCCTGGTCACCGCGATCAACCCGACCCCGGCCGGCGAGGGCAAGACCACCACCACGGTGGGCTTGGGCGACGGGCTGAACCGGATCGGCAAGCAGGCGATGATCTGCCTGCGCGAGCCGTCGCTCGGCCCCTGCTTCGGCATGAAGGGCGGGGCCGCCGGCGGGGGCTATGCCCAGATCGTGCCGATGGAGCAGATCAACCTCCACTTCACCGGCGACTTCCACGCGATCGGCAGCGCGCACAACCTGCTGGCCGCGATGCTCGACAACCACATCTACTGGGGCAACGAGCTGAGCCTGGACGAGCGCCGGATCACCTGGCGCCGGGTGGTCGACATGAACGACCGGGCGCTGCGCCAGATCACCAGCTCGCTGGGCGGCGTCGCCAACGGCTTCCCGCGCGAGGACGGCTTCGACATCACGGTCGCCTCCGAGGTCATGGCGGTGTTCTGCCTGGCCATGAGCATGCCCGACCTGGAGGAGCGGCTCGGCCGGATGATCGTGGGCTACACCCGCGACCGCAAGCCGATCCTGGCGAAGGAGCTGAAGGCGCCGGGCGCCATGGCGGTCCTGCTCAAGGACGCCTTCATGCCCAACCTCGTGCAGACGCTGGAGAACAACCCGGCCTTCGTCCATGGCGGCCCGTTCGCCAACATCGCCCATGGCTGCAACTCGGTGATCGCGACGCGCACCGCGCTCAAGCTCGCCGACTACGTGGTGACCGAGGCCGGCTTCGGTGCGGACCTGGGTGCCGAGAAGTTCTTCGACATCAAGTGCCGCAAGGCCGGGCTGACCCCGGACTGCGCGGTGATCGTCGCCACCATCCGGGCACTCAAGAGCAATGGCGGGGTGGGCAAGGACGAGCTCGGCAAGGAGAACCTGGAGGCGCTGCGCCAGGGCATCGTCAACCTCGCCCGCCATGTCCGCAACGTCCGCAAGTTCGGCGTGCCGTCGGTGGTGGCGCTCAACCATTTCACCACCGACACCGAGGCCGAGCACGAGTTCGTGCAGCGCTACTGCCGCGAGGAGCTGGGCGTCGAGGCCCTGGTCTGCCGGCACTGGGCGGAGGGCTCGGCCGGGATCACCGAGCTGGCCGAGCATGTCGTGCGCCTGTGCGACGAGGGCCATCCCCTGGACGGCCGCGGCTTCACCCATCTCTATCCGGACGAGCTGCCGCTGCTCGACAAGGTCCGCACCATCGCGACCGAGATCTACGGGGCGGCCGACATCGTCGCCGACAAGAAGATCCGCGACCAGTTCGCCGAGCTGCAGGCCGCGGGCTACGGCCATTTCCCGATCTGCGTGGCCAAGACCCAGTACAGCTTCACCACCGACCCCAACGCCAAGGGCGCGCCGTCCGGCCACGTCCTGCCGATCCGCGAGGTCCGCCTGTCCGGCGGTGCCGAGTTCCTGGTGGTGATCTGCGGCGAGATCATGACCATGCCGGGCCTGCCGCGCCGGCCCGCTGCCGAGACGATCCGGATCGACGAGGAAGGCCGGATCGAGGGCCTGTTCTGACGGCCATGGCTCCGGCCGGCCGTTAACCTCGGCTTAACCGCCCGGCCCCTACGCTGCGCACCCTGACTGGGCAGCGTGGCGAGGGGCCATGGCAGCGTCGATCGAGCAACCGTCCGGCGGCGCGGCCACCCCCATGGCCGCCCTGCCCGCCGCCGGCTCCACCCATGGCCCGGTCGGCCGCAGCGGCGATGCCATGGTGGACGCGCTGCTGGGCGGTACGCGCTGGCAGTCCGGCGGCGGCACGACCACCATCACCTACAGCTTCGCCGACGCCGGCTCGCAGTGGCGGCTGGGCTACGGCAACGAAGAGCCGGACTTCTGGGCCGGCGACTTCTCCGCAGCCGAGCAGGCGGTGATCCGCCAGGCGCTGGGCGCCTGGACGGCGGTGGCCGACATCCGCTTGGTGGAAGTGGCCGACGGCAGCGCCGAGGCCGGCACGCTGCGCTTCGGCCGCTCGCTGCTCCCGTCCACCGCCTGGGCCTATCTGCCGGGCGGCGAAGCGGAGCATGGCGACGTCTGGCTGGGCCAGCAGCGCTTCCCGACGATCGACGACCCGGAACTGGCCGACTGGGTCTATGCGCCCGGCACCTGGCGCTACTTCACCCTGATGCATGAGGTAGGGCACGCCCTGGGCCTCCTGCACACCCATGACGGCGACGGCGTGGGCGCGCCGCTCGATCCCGCGGTCGACTGGATCGGCGCATCGATCATGAGCTACCGCTCCCACCCCGGCCAGGGCGCGCTCGCCGGCTATGGCGTGGAGTTCTACCCGACCACGCCCATGGGCCTGGACGTCGCCGCGATCCAGTTCCTCTACGGCGCTGCCCAGGCCGCACCCGGCAACACCAGCTGGCGCTGGGCGGAAGGTGCCCGGGTCTACCAGACGATCTGGGACAGCGGCGGCATCGACACGCTGGACTGGTCCAACCAGACGAGCAGCGCGGTGATCCGGCTGGCGGAGGGGAGCTGGTCGGAGCTAGGCCAGCCCTACCGGTGGAGCGTGGATGGCGGTGGCAGCCTGCCCGGCACGCTGTTCCTCGCCGAGGGCACCTGGATCGAGAACGCGCTGGGTGGCCAGGGCAGCGACCGGATCGAGGGCAACCACCTCGCCAACCGCCTGGAGGGACTGGGCGGTGCCGATGTCCTGCTGGGGTTCGCCGGCCCCGACGCGCTGTTCGGCGGCGAGGGCGACGATCGCCTGGAAGGCGGCGAGGGCGACGATCTCGCGTCGGGGCACATGGGCGCCGATGTGATCCTGGGTGGCGAGGGCGACGACGCGCTGTACGGCTTTGCCGGCAATGACCGGCTCTATGGCGAGGCCGGGCGGGACAGCCTGGCCGGCGGTGACGGCGCGGACCGGCTCTACGGCGATGGCGGCGACGATCTGCTCGACGGTGGTTCCGGGGACGACTGGCTCTATGGCGGGATCGGGGACAACCGCCTGATCGGCGGGGCTGGCGCCGATCTGCTGGCCGGCGGGGGCGGGTCCGACTGGCTGGTGGGCGGGACCGGCAACGACCGCCTGGACGGCGGCAGCGGCGACGACCTGATCCTGGCCGGTGAGGGCGACGACCTGGTGACTGCCTGGTACGGTCAGGACGTGATCGACGGCGGGGCCGGGACCGACACGCTGGAGGTGGGCTTCGCCGCCTCGGGCTACCGCCTGGAGGGCACGCTCGCGGCGGCCCGGCTGGTCGACATCATGCCCGACGGCGGCGATCTCGGCCTGGATCTCCTGCGCTCGGTCGAGATCGTCCGATTTCTCGACCGCACGCTGGTCTGGCAGGGCGGGCAGTGGCAGGGCTGACGGCTGCGGGGCCGTTCGCCGGCGCAGCTCGCCGGGCTGCCCGACCTCGCCGACCCTGGTACCGCCGGCAGGATGCTGGTGGCGCGCCGGCTGGCCGGAGAGCAGGCAGTCCCGCCGCGCAGGTAGTCCCGCCGCATTGTGTCGGCCGGTGATGTCCCGGCACTCGACTGCCTGCTCCCGGATGGGTTGGTGCTCACCGGCCACAGCCGACGGCACATGGGCAAGGTCGCGGCAGCTGTATGCGCTGGGACCACGCGGTCACTCCCACCGCCGTGCCGGCCGGCAGCCATGGCGGCATGCCGCTCGCCGGCTGGTTCATTCCTACCCGCGTCTGGCCAAGCGGTGAGCAGGGTCAGCAGGCCGAGGCGGGCTGCTGCTCGGCGGCCGCCCTGATCGTTTCCTGCCGCTCAGACCGGCTCGCCGAACGAAATGCCGAGGCCGCGCGCGGTGTGCAGCAGCGTGTCGTTCAGGTCGACCGCACGGGTCCCGGCGGTGGCCTCGGCCAGCGGCACCGCCACGACCTTGCGGTCCTGCCAGGCGACCATCCGGTCGAACTCGCCCCTGGCCACCAGGTCGACCGCTGCCACCCCGAACGCGGAGGCGACCACCCGGTCGAGCGGGGTGGGCGAGCCGCCGCGCTGGACATGGCCCAGCACGGTCACCCGGCTCTCCGCGCCGGTGCGCTTGGCCACCTCCTCGGCGATCACCCGGCCGATCCCGCCATAGCGGCTCTGGCCGTGCGCATCGGTGACCGTATGCACCATCCCTTCCGGCGACTTCACCGATTCCGCCACCACGATCAGCGAGAAATTGCGGCCGATCCGCCGCCGCTCCTCGATCTTCGCGCAGACCGATTCGATCCGGTACGGGATCTCCGGGATCAGCACGACGTCGGCACCGCCCGCGATCCCGGCCGAGAGCGCGATATAGCCGGCATCGCGGCCCATCACCTCCAGCACCATCACCCGGTTGTGGCTGGCCGCGGTCACGTGCAGCCGGTCGACCGCCTCGGTCGCGATCTCGACCGCGGTGGAATGGCCGACCGCGTGCTCGGTCAGGTTCACGTCGTTGTCGATCGTCTTGGGCACGCCCACCAGGTTCCAGCCGCCCGCCAGGGCCAGCTTGCGCAGGATGGCGAGGCTGCCGTCGCCGCCGATCCCGATCAGCGCGTCCAGGCCCAGCTCATGATAGCCTTGGATGATCTCCGCCGAGCGGTCGACCGTGCCGCCGCCCTCCACCGGATAGGCGAACGGGTTGCCGCGGTTGGTGGTGCCCAGGATCGTGCCGCCCAGATGGAGGATGCCCCGGGTCGTGTCCGAGGTCAGCCGGGTCGCGGTCACCGGGCGGCGCAGGAGGCCATGGGTCGCTTCGTGGATGCCGTACAGCTCCATCCCATAGCCATAGACCGCGCGCAGCATCACCGCCCGGATGATGGCGTTGAGCCCGGCGCAGTCGCCGCCGCTGGTGAGCACCCCCAACCTCATGCCATCCTCCCGTCCACAGGCCGGCCGCCTGCCAAGCTGCGTGTGCCGTCGAGAACTGGTATAGTCCGAACGGGTGGAGCGGGGAGTGATCGATCGGACGATGGCCCAGGAAATCGACAGGCGCGAGATCGATACCGAGCTGGAAGGGCTGCGCGCCGCGCATCGCGCCCTGGACGATCTGATCCGGCAGCTCGCCGCCGAAGGCTCGGCCGATCAGCTGCACCTGCAGCGGCTGAAGAAGCGCAAGCTGATGCTGAAGGATCGCATCAGCACCATGGCAACCGACCGGATCCCCGACATCATCGCCTGACCGGCGGCTTGGCCGCTTCAGCTGGCCTCGCCGCCCTCCAGCCGCTCCGGCCGGCCGTTCAGCGGGTAGAGCCGGTTGACATGGCCCATCTTGCGGCCGGGCTTGGCCTGGACCTTGCCGTAGAGATGCAGGCGGTCGCCCGGCGTGGCCAGGATGCCGGCCCACTCGTCCGCCTCCGCACCCAGGAGGTTGCGCATGATCGCGTCGTGATGCCGCGCGGGATCGCCCAGCGGCAGCCCACAGACTGCGCGCACCAGTTGCTCGAACTGGTCGGTCCGGCAGGCATCCATCGTCCAGTGCCCGGAATTGTGCGGCCGGGGCGCCAGCTCGTTCACCAGGAGCCGGCCGTCCGTCGTGCAGAACATCTCCACACCCAGCACGCCCACCAGGTCCAGCGCCTGGGTGATGCGCTCGGCGATCGCGATCGCCTGGTCGCGCTGCGCGGTGCTCAGCCGGGCCGGTGCCAGGGTCAGCGCCAGGACATGGTCGGCATGGCGGTTCTCGACCGGGTCGAAGCTCGCCTGGGCGCCGTCCGTCCCGCGGGCGGTCACCACCGAGAGCTCGAAGTCGAACGCGACGAACGCCTCCAGGATGGCCGGGCCGCCGCCGATCCGCTCGAGCGCGCCCTCCAGGTCCGCCTGGTCGCGCAGGGTGGTCTGGCCCTTGCCGTCATAGCCGAGCCGGGTGGTCTTGAGCACGGCCGGCAGGCCGATATCGACCGCCGCCCGCGCCAGCTCCGCAGCACTGTCGACCGCGGCGAACGGCGTGACCCCGATGCCCAGTCCCTGGACGAAGCGCTTCTCCGCAACCCGCTCCTGGCAGATCGCCAGCGCCGCGGCGCCCGGCCGGACCGGCACCCGCTCGGCCAGGCGTTCCACCGCCGCGGTCGGCACGTTCTCCCATTCCAGGGTCACGACGTCGACCGCGTCGGCGAACCGGTCGAGCGCGGGGCCGTCGTCGAAGGCCGCCCTGGTATGGGCCGCCGAGACCAGGGCGGCCGGTGCTTCGGCGTCGGGTGCGAAGATGTGGCAGCGATAGCCGAGCCTGGCCGCGGCCAGCGCAGTCATCCGGCCGAGCTGGCCGCCGCCGAGGATGCCGATGGTGGAGCCGGGCGGGATGATGGGCACTTGGCAGAGGTCCCTTGGCGGAGGGTTTCAGTCCTCGACGCTGTCCGGCACCGTGGCGGTCTGCTCGGCCCGCCAGCCATCCAGCCGCTGGGCCAGCGCGGGGTCGTTCAGCGCCAGGATCGAGGCCGCGAGCAGGCCGGCATTGATCGCCCCGGCCTTGCCGATCGCGAGCGTGCCGACCGGTACGCCCCCCGGCATCTGCAGGATCGACAGCGCGCTGTCCACACCGCCGAGCGCTGCGGTCTGCACCGGCACGCCCAGGACCGGCAAGGGCGTCAGCGAGGCGATCATGCCCGGCAGATGCGCGGCACCGCCCGCACCGGCGACGATCACCCGTATCCCCCGGCCGCGCGCCTCCCTGGCGAACTCGAACAGGCGCTCCGGGGTGCGGTGGGCGGAGACCACCCGCGCCAGATGCGGGATCTCCAGCCGCTTCAGCACTTCGCAGGCATGACACATCGTCGCCCAGTCGGAGCGGCTGCCCATGACCACCGCGACCCGTGCGGCGTCCTCGGCCGGGAGCTCCGCGCGATCAACTGTGCTCAAAGCGGTGCCTCGGGCTCGGCCGCCTTGGCCAGGTCCTGCAGGCTGGCGGGGTCGGCGGCCGCCTGCTCGTTCGCCTGCTTGATCTGCAGGAAGACTTCCTCGCGCAGCACGCTGGCATCGGGTGGGAAGCTGAAGCCCAGCTTCACCGTCCGGCCCTTCAGCTCGACCACCCGTACCTCGATCGCGTTGTTGATGATCACCGCCTCGCCCTGGCGGCGCGTGAGATAGAGCATCGTGCCCGCCAACGTCGCAGTGATAACACAACGATTTGTTAACCTTAACGGCGTTAGGCTGCAACCGTCGCCGGCCGGGATGGCCGGCCTGAGCGGAGCGGTCGGCCATGGTTGCGGTCAATTCCCGGTTGTTCGGCCTGCTTTCCGCCCGCCAGGCATGGCTGGGCGACCGGCAGACCGTGCTCGCCCGCAACATCGCCAATGCCGACACGCCGGGCTTCAGGCCGCAGGACCTGGCCGAGGACGAGTTCCGCCGCGCGGTTGCCCGCCCCACCCGCCCGGTGGCGCCGGTGCGCCTGGGGATGACCGATCCGGCCCATCTGGCGCCCACGCGCCACGCCCCGCCGGACGATGCCCGGCCGCGCACCGCCAATGGCTGGGAGGTGGCGCCATCCGGCAATGCCGTGGTGCTGGAGGAGCAGGCCGAGCAGATGGCGCATGCCCAGCTCGACCACCAGCTCGGCACCGACCTCTACCGCAAGTACGTGCAGATGTGGCGCACCGCCGTCGGCAGCGGCCACGGCTGACCTGGAGAAGGCCCATGGACCTCGAAAGCTCGCTCGCCATCGCCGGTGCCGGCATGAAGGTGCAGAGCTCGCGCATGCGGGTCACCGCAGAGAATCTGGCGAACGCCGATTCGACCGCGACCCGGGCCGGCGGTGAGCCCTACCGGCGCAAGACCATCTCGTTCGGCGAGGTCTATGACCGGACCCGGCAGCAGGAGCTGGTGCAGGTGCGCCGCTACGGCACCGACCCTTCCGCCTTCCGCACCGAATTCCGGCCGGGCCACCCGGCCGCCGATGCCGACGGCTATGTGCAGATGCCCAACGTCCAGCCGCTCGTCGAGATGATGGACATGCGGGAGGCGCAGCGGTCCTACGAGGCCAACCTGAACGCCTTCGAGGTCAGCAAGAAGATGCTGCAGCGGACCATCGACCTGCTGCGCTGACCGTCCGCCGAACCGCCCCGATCCGTCCACCCTTCCCGCTCCGGAGTACCAGCATGAGCATCGAAGTCGGTCCCAAGGCTGCGGCCGCCGCCTACCGCAAGGCGCTGGAGCGCATCGCCGGGCCTGGTGGCGCCGGTGCGGAGGCATCCCAGCCGATGGCGAGCTTCGGCGAGCTGGTGAAGCATCAGCTGAGCGATGCAATCGGTGCCGGCCGGCTGTCCGAGCAGCGCAGCACCGATGCGCTGGTCGGCAAGGCCGACCTGCAGCAGGTGGTGGAGGCGGTCACCGCCGCCGAGCTCAACCTGTCCACCGTGACCGCGGTCCGCGACCGGGTGGTCGCGGCGTACCAGGAAATCATGCGGATGCCGATGTGACGCCCGAGCAGGTCCTGGACCTGGTGCGCGCCGCGATCTGGCTGACGATCCGGATCGGCGGGCCGCTGATGATGACGGCCCTGGCGGTCGGCCTCGCCGTGTCCCTGTTCCAGGCGCTGACCCAGATCCAGGAGATGACCCTGTCCTTCGTGCCGAAGGTGGTCGCGATGTCCATCGCCCTGGTGCTGGCGCTGCCGTTCATGCTGGGCGAGCTGCGCGCGTTCACCGAGGAGCTGTTCGGGCGCATCGTCCAGGTCGGGCTCGGCTGACCGGTGCCGGCCCTGCCGTCCGCCCTGCCGCTCGCCGTCCCGATCGTCCAGGAGCTGCTCGCCTGCTTCCTGGTGTTCGCCAGGATCGGCACAGCCATGATGATCCTGCCGATGTTCGGCGAGCCCTGGCTCACCATGCGCGGCCGCCTGGTCCTGGCGCTCGTCACCGCCTTCGTCCTGGTGCCGGCCTCAGGGGTGGTGGCGCCGCCCGCGGCCGATCCGGCAGGGATGTTCCTGCCGCTCGCGGCCGAGTTCGCCACCGGCGCCTTCCTGGGCCTGCTGGTCCGCTCCCTGTTCGCTGCCCTGCATATCGCCGGCGGCCTGATCGCCATGCACGCCGGCCTGCAGGTCGCCTCCATGTTCGACCCGAACGAGGCAGCGCAGTCGACCATCCCGGCCACCCTGCTCTCTACCGCCGTCCTGACCCTGATGTTCGCGAGTGATGCCCATCACCTCCTCCTGACCGGACTCGCGCGCAGCTACGCGGTGTTTCCGTTCGGCAGTCTGGCGGCACCCGCGGAGTTGGCGGAGGCGCTGACCCGTGCCGGCAGCCGCGCCTTCGATCTGGCGTTCCGCGTGGCCGGCCCGGTGATGGCGGTGGCCCTGCTGCTGAACGCGGTGCTGGGCGTGATGAACCGGATGATGCCGACCCTGCAGGTGCTGTTCGTCGCCGCACCCTTGCAGATCGCGGCGGGCCTGCTCGTCCTGGCCATGGCCCTGGGATCGGCTGGCACCCTCGTCCTGCGCGTCCTTGCGTCCGCCTGGACCGACCTGCTCGGGAGCATCTGAGCGCGCATGGCCGAGGAGAAGGACGACGACAAGACCGAGGAGCCTTCCCAAAAACGGCTCGACGATGCCCGTGCCAAGGGCCAGGCGCCGCTGTCCCGCGATGTCGGCCATGCCCTGATGCTGGCGATGGCCGCCTGTCTCCTGGTCCTGGTCCTGCCCAGGCTTTCCGCCGACACGCTGGCGGCACTGCGCTGGTACCTGGAGCATGCCGCGGCGCCGATGGGCGGTGCCGAGGAGATCCGCGGCCGGCTGGCCGGCACGGCGCTGGCCCTGGCCGGCGTGGCGGCGATCCCGGCCGGCGGCCTCCTCTTGGCGGCGGTGCTGGCCACGGTCGGCCAGCAGGGCCTGCTCTGGAGCCGGGAGAACCTGCGTCCCAAGGCGGAGCGCCTGTCACCAAAGGCGGGCCTCACCCGGATGTTCGGCGGGGCGGGCCTGCTGGAGTTCGCCAAGAACGCTCTCAAGGTCACGGCGATCGGCACGGTCTGCTGGCTGCAGCTGCGCGACGAGCTGCCGGGGGTCGTGGCCACGGTCGGCCTGGAGGCCGGTTCGATCGGCCGCGAGATGGGGCGGCTGGTGGGAAGGGTGGCGCTGGTCTGTGCGCTCACCGCCACCGGGTTCGCGGTGGTCGACCTGTTCTGGCAGCGCCTGCGCTTTCACCGGCAGATGCGCATGTCGCGCCAGGAGCTGAAGGACGAGATGAAGCAGGGCGAGGGCGACCCGGTGATCAAGCAGCGCCTGCGCCAGATCCGGATGGCCCGGGCGCGGCAGCGTATGCTCCAGGACGTGCCCAAGGCCACGGTGGTGATCACCAACCCGACCCATTACGCGGTGGCGCTGCGCTACGAGCAGGGCGAGCATGCAGCCCCAGTGGTGGTGGCCAAGGGCGTGGACCACCTGGCCGCGATCATCCGCAAGGCCGCCAACGAGCACAGTGTGCCGATCATGGAGAACCCGCCCCTGGCCCGGGCACTGCACGCCATCGGCGAGGTCGGCCGGCCGATCCCGGTCGAGCACTACCAGGCGGTGGCCCAGGTGATCGCCACCGTGATGCGGCTGCGCCGCGAGGGCGGCAGCCGGCCACGGTCCTGACATCCCGGATCGAGCGTCCCCGCGTGCCTTCGCCACCGGCGGATGCTAGACGGGCCATGGAGTCCCGCCCGGCCGCAGGCCGTCCGGCGGGCCAGGGGGCAACCGGACCAGGGCTGGCGATGACGATCCGTTTCGACGTGGTGACGCTCGGTCGCAGTTCCGTCGACCTCTACGGCGAGCAGGTCGGCGGCCGGCTCGAAGACATGGGAAGCTTCGCCAAATATGTCGGCGGCTGCCCGGCCAATATCGCGATCGGCACCGCGCGGCTGGGCCTGCGCTCGGCCCTGATCACCCGGGTGGGCGACGAGGCGATGGGCCGGTTCATCCGCGAGCAGCTGGCCCGCGACGGGGTGGACACGAGCGGCGTGGTGACCGATCCCGAACGGCTCACCGCCCTGGTGATCCTGGGCATCCGCGACCAGCACAGCTTTCCCCTGATCTTCTACCGCGAGGACTGCGCGGACGCGGCGCTGCAGCCGGACGATGTCGATCCGGCCATGATCCGGGACGCCCGGGCCCTCCTGGTCACCGGCACCCATTTCAGCCGGCCGAACCTCGATGCCACCAGCCGCCATGCAATGGCACTCGCTAAGGAACACGGCCGGCGGATCGTCCTGGATATCGACTACCGCCCGGTCCTTTGGGGAATCGGCGGCCATGACAGCGGCGAGGAACGCTTCGTCGCCGCCGACAGCGTCTCGGCCCACCTGCAGTCGATCCTGCCCGAATGCGACGTGGTGGTCGGCACCGAGGAGGAGATCCATATCGCCGGCGGGTCGACCGATACACTCTCGGCGCTTTGGCAGGTGCGTGCGGTGGCCCCGCAGGCACTGATCGTGCTCAAGCGCGGGCCGATGGGCTGCGTGCTGTTCGACGGCCCGATCCCCGCCAGCGTCGAGGACGGCATCACCGGGCAGGGCTTCCCGATCGAGGTCTTCAACGTGCTGGGGGCGGGCGACAGTTTCCTCAGCGGCTTCCTGCGGGGCTATCTGCGCGACCAGCCACTCGCCGACTGCGCCCGCTTCGCCAATGCCTGCGGGGCCATCACGGTCAGCCGGCATGGCTGCGCGCCGTCGGGCCCGTCCTGGGCCGAGCTCTCCGCCTTTTTGCGCGAGGGCAGCACGACCAAGCGGCTGCGCGAGGATGCGCGGCTCGAGCAACTGCACTGGTCGACCAACCGGCGCCGGCCTGCAGGCCAGGTCCTGGCGTTCGCGTTCGATCATCGTGCCCAGCTGGAGGCGGAGGTCGCCGGGCGTGGCATGGCAGCCGAGCGCATCGGCCGGTTCAAGGAATTGGCCCTGGACGCGGCGCTGGCAGCCGTAGGTGCGCGCGCGGACGGCGGCATCCTGGTGGACGGCCGGTTCGGCCAGGAGGCGCTGTTCCGCGCGGTGGGCACGGGCTTGTGGATCGGCCGGCCGATCGAGTTGCCGGGTGCCGTGCCGCTGGCCTTCGAGGGCGGCGACGATCTGGGCTCGACCCTGAAGGAATGGCCACTGGATCACTGCGTCAAATGCCTGGTCCGCTGGCATCCGAATGACGATCCGGCGCTCGCGGCGGAACAGGAGCGCCGGCTCCTGCAGCTGTTCACCGCCTGTCGGAAGAGCGGCCACGAGCTGCTCCTGGAGGTGATCGCCAGCGCATCGGGGCGGCCAGTCGATACCGGCACCGTGCCGGCGGTCATGGCCCGCTGCTACGACCTGGGCATCCATCCGGACTGGTGGAAGCTGGAGGCTCCGGCCGACCGGGCCGGCTGGCAGGCGATCCAGGAGCTGGTGGCTTCACGCGACCGGTTCTGCCGCGGCGTGCTGCTCCTGGGCCTGGACCAGCCCCTGGATCGGCTGGCCGACAGCTTCCGCCTGGCGGCCGGCTTCCCGGTCTGCCAGGGCTTCGCGGTCGGCCGCTCGATCTTCGGCCAGCCCTTCCGGGACTGGCTGGACGGGCGGGTCGACGACGCTGCGGCGATCTCGGCCATGGCGGAGCGCTACCGCGAGCTGCTGCGCGCGTGGGATCGCGCCAGGGGAGAGACGGCATGAGCGAGCTGATCCTGAAGAACCACGCGCCGGGCCGGGACGGGCTGGTCCACCGGGTGACCCCGGCCAGCGCGGGCTGGACCCATGTCGGCTTCGACCTCTGGCGGCTGCATCAGGGCCAGTCGTTCGATCTGCCGACCGGCCAGGAGGAGTGGTGCATCGTCCTGATTTCGGGACGCTGCGACATCGCGGTGGCCGAGGGGCCCCTCTGGCAGGGGGTCGGCGGGCGCATGGATCCGTTCTCCGCCCTGCCCCATTCGGTCTATGTTCCCTGGCACCGCCAGGTGCGCGTGGAGGCGCTGGGCCCGGCCGAGGTCGCGGTCTGCAAGGCGCCGGGCGGCGGCGAGCACATGCCGCGCTTGATCGGCCCGGACGACGTGCGCACCAGCACGCGCGGCCAGGGCACCAACACCCGCTACCCGCGCGACATCCTGCCCGAGGACCAGCCGGCCCATTCCCTGCTGGTGGTCGAGGTGGTGACCCCGTCCGGCTGCTGGTCGTCCTACCCCTCGCACAAGCACGACCAGGACAACCTGCCGGAGGAATCGGCCCTGGAGGAGGTCTACTACCACCGCTTCAACCCCCCGCAGGGCTTCGGCTTCCAGCGCGTCTACACCGACGACCGCTCCCTCGACGTCGCCATGGCTATCGAGGACGGCGACCTGACCCTGGTCCCGAAGGGCTACCACCCCTGTGCCGCCGCGCACGGCTACGACCTCTACTACCTCAACGTGATGGCGGGGCCGAAGCGGATCTGGCGGTTCAATACCGAGAAGGCACACCGCTGGCTGCTCGGCTGACGGCCAGGCCCGCTCACGCCTGGCTCAGCGGCCGCGCAGGAGCGGCACCAGCGCCTTGAAGTCGTCCGTGCCGGCCCGCTCCAGCCACTCGAACACCACCATGTCGGCGGTCACGATCTGCGCACCGGCCCGGCGCATCCGCACCAGCGCGGTTTCCTTGTCGAACGCCCGGCGCGAGCCCACCACGTCCGCCACCACCGCGACCTTGCGCCCGCGTGCGACCAGGTCCAGCACGGTCTGCAGCACGCAGACATGGCTCTCGGCACCCGCCACCACCAGCGTCTCGCGGCCGAGCGCGCCGATCCGCTCCGCCACCTGCGGATCGCGCAGCGCGGAGAACGCGATCTTGGCCATGACCTCGTCCGGCCGGAGCAGCTCCGCCACCGGCGCCACGGTCGGCCCCAGCCCCTTGGGATACTGCTCCGTGACCAGCACCGGAACGTCCAGGCGCCGCGCCGCGTGCAGCATCAGCCGGCAGCGTTCGACCAGCTCGGCCTGCTCCAGCACGGTCGCCATCAGCCGATCCTGCAGGTCCACCAACAAGAGCGCACTGGAATGCGCTGAGAGCAACATCGCCCCATCCCCTTGCAAGTCGTTGCCTGGCAGCCGCCGCTCCCGCAGTCGCGAGCGGCCGGCGCGGCCTGGTCCCGTGCCGGCCGCCCTTGGGCCCGCTCTCGGCGGGCGCCGAGGCGGGACCGCCATGCCGGTCCCGCTCTAGTGTCTTACACTGCCGGGTGCGAGGTTCCAGCCGCCCTGGCCGTTGCCGGCCATGCGGTCGGCCGGCAGGTCGCGGATCCGGCACGGCAGCCGGAATCCGGCGCGCGCCAGGAGGAGCGCCAGCTCGCGCGCGGCCTCGACCAATGCCTCGGCGCCCTGGCCGCGCACCAGCCGCAGGACGATGGCTGCGTGATGCGCGTCCGCCCCCTGCTGGGCGGTGGCGATCAGCGCGATCAGCAGCCGCTCCTCGGCACTCACCAAGCGGGTACGATGCCAAGCCACGGCGGTGGGACGGCGCCGGTGGCCATCATAACAGCGCCACAGGACCAGCACCGCCGCCAATGCCCGCTCCACGCCGGCCAGACCGAAGGCCAGGCGCAGGCCGACGAGCAGCGTGGCGGACGGCTGGACGCACTCGGCATGCAACTCGCGCCACATCCACAGGACGAGCCGCTCGGCCGGCTCGAGCAGTGCCGGGCACTGCGGTCCGTCCGCCACCGGCATGGCGTCCAGGCTCATGCCGCGCCCGCCAGCAGGCCCAGCTCCCGAAGGCGCCGGTCCAAGCCACCGGCCGACTCCTCCAGCTGTCGCCGCCGCTCCTGGAGGAGGTGCCGCTCCCATCCGTCGCCGATCGTTTCCAGCCGGCTGTCCAGGCAGGCCAGGCAGCGGCGACGGCCCTGGCGCAGCTCGATGGCGAGCTGGACCTGCCG
This sequence comes from Geminicoccus sp., assembly GCF_035556675.1. Taxonomy (GTDB): domain Bacteria; phylum Pseudomonadota; class Alphaproteobacteria; order Geminicoccales; family Geminicoccaceae; genus Geminicoccus. The sequence goes on along the minus strand of NZ_DATMFZ010000372.1, from coordinate 16,890 downwards.
CCTCATCGGCAGCTGGTCGATGAAGCTCAGACGGAGCTGCTCCTGCAGTACCCGATGCGGATGGCACGCCCGCATCAGCGGGCGGCAGAGCTCGGCCTCGAAGCGCTGGCGCCCGTCTTCGGTGGCATACAGTCCGGCAGCGGCGGTGCCGGTGTCGGGGGGCGCATCGGACTCGCGCAGGCGCATCCAGCCGGTCCGCAGGCCGGCCTCGACCCGGCCGACCAGGAAGGCGTCGGCCGGGTCGATCCAGGGCTGGCAGAGCGCACGCGTGCCGTCCAGCACACGCGGCAGCGAGCGCGGCCGAGCGTAGAGCGTGCCGAGCAGCGCCGTATCGACCAGGTGCGAGGTGACGTCGGCATCCATGTCCGGCAATCCTCATGCTGGAATGGCGGTCTGGTCGATGGAGAAGCCAGAACCGGCAGCGATCGTCCAGGAAAAGCCGCCCGATCGTAGAACTCGAACGATTCCATCTGGATGGCCGGCCGGTTCAGCTGTCGTGAAGACGGGTGCGGCTTGGCGGTGCTTCGGGCCATTCCCCAGGCGACTGCCGCTGGGTTGGCGTACCGCTATGTTGCATAAGGGCCACAGATTTCGGCGGCTCAGGTCGGAACAGTTCACCATTGACGCGCAACACTGGCGATGCGTGTCGCATTCGAGGTAGCTGCCCGCTTGGTGCGCGCCTTGGATATGACACGCGTGCTCTTGCCTTGTCCCGCTGGCGCTGCGGTCACAACGGCGGCGAAAAACCCGCCTGTGACGGAATGCGCTGGTACACGAGGATCCGGTCACTGGCTTGTTGCTGGTACCGGGAAGGCAAAGCGGTCTAGTACGGGCAGGTGCGCGATGTTCGACTGTCGGTGGAGCTCATGAAGGTCGGAATTCTTGCAGGCGGTCTCGGATCCCGTCTTTCGGAGGAAACCGTAAGCAAGCCGAAGCCCATGGTTGAGGTGGGCAGCAAGCCCATCATCTGGCACATCATGATGCACTATGCCCATTACGGGCATAAGGACTTCGTGATCGCGCTCGGCTATAAAGGCGAGTACATCAAGAAGTATATGACGGATTACTGCTCGCTGAGCAGTGACCTGACCGTGGACCTGCGCCGCAGTACGGTCGAGCGCCACGCCGAATCATCGCTCGACTGGCGGATCGACCTGATCGACACTGGGCTCAACACCCAGACCGGCGGCCGGATCAAGCGGCTGGCACCCTATCTGGGCAAGGACGGCACCTTCCTGCTGACCTGGGGCGACGGCGTCTCCACGATCGACCTGGACGAGCTGGTGCGCTTCCACAAGCGGCACGGCAAGCTGGCCACCGTATCGGCGGTCCGCCCGCCCGCTCGGTTCGGCAAGCTCGACATCCAGGGCGACCAGGTGGTGGCGTTCGAGGAGAAGCCGCAGCTGGGCGAGGGCTGGATCAACGGCGCGTTCTTCGTGCTGGAGCCCGGCATCTTCGACTATATCGACAACGACACGACCCATTTCGAGCGCGAGCCGCTGGAGCGCCTCGCCGCGGACGGGCAGCTCATGGCCTACCGGCACGAAGGCTTCTGGCAGTGCATGGACACGGTCCGCGACCGGGTCCGGCTCGAGGAGCTCTGGGATTCCGGCAACGCTCCCTGGAAGATCTGGGACTGAGGACCTCCATCATGCGCATTCTGGTTACCGGCCATGACGGCTATATCGGCCACGTCCTGGTCCCGATGCTCCAGGCCGCCGGACACGAGGTGGTCGGCCTGGACAGCCTGCTGTTCGACGGCTGCACCTTCCCGGGCCAGCCACGGGTGAGCTGCCGGCAGATCGTGAAGGACCTGCGCCAGGTCGAGCGTGCCGACCTGGAGGGCATGGACGCGGTCCTGCATCTGGCCGGCCTGTCCAACGACCCGCTGGGCGATCTCGATCCCGAGACCACCTATGCGATCAACTGGCGGGCCTCGGTCCGTCTCGCCGAGCTAGCTCGGGACGCGGGCGTGGCCCGCTTCGTGTTCTCCTCGTCCTGCTCGAACTACGGCGCTGCCGGCAACGACTATCTGGACGAGAGCGCCGGCTTCAACCCGGTGACACCTTATGCCGAGAGCAAGGTCTGGACTGAGCGCGACGTGGCGCCCATGGCCTCCGACCGGTTCAGCCCGACCTTCCTGCGCAGTGCGACCGCCTATGGCCTCTCGGCCCGGCTGCGCGGCGACCTGGTGGTCAACAACCTGACCGGCTTCGGCGTCACCACCGGCAAGGTCGAGATGAAGAGCGACGGCAAGCCCTGGCGGCCGCTCGTCCACATCGAGGACATCGCACTCGCCTTCAAGTCGGTGGCCGAGGCGCCGCGCGAGCTGATCCATGGCGAGGCGTTCAACGTCGGCCGCACGTCCGAGAACTACCGGGTGCGCGAGGTGGCCGAGCTGGTCGCCAAGGTCGTGCCTGACGTCGAGGTGACCTTCGCCAGCGACGCCAGCCCGGATGCGCGCAACTACCGGGTGAACTGCGACAAGATCGCCCGGACCCTGCCGGCCTACCAGCCGAAATGGACCGTGGAAGCCGGCATCCGCCAGCTCTACCAGGCCTACAAGGCGGCGAGCCTCACCCGGGAAGAGTTCTTCAGCCCGCGCTACATGCGCCTGGCGCACGTGAAGAACCTGATGGCCGGTGGCACCGTCGACGGCTCCCTCCAGCATCTCAAGGCGGCCGCCTGACCATGGCTGACATCGTGAGCTGCCGCTCCTGCGGCCGGTCGCACCTGCGCACCTTCCTGTCGCTGGGCGACCTGCCACTGTCCGACGGCTTCATCGCCGAGGCCGATCTGGGCAAGGCCGAGCCGCGCTTTCCTCTGGACGTCGCGTTCTGCGAGGACTGCACGCTGGTGCAGATCCTCAAGACCGTGCCGCCGGAGGAGCTGTTCGGTCACGACTATCCCTACTTCTCCTCGTTCACCGACGCGCTGGTCGCCCATGCGCGGGAGAACGTCGAGGCCCGGATCCGCGAGCGCAGGCTCGGGCCGGACAGCTTCGTGGTGGAGCTGGCCTCCAACGACGGCTACCTGCTGCAGCACTACCAGAAGGCCGGCATCCCGCTGCTCGGCATCGACCCGGCCCCGGGCCCGGTCGAGGCCGCGCGCAAGAAGGGCATCGACACGCGTCTGGCCTTCTTCGGCCTGAGCGTCGCGCAGGAGCTGGCGGAAGCCGGCAAGCAGGCGGACGTCATCCACGGCAACAACGTGCTGGCCCATGTTGCCGACACCAACGGCTTCGTGCAGGGCATCGCCGCCCTGCTCAAGGACGATGGCGTCGCGGTGATCGAGGCGCCCTATGTGCGCGACCTGATCGACCACGGCGAGTTCGACACGATCTACCACGAGCACCTGTGCTATTTCTCGGCAACGGCGCTGAAGGCGCTGTTCCGCCAGCACGGCCTCCACTTCAACCGGGTCGAGCGCCTGCCGATCCATGGCGGCTCGCTGCGGATCTTCGTGGAGAAGGTCGACCGCCCGGATGCCTCGATCACCGATCTCCTCGCCGAGGAGCGGGAACTGGGCATCGACAAGTTCGGCTATTATGCCGACTTCGCCGCCCGGGTGGAGAAGATCAAGGCCGACCTGCGCGCCATGCTCCTGGAGCTGAAGGCCGAGGGCAAGACCATCGTCGGTTACGGTGCCGCCGCCAAGGGCACCATCCTCCTGAACTATGCCGGGATCGGCCCGGACCTGCTGGACTACGTGGTCGACCGCAATACCTTCAAGCAGGGCCGCTGGATCCCCGGTGTGCGCCTGCCGATCAAGGCACCCGCCGTGATCGAGGAGACCAAGCCCGACTACCTCCTGATCCTGCCCTGGAACTTCAAGGACGAGATCATGAGTCAGCAGGCAGCGCACGCGGCGCGCGGCGGCAAGTTCATCCTCCCGATCCCGATGCCCGTCATCGTCTGAAGAGTACCTCCCGCATGTCGGATCATGTGTGCAAGGCGTGCGGCAGCACGGACCTCGACCTGTTCTACAAGGTCGACCGGATTCCGGTGCATAGCTGCCTGATGGTGGATAGCCGCGCGGAAGCGCTGGCGTTCCCCAAGGGCGACCTGGAGCTGGGCTTCTGCAACGCCTGCGGCTTCATCCAGAACGTGAAGTTCGACCCGAAGCCGCAGAACTACTCGCCGGCCTATGAGGAGACCCAGGCCTTCTCGCCGCGCTTCATTCGCTTCCTGGAGGAGATCTGCGACGACCAGATCCGGAAGTTCGGCCTGAAGCCCGGCAAGACCGCGCTGGAGATCGGCTGCGGCAAGGGCGAGTTCCTGGTCACCCTGTGCGAGCGCTCGGGCGCGTCGGGCATCGGCATCGATCCGGGCTACCGGCCGGAGCGCACGGTCAGCGAGGCCGCCGACCGGCTCCAGTTCATCCAGGACTTCTACGGCCCGAAATACCGCCACCTGCAGGCCGACCACGTCTCCTGCCGCCATACGCTGGAGCATATCCACGAGGTCCGCACCTTCATGGAGCTGGTGCGGGAAAGCATCGGTGACCGGCCGCACGTGGACGTGTTCTTCGAGCTTCCCGATGCCGAGCGGGTCCTGACCGAGCCGGCCTTCTGGGACATCTATTACGAGCACTGCAGCTACTTCACCTACGGCTCCCTCGCCCGTCTGTTCCGGCGCACCGGCTTCGACGTGACCAATCTCTGGAAGGCCTACGACGACCAGTACCTGATGCTGGAGGCCAAGCCGGTCGACGGCCCGACCGAGCCACACCTGGCGCTGGAGGACGATCTCGCCAAGACCAGGGCTCAGGTGGCGCAGTTCAAGGCGGTGATCGGGCCGGAGCTGCAGCGGCTGCGCGACCAGTTCCTGCGCTGGCAGAGCGAGGGCCGGACGGTGGCGCTGTGGGGCTCCGGCTCCAAGGCGGTCTCGCTGATCACCACGCTCAAGATCGCCGAGCAGGTGGCCGCCGTGGTGGACATCAATCCGCACAAGCACGGCAAGTTCCTGGCCGGCTGCGGCAACGAGATCCTCTCGCCGCAGGCCCTCACCGAGATCCGTCCGGACGTGGTGGTGGCGGTCAATCCGATCTACCTCAACGAGATCGGCCAGGACCTGGCGAAGCTAGGCCTGGAGCCGGAACTCACCGCACTCTGAAGCCCCGTCCTTTGGTCGGCCACGGCCGACCGGGCGGGTGGACGCATGTCGGGGCGTGCACGCATCATTCTCCCGCCCCCACCGGATGACGGCGTGATCGGGATGACCGATCGCGCCCTGACGGCAGCCATGGCGGAGTTGCCGGCAATCGGACCTGGTCGGGAAGCTCAGGCGGCGTTGTTGGCGTTGGGCACGAGGGTGGAGCGGGCAGCGCTGCGCCCGCCGGTGAGCCCGACATAGACCCGCTCGCAGATCTGCGCGGTGCTCGACCAGGCACATTCGCGTGCGACGAAGTCGAGGGCGGCCTGGGCCAGGCGCTGGCGCAGGCCAGGATCCTCGGCGATCCGCAACAGGGCGGCGGCGAACGCCTCGACATCGTCGTTCGGCACGACCAGGCCGTTAAGGCCGTCCTGCAGGACCTTGGCCGAGCCGGCAGAGGATACCACCGCCTTGCCGGCGGCCATGTAGTTCAGGAGCTTTTGCGGGATGCCGTCGCAGACCGTGCGCGGCATGACCGCGATCGCGGCATCGGCCAGCCGGTCGGGCAGAACCGCGAAGTCGTCCGGCTCGAGCAGGATCGCCTCGCGGATGCCCAGGGAGCGGGCCAGTTCCTCGTAGCGCTCGAAGCCGGTGCTGGCCGCCACCACGAGCCGCATGGAGGGGCGCACCGCCCAGGCCTTGGCGAAGGCCTTCAGCAGGAGGTCGAAGCCCTGATAGGCAGCCAGCGTGCCGGTATAGATCACCCGGTCGGGCGCGATCGGCTCCCGGCCGACCGCGCGGGCGAACACGTCGAGCTCGACGCCGTTCATCGCCACGGTGACGCGATCGGGGGTGAGCCGGCCGGCACGGAGCAGGCGCTCGCGGATGTCCGGGGTCACGGTGACCACGTGGTCGGCCAGCGGCGGGAGCTGCACGTCCAGCCATCGCCCGGTGCCGCCCATCATCCTGCCCAGCAGCCCGCCACCATAGGAGGGCAGCTCGGAGCCGAGCATGGTGTGCGCATCGTACACCAGGGGCACCGGCTTGCGTCCGCGCCCCCACCACGCCGTCAGCAGGCCTTCGACATGATGGGCATGGACCACGTCGAACGGCTTGGCCGCCAGGAGCCGGCCGATCTTGGCGGCCAGCAGCGGGTCGTATTGCAGCAGCTTGCGCGGGGTGGGGCCGGGCGCGATGGTGCCATAGCTCATGCCCGCGCCGCCGGCCCGATGCACGAGGTAGCTGCCCGAGGCCTCGCTCTCACCCATCGGATAGGTGACGACCTCGACCTCGTGGCCGAGTTGCGCCAATGCCTCCGACAGGCGCTCGATCCGCAACGGCGTGCCGCGGCGTGCCGGAAACGGGCAAGCGGCAACCATGGCGATTCGAAGACCCATACGCACTCTCACAATCAGAAGCCGGCGCTGCTCAATGCTCGTCGATACCGTCGGTCAAGGCCATTCTAGCGTTGCCCGCTGGCCCGGTCATGGGCGGGACACCGGGCAGCGATCAACGCCACTGACCAGCCGTAGATGCACCACTTCAACTGTCAGAACATCATTAAAAGCGTTCCTCGTGCCTGCGTCAAATCGCCAGCAATATCTGTCGGATCTAGCCGACGCCTGGTCAGTAACACAGCGCTACCTGCGTATTGTATACCAGCACCGAGCCCGATTCCGCCAGACACGCCTGTGCCTCTCCTTGCCGGTGCCAGATCCTCATCACGACGACGCCCCGGGTCTGGCGTGGGGGTGTGCCGAGACTGGATCGTTATCCGGATCGAGACAAGGTCGCTTCACATTCTTCCATCGCCGCAGGCAGAATTATCTCCCGACCTGTTAGGAACGCACTACCACAACCCAGGCTAGTGCACCCGCTTCCCGACGAACAGGTGGTCAAGCAGCTGGAGGTGGATGAGAGTACATCAACCCGTGGTCCCCGTGGTCATGTTGCCACGCACACCGCCATTCGGCTCGACCTGATCGGATGCACGGTCCCCTCAGCGGCCGTTCCTCACGCAAGTGCGGTCCAGGCGCCACAGTCGACGCGCGAGCGGCGAGGGGTCAGGTGGGATCGAGGCCGGAATCGCGCAGGGGCGATGGGGTGTGGGGATCAGCCCGCCGCGGGGGAACGGCGCTCGCCCGAGCTGGTCCACGATCCCGGCCTCATAGCGCACCATGCGCCGGCCATGGCCTGCATGGTTGTGACAAACGTCACTCGCAGCTCGGACGCGGCAACACGCCGTCGACGTGTCGACCGCCGGGCAGTGGCCGGCGTCAATGCTGCCCGGCCGACGCGGGCTGGTTCCGGTGGGATGGCGCCTGAGCCGGGCCCCCTGCTGCAGGTCGGCAGCGGGGCGCCGAAGCCGATCAGCAGGCGGCACTGACGCGCCTGTTCCGTGTCGACCGGATCGAGGCCGGCCGACTGGCGCCGGATTTCCTGGGCGGGGTGCCGCGAGGATGGCTCGAAGCCGGTATTCTCGACCCATCGCCTTGGCTGGTCGGCATGGATGGTACCCGGCATTGCGGGGTGGCGAGCTGGAACGACGACCAGCCGCTCGACGACGGGCGGCTGATCACGGCCTACCGGGGCCTGCTCCGCGCGCTACGGCGGCTGGGCGCCGCGGACGGATGGTTCCGGCCGCTCAGCGCGGCTCGGAGCGTAGCCCCTGGACGATCGCGTAGCAGCCGCCCAGGAGCACGATGGTGAACGGCAGGCCGGTCGAGACCGACATCGCCTGCAGCGCGGTGAGTCCGCCGCCCAGGAGCAGCGCGATTGCCACCAGCCCCTCGAACACTGCCCAGAACACACGCTGTGAGACCGGCGCGTCGACCTTGCCGCCGGCGGTGATCGTGTCGATGACGAGCGAGCCGGAATCCGACGAGGTGACGAAGAACACGATCACCAGCACGATGCCGATGAACGAGGTGATCGCTGCCAGTGGCAGTTCCTGCAGCATCAGGAAGAGCTGCAGCTCGAGCACGCCCTCGGCGGCCACCTGATAGCCGCCCACGAGCTGGTCGATCGCGGTGCTGCCGAAGGCGGTCATCCAGAAGACCGACACGACGGAGGGGATCAGCAGCACGCAGGTCAGGAACTCGCGCACCGTGCGGCCGCGCGAGATGCGCGCGATGAACATGCCCACGAACGGCGACCAGGAGATCCACCACGCCCAGTAGAACGCGGTCCAGCCCTGGCGGAAATTGTCGTCCGCGCGCCCGAACGGGTTGGAGAGCCCCGGCAGGTATTCCACGTAGGCCAGCAGGTTGTGGAAGAACCCGGTCAGGATCAGCAGGGTCGGCCCGACCAGCACGACGAACAGGAGCAGCAATGCTGCCAGCACCATGTTGATCTCGGACAGCCGCTTCACCCCGGCCTCCAGGCCGGCTACCACCGAGATGAGCGCGATCGCGGTGATCGCGACGATCAGGAACACCCGCGAGGTGTCGTTGACCGGCATGCCGAACAGATAGTTGAGGCCGGCATTGGCCTGCTCGGCACCGAAGCCCAAGGAGGTGGCGAGCCCGAACAGGGTCGCGAACACCGCCAGGATGTCGATGACATGGCCGGGCCAGCCCCAGACCTTCTCGTCGAAGATCGGATAGAAGATCGAGCGGACGGTGAGCGGCAGGCCCTTGTTGTAGGCGAAGAGCGCCATGGCCAGACCCACCACCGCATAGATCGCCCAGGGGTGCAGGGCCCAGTGGAAGATCGTGGCGGCCATGGCCAGGTCCCGTGCGGTGGCGGTGTCGCCGGCCGCACCGTCGAGCGGCGCCCAGCTCTCCGGCGCCGCGGCCCCCTCCGCGACCGATGCGGAGAAATGCGAGAGCGGTTCCGACACGCCGTAGAACATCAGGCCGATGCCCATGCCTGCGGCGAACAGCATGGAGAACCAGCTCACATAGCTGAAGTCGGGTGCCGCCTCACGGCCGCCCAGGCGCACCCGGCCGAGCGGGCTGACGATCAGGAACAGACAGAGCAGCAGGAAGACGTTGCCGGCGAGCAGGAAGAACCAGTCGAGATTTCCGGTCAGCCAGGCGCGCAGCCCGCTGAACAAGGGGCCGACGCTCTCCTGGAGGGCCAGTGTCAGGACGACGAAGGCGACGATGGTGAGGCCGGAGATCGCGAAGACCGGGTTGTGCACGTCCAGCCCGAATGGACCGATCTTCGGCTGAATGTTGTCCTGGCCGACGGTGTAGTCGGTCTGGATGAGGTTGGCTGCGCCATCCGGCAGACGTTCTGCCACGTCCGTCATGGCCGCTCCTTTCTTCTGTTGAATCGATCGCCCTGGTCTTTCCTGCGACCGAGCGCGCTCGGTCGAACGCTCTACGCCTATGCGGGATGTCTGTCGTTCGCCGAAGCGTCTCCTTCCGCCGCAGGTCCGACCATAAGCGGCGGCAGGATGGCGGGAGGTCCATGGATCGCCGGGCGAGACCTGCCGGTCGCATGGTCGGTCCGCCGGCAAAGCGTTGCCGCGGTCTCGAAAGGCGGCGCTTCTACAGGCGATGGCTGGAAAGTTCCAGGCCGTGCTCGCGATCCGCCACGGACGGCAGCCGTGCAACTCGGTCGGGCATTGCGGCCCGGCCTGCCGTGGCCGATTCGGTATAGATCCTTTCCCGAAGATGCCGAAGCATACGTTCGTGCATCGCATCCGGCGATCGGGCCGGGCGGTCGTCCCTTTGGCCGGTTATCTTCCGTTCGTCGCTCATGGTCCCTCTCGGGGCCGCTGCACCTCTTGGATTGCTTGGCATGGCCCGTCTCCCGGTAGCGTCTGCGAACGACGCCTTTCCTGATCCCGTCGCTGCGCCCCATCCTTCGGGATCGCCGTTCGCCTACGTCACCGCCAGCGGCGACCGCACGATCGACGCGATCGGCGGCCCGACCAAGTGGGGCATGGCGCAGGGTGAGCCTGCTACCGTCACCTACAGCTTCCCCACGGCGGGTTCGGGCTGGGCCGATGGCTATGCCGAGCCGCGCCAGGGATTCGCGGCTCTCTCGGCCGGGCAGCGGGAGGCGGTGCGCCGCGCACTCGACGCCTGGGAGGAGGTAGGTGGGATCCGCTTCGTCGAGGTCGAGGAGACGGACGGCGTGGCGGGCGACATCCGCTTCGCGGTGACCTCGGCCGTCACGACCGCGGGCGCCTACGGCCCCGGCGACAGTCCCGCGGCGGGCGATGTGTGGCTGGGTCGCGCCGACCACCTGCCGGACCGCGACCTGGCTGCCGAGCGGGCGAAATATGCGGATGGAACCTACGAGTTCTGGGTGATCGTCCACGAGATCGGCCATGCTCTGGGTGCGAAGCATCCCCACGAGGCGCTCGGCACCGGTACGCTCCTGCCCAGGGAGCAGGACTGGCGCGGCCTCACCTTGATGTCTTATCGCGACGCTCCGGGCGACAGCGTCGACAGCGGCGCCTCCGCGAGCATCTTTCCCAGCGCCCCCATGGCGCTGGACGTGGCTTGGTTGCGCACCGTCTATGGGGGCGAGCCGGCCAGCCGGCCGGGCGACACCGTCTACCGCTGGGACGAGGACGAGCCGGTGTTCACGACGCTCGTCGACGACGGCGGCAACGACACGCTCGACCTGTCCGACCGGTCCGATCCGGTCCGGCTGGACCTGACCGGAGGCTGGCAGCAGGTGGGGCCGGCCTATCGCTGGGACGGGGGCGAGCTCGCCACCACGCTGTTCCTGTTCGGCGACGCCACGATCGAGAACGCCTTCGGCGGCAGCGGCGACGACGTGATCGTCGGCAGCGCGGAGGCCAACCGGCTGGCCGGGAACGGCGGCGACGACCGGCTGGAGGGTGGTGCCGGCAACGATGTCTATCTGATCGATCCCGGTCAGGGTCGGGACCGGATCGCCGACAGTGCCGGGAGTGCCGATGCCATCGAGTTCGGGCCAAGCCTGCGCTTCGGCGACCTCCGGTTCGCCCGTAACGGCGCGGACCTGGTGATCGGCTCGGCCGACCCGGCCGCACCGCTCGACCTGCGCCTCGTCGGCCAGTTCGGTGCGGGCACGATCGAGGAGCTGCGCTTTGCGGCGGGCAGCCAGGCCAGCCGCTGGGACGGTGAAGGCTTCGCTCCGGTGCCAGCTGCTGCCGCGGCGTCCACCGATGGCGACGACCTCCTGATCCTGACCGACGGCCCGGACCGCCGCTTCTCCTTGGGCGGCGACGATGTGATCTTCGGCAAGGGCGGCGACGACTATCTGGACGGCGGCAACGGCGACGACTGGCTGGTGGGCGGGCTCGGCGACGACGAGCTCCATGGCGGCAACGACCATGACAAGCTGGACGGCGGCGAGGGGAGCGACGGGCTCCACGGCGGTGCCGGCAACGACATCCTGCGCGGCGGTGCCGGCGACGACGAGCTCCAGGGTGGCAACGGCGCGGACATCGCGTTCGGCGCGGTGGGCGACGACACGATCTTCGGCGGCGAGGGCAGTGACCTCCATCTGGTCGGCGGCGTCGGTGACGACCTGATCTATGGCGGCAACGGCGACGATCTGATCGACGGCGCCAGCGGCGCGGACCGGCTCGATGGCGGTGCCGGCAACGACATCATCGTGGGTGGTGCCGGCAACGACATGCTGAGCGGCACGGAAGGCAACGACGTGCTGCGCGGCGGCTTCGGCGACGACCGGCTGGATGGCGGGCCTGGCGATGACGAGCTGAACGGCGGCTTCGGCAATGATCAGCTGCTTGGGGGGCCGGGGCGCGACACTGCCATCTTCAACGGCTCGCCCGCACAGTACCGCTTCATCGACCATGGCGGCGGGATGATCGAGGTGCGGCACCTGCCATCCAACGGTACGTGGTTCGGCATCAGCTACCTGAGCGAGATCGAGCTGGTGAAATTCGGCAACGCCGCGCCGATTGCATTGACCTGACGGAAGCGGCCGGTCGAACCTGCGACATCTGGTCGGAGGCGTAATGACCTGTTCCGGCAGCCGGAACATGGACACTGAGTTCAGTGAGTTTTAAGATTGGTCTAATCAACTCGCTTTCAGGGCAGGCCATACAAAAATCGGGTATGTGTGATGATGGCCAATCTGTTCATTATCGGTGCAGCGAAGGCAGGAACAACTGCCTTGCATCAGTATCTCGGACAGCATCCAGCCATCTTAATGTCACCTGTGAAGGAGCCCAATTATTTTGCTTTTCCTCAAGGGCTTCCAGCCTTCGCAGGCCCTGAGTCACCGGACGGCTCCTCCTTCATCAGGGACCGTCTTCGTCGCGAGACCTATGGGCTTTCCGTACTGGACCGCGCCAGCTACGAGCGGCTGTTCATCCAGGGGCGCGACCGGAAGCTGCGTGGCGAGAGCTCCGCGGCCTATCTCTACTTTCCGGGCTGCGCGGAGCGCATCCATGCGGCCGTGCCCGATGCGCGGATCATCGCGATCCTGCGCGAGCCGGTGGACCGCGCCTTTTCCAAGTACCGGCAGATGCGCCGCGACCGGGTCGAGCCCCTGACGAGCTTCACCGCCGCCATCGCAGCGGAGCCGGAGCGCCAGCGGGCCGGCTGGGCGCCCACCTGGCTTTATCTCGACCGGGGCCGCTACCACCGTCAGCTTCAGCCCTTCTTCGCACGGTTCGACCGCAGGCAGATCCACGTCCTGCTCTACGACGACCTGCGGGCGGATCCCCCAGGCACGCTGCGCGGAATCTTCACCTTCCTCGGCGTCGATCCGGACGTGCCGATCGACATGGGCGAGGCGCACAACCGCTCGGGCGTCGCCGAAACCCCCAGGTTCGGCCTGCTCTACGACCTGACGATCCGCCCCTATCTGATGTCGCCCAGGCTGCAGAGCCTGATGCCGCGCGGCTTCGCCGCCGCCATCCGGCCCTGGGCGCGCCGGCTCATGCTCCGCCAGGCCGAGAATGTGCCGGAAGCCCTGCCGCCGGATCTCGCCACGGAACTGCGTGCCGGCATGCGCGACGAGCTGGAGCGGCTGCAGGACCTGATCGGCCGCGACCTCTCCCACTGGCTGGCCCCGGTACCACCGCGGCATGAACCGGCGCGGGTGCTGGCGGAGGCAGGCTAGAGCTGGCGGAGGATCGGAGATGGAGGGAGTGGATGCGCGGGCGCTGGAAGAACGGGATAGGTATCCTGTTCAGCCTCTCGCTCCTGGGCCTGGTGCTGGCGTGGCAGCCACTGGACCAGTTCGCCGCGGCACTCCGTCAGGTCGTCCTGTGGCCCGTCCTGCTCGCCTTCGCCCTGACCGTGCCGATGGTCCTGCTGCGCACCTGGCAGACCAGTTGCCTTGCCCGGCTGCAGGGCATGCAGGTGGGCTTCGGCCCGCTGCTCGGCCTGCAGCTCGCGACCAGCTTCTATGGCCTGTTCCTTCCCGGCGTGGTCGCGGTGGGCGTGGTGCGCTGGTACCGGCTGGCACGGCTGGGTGGCGATCCGCAGGCGACCCTGGCGCTGGTGGTGTTCTCGCGCCTGCTCGAGATCGAGATGGCCCTCCTGCTGGGCCTCCTGTTCTGGTTCCTCGACCCGGGCGCACCGGGCTGGCCGGGCCTGCCCGGCATGTTCGCGGCCCTGGCCGTCGCTGTCGCCGTGCTGCGCTACCTGGCCTTTCACCCGAAGGCCGCCGCCTGGGTGGAGGTGCGGCTTTCGGCATGGTGGCCGGAGCGGCGGCTGCCTGGGCTGCGCCGCCGCCTGATCGACCTGCTCCGGGTCACCGGCCGCTATGGCAGCCTGACCGGCCGGGCCTGGGGCATCCTCCTCCTGAACATTCTGGGCAGCCACGCGCTGGGCCTGCTCTCGGTGGCGCTGGTCGCCGGAGCGCTCGACATGGAGGTCGGCATCGCCACGCTCGGCTGGGCACGGGCGATCCTGGCACTCGCCCTGCTCCTGCCGATCACCTGGGCCGGCATCGGGCTGCGCGAGGCGACGATGGCGGCGGCCCTGGTCGCGGCCGGCCAGCCCGGCCCGGAATCGGTGGCGCTCGGAGTCCTGCTCAGCCTGCGCGTGCTGCTGGAGGCGCTGGCCGGCGGCCTCGTCGAGCTGCACGCCCGGCTCACCCCCACACCCCGCGAAGAGGGATGAACCCATGAGAGTCTGCCTCATCTCCACGGAGATCTTCGCCTGGGGGAAGTATGGCGGCTTCGGCCGCGCGACCCGGATGATCGGTGGCGAGCTGGTCAAGCGCGGGGTGGAAGTGTTCGCCGTGGTGCCGCAGCGGCCCGGTCAGCAGCCGGTCGAGCAGCTGGACGGCATCACCGTGCTGAGCTTTCCCATGGCGCGTCCCTGGGAGATGCTGCGGCTGTTCCGCCAGGCGGATGCGGACATCTACCACTCCTGCGAGGTGTCGCTCGGCACCCGGCTGGCCCAGCGGGCGATGCCGTCTCGGCGGCACATGATCACCTTCCGCGACCCACGCGACTGGCAGGACTGGGTGATGGAGTTCGCCCGGCCCTCGCTCAACCGCCTGCAGGTGGTCGGCAACTATCTGTTCGAGAGCAGCCCGCTGCTGTGGCAGGCCGTCCGGCGTGCCGATGCGCTCTACACCATCGCCCACTGGCTGGTGCCGAAGGTGGAGCGGATGTACGGCCCCTGCCCGAAGCCGCGCTTCCTGCCGACCCCGGTGCCGATTCCGCCGGAGCCCGCCAAGGCCGCGACACCCACCGTCTGCTATCTGGCGCGGCTGGACCGGCGCAAGCGGCCGCATCTGTTCCTGGAGCTGGCCCGGCAGTTCCCGCATGTCCGGTTCCGGGTGTTCGGCAAGTCGCGCGACAAGGTCTATGAGCGCTGGCTGCGCTCGACCTATGAGGGGCCGAATGTCGAGTTCCTGGGCATGGTGGACCAGTTCGCCAGCACGACGCACGGCGAAGCGCTGGCCGGGAGCTGGATCATGGTCAACACCGCGACCAGGGAAGCAATGCCCAACTCCTTCATCGAAGCGGCCGCGCATGGCTGCGCGATCATGAGCTTCGTCGATCCAGACGGCTTCGCCTCGCGGTTCGGCTACCATGCCGCACGGGACGACTTCGCCGCAGGCCTTGCCTGGCTCCTGGAGAACGACCGCTGGCGGGAGCGGGGTAGGTCGGCACGCCGGCATGTCACGGCCGAGTTTGCGCTGGAGCGGGCAATGGATCTGCATCTGGAGGCCTATCGTGCGCTCCTGGCGGATCGGGTGCGCGCCGCCGCCCCGGTCAGGCGGGCGCCACGGCCGGCCGTGACCCTCTAGCCGCGCCGCCCGAGCAGACCCGTCGGCCGGAACAGAAGGACCACGCACAAGGCCACCCCGATCCCCGCCACCTGGAGGGCGGCCGCCTGGGCCTTGCCCTCGGGGGGGACGAACAGGTCGAGCAGCATGCCCGAGCCGGTCCAGATCGCCCAGACCAGGACGGCGCCGGCGATGGCACCCCGATGGTCGCCGGCACCGCCCACGATCAGCATCGCCCAGACCTGGAAGGTCAGGATCGGCAGGAAGTCCTCTGGGGCTATGAAGCCGATGAAGTGGGCATAGACCGCGCCCGCCAGCCCCATCACCATGGCACCCAGGACGAACGCTTCCAGGCGGAAGCGGAACACATGCTTGCCGATCGCGGCGGCGGCGGCCTCGTCCTCGCGGATCGCGCGCAGCACCCGGCCCCAGGGACTGGCGGTGAGCCGCGCCAGGCCCCACCAGACCAGCAGCACCAGGGCCGCCACGAACAGGAGATAGGCCAGGTTCCAGCCGCCCTGGCCGCCCAGCTCGTCGTACAGGGGCCGCGGCACGAAGTTCATCCCGAACGGCCCGCCGGTCAGCACCTGGAGGTTGAGCGCCACGAGCTGCAGGGTCACGGCGATGCCGAAGGTGGTGATCGCCAGATAGTCGTGGCGCAGCCGGAGCGCCGGAATGCCGACCAGCAGCGCGAACAGCCCGGCCGAGAGCATGGCACCCGCCATGCCGACCGGCACCGGCAGGCCGAACCCGCCGATCCGG
This sequence comes from Geminicoccus sp., assembly GCF_035556675.1. Lineage (GTDB taxonomy): Bacteria > Pseudomonadota > Alphaproteobacteria > Geminicoccales > Geminicoccaceae > Geminicoccus. The sequence goes on along the minus strand of NZ_DATMFZ010000372.1, from coordinate 865 downwards.
CCGGGATCGTCGGGCGTGGTGAGGATGGCGCTGGCATAGGCGCCGACCAGCACGAAGCCGGCCACGCCGACATTGAACAGGCCGGTGAAGCCCCATTGGAGGTTCAGGCCCAGCGTGATCAGCGCGTAATAGAGCGCGATCACCAGGAAGAAGACCAGGTAGGCGAGGGGGCCGGCCAGCAGCTCCATCATCAGCCGCGGTCCCCGAACAGGCCGGTGGGGCGGACCAGGAGGATCAGGATCAGGAGGAGAAAGGCCACCGCCGCGCGATATTCCGCGCCGACCAGCGGCACCGCCAGGCTCTCGGCGATGCCCACGATCAGCCCGCCCAGCACCGCCCCCAACGGCGAGCCGATCCCGCCCAGGATCACCGCGGCAAACAGGGGCAGGAGCAGGTCCAGCCCCATGGTCGGCCGGATCTGCACGGTGAGCCCGGCGAACACCCCGGCGACCGCGGCGAGGCCCGCCCCGATGATCCAGGTCCAGCGGACCACGGCCGCCACGTCGATGCCGGTGACGGTGGCGAGCTGCGGGTTGTGCGCCACGGCGCGCATCGCCCGGCCGAGCGTGGCGCGGGCAAGGAACAGGTGCATGGCGATCACGAGCAGGACCGTGATGCCCAGGACGGCCAGCTGGTCCGGCGTCACCCGCACGCCGCCCAGGACGGAGCGGGGCAGCAGGGGCAGGGCGATCTGGATGGCACGGCTGTAGTATTGGGGCTCGCCGCCGAACGCGAAGAACAGGAGGTTGCGCAGGGCGAGTGCTGCGCCGAACGAGCCCATCACCACGGCGATCGCCACGCCCGCCCGGCCGAGCCTGGCGAACAGGAGCCGGTCCAGCAGCAGCGCCAGGCCGGCGGTCGCCAG
>NZ_DATMFZ010000371.1:0-17063 GCF_035556675.1 Geminicoccus sp. | reverse complement strand
TGGCCGATCTCGGCCAGGACGTGACCTTCCTGGACAGCCCGCGCTTCAGCTACCGCTGCCGGCCGGATGCGCTGCGCCGCTCGGTGCGCAACCTCGTCGAGAACGCGGTCCGCTACGGCGAGCGTGCACGGGTCAGGGTCGCCAAGGGCCTGGAGAGCATCGACATCGTCGTAGAGGACGACGGACCCGGCATCCCCGATGCCCATGCCGAGCGGGTCTTCGCCCCGTTCTTCCGCCTGGAGCATTCGCGCAACCGCGAGACCGGCGGGGTGGGCCTGGGCCTGTCGATCGCGCGCACCATTGCGCGTCACCACGGCGGCGACATCACTCTTACCAGCCGGGCGACCGGCATGACCGCCGTCCTCAGCCTGCCTCTGGCAAGCTTGGCCCCTTCCCATGAACCTCATCCGGCCATGGCTTCGGCGACGCGCGTCATGGGGCCGGCACGTGGCGTGCCGGCCCATTCGCCGACGGGACCGAACCCATCCTGACGACCCGGGCCGGAGGCATGCTGGCAGCAGCGGCCGAGGTCGGCCTGGATGAAGCTTCATCGGTTCGGCAGCCAGCCAAACGCGACCGACGCCCTCTTCGCCTGGTCTGCCTCGGTTCTTTCAGCGTCGCTCAGGCCGCTTCGGTGCGGAGCAGGGATTCGATGGCGATCGGGAAGCGGCGCACCCGGATGCCGGTCGCATGCCATACCGCATTGGCGACGGCTCCCGCCGTGCCCGTGATGCCGATCTCGCCCACACCCTTGATGCCCAGCGCATTCACGTAAGGGTCGTTCTCCTCCACCAGGATGGCCTCGACCGAGGGTATGTCGGCGTTCACCGGCACATGATACTCGGCCAGGTTCGCGTTCAGGATCCGCCCGGAGCGATGATCCGGCACGGCCTGCTCGTGCAGGGCAAAGGAAACGCCCCAGATCATGCCGCCATAATACTGGCTGCGCACGAGGCGCGGGTTGATGATGGTGCCGGCGGCAAAGGCACCGACCAGGCGGGTCGCCCTGATCTGCCCGAGATCCGGGTCCACCTTCACCTCGGCGAACACCGCGCCATGCGCGTGCATGGCGTAGGTTTGCTGCGCATCCTGATCGCCGGCGCCGCTGCCGCGTCCCTCGATCTGCGCCAAGCCGGCCCGTGCCAGGATCTCGGCATAGCTCTCGCTCCGGCGCGCGTCGTCGCGCCGGACCAGCCGGCCGCCCTGCGCCAGGACCCCGACATTGCCAGCACCGAACAAAGGCGAGCGCTCGTCGCCCACCGCCAGCTCCGTCAGCCTGGCGATCACGTCGGCGCCGGCCCCGTGGATTGCCATGCCGGCGGTCGCGGTATGGGCGGAGCCGCCGGCGATGCCGGCATCGGGCAGGTCGGAGCTGCCGGCGCGGAACTCCAGCTGCTCGATGTCGAGGCCGAGACTGTCCGCGGCGATCTGCGCCAGCGCCGTCCAGGCACCCTGGCCCATGTCCTGCGCGCCGATCTCGACCAGGCCGGTGCCGTCGCGCTTGAGGACCGCCCTTGCCTGACCCTGGAACATGATGGCCGGGAAGGTCGCGGTGCCGAGGCCCCAGCCGACCAGCAGCCCGTTCTCGTCGCGCATCCGGCGCGGCGCCAGGGGGCGCCCCTGCCAGCCGAACCGCTCCGCCCCCTGGGCGTAGCATTCCCGCAGGGCCTTGGAGGAGAACGGCTTGCCGGAGATCGGCTCGACCTCCGCATAGTTCCTCAGGCGGAACTCCAGCGGGTCCAGGCCGGCCGCCTCGGCCATCTCGTCGATGGCGCTTTCCAGCGCGATGTTGCCGCTCGCCTCGCCGGGTGCCCGCATGAAGAGCGGCGTGCCCGTGTCGAGCCGCACCGCATCCGCGGTCGTGGCAATGGCCGGGCTGGCGTACAGGGTATGGCTGACCTGGGCGGACGGCTCGAAGAAATCGTCGAAGGTGCTGGTGGCGGTGCGCACATGATGGTGGATCGCCGTCAGCCGACCGGCGTTGTCGGCGCCCAGGCGCAGGGTCTGGCGGGTCGGCGCGCGGTGGCCGACCGGGCCGTACATCTGCTCGCGGCGCAGCACCAGCTTCACCGGCCGGCCCACCAGGCGCGCGGCCAGGATGCCCAGCGCCTGCGGCCCGGAGATCAGTCCCTTGGAGCCGAAGCCGCCGCCCAGGAACGGGCTGCGGATGTGGATGTTCTCCGCCGGGATCCCGAACAGTCCGGCGATCCGCTCCTGCGCCCAGGCCAAACCCTGGCTCGGCGTGTCCACCGTGAGGCGGTCGCCATCCCAGGCGGCCACGATCGCATGCGGCTCCATGGCGTTGTGATACTGGGCGGGCGTCTCGTAGGTGGCGTCGATCCGGCGCTCCGCAGCGGCCAAGCCAGCCTCGACGTCGCCATGGCGCACCTCGGAGGGCGTGCCGATGCCGATCGTGGGCGGGACGAAGCTTTCCGCACCGTCCAGCCCGATCCGCGGCGGCTCCGCCTGGTAGCGCGGCGCCAGGAGGGCGGCACCTTCGGTGGCCGCCTCCAGCGTCTCGGCGATCACCACCGCGATCGACTGCCCCGCATAGCGCACCTCGTCGTTCTGCAGCAGCTCCAGCCGGAACATGAAGGGATGGGTCTTCGCGTCCGGATCCATCGCCAGCGGCGGGCGGTTCGCCGGCGTCATCACCTCGACCACACCGGGATGGGCCCTGGCCGCCGCCACGTCGAGAAAGGTCACGCGGCCGCGGGCGATGCTGCTGGTCGCGAGCACCGCGTACAGCATGCCGGGCGGGTGGTTGTCCGCCGCGTAGCGTGCCTGGCCGGTGACTTTCAGGAGGCCGTCGCGCCGGGTGAGCGGCTGGCCGATGCTGGCACCGTGCCGGCGCTGTACGGTGGATCCGGTTCGCTCGGTCTCAGCCATGGAGAGCACCTCCGGGAACGGGGGCAAAGGGGGAGGCCGGAAGGGCAGGCAGGCGCTCAGGGGTGCCGGCCGCGGCAAGCAGCAGCGTGCGCTGCACGATCCGCCGGGCGAGCTCGATCTTGAACTCGTTGTCCCCGGACGGCCGGGCCGCTGCCAGCGCCGCTTCCGCGGCTCGCCGGAAGGACACCGCATCCGGGCGGGCGCCGGCCAGCACCGCTTCCGCGTCCCGGGCACGCCAGGGCTTCGCCGCGATACCGCCCAGCGCCAGCCGCGCCTCGGCGATCACCCCGTCGGCCATGCGCAGGCAGGCGGCAGCGGAAACCACGGCAAACGCGTAGGAAGTGCGCTCGCGGAGCTTGAGGTAGCGGGCATGGGCCGCGAACGGCGCCGCTGCACCCGGCAGGCGCACCGCGACGACGAGATCACCCGGCGCCAGCACGCTCTCGCGCTCGGGCGTGGCGCCGGGAAGCAGATGGAAGTCTTCCAGCGCCACCTCGCGGCGGCCGGCCGGTCCCTCGATCTCGACCACGGCATCCAGGGCCGTGAGCGGCACGCAGAAATCGGATGGATGCGTGGCGATGCAGGATTCGCTCCAGCCCATCACCGCGTGCAGCCGGTTCTCGCCACCGCGCGCATCACAGCCCGCCCCGGGCTGGCGCTTGTTGCAGGCACTGGCCGGGTCGTAGAAATAGGCGCAGCGGGTGCGCTGCAAAAGATTGCCGCCGACGGTGGCGGCGTTGCGCAGCTGGGCGGACGCGCCGGACAGCAGGGCTTCGGCGACGGCCGGGAAGCGCTTGCGGAAGGTCGGATCATGGGCGAGGTCGGCGTTGCGCACGCGCGCACCGATCCGCATCCCGCCGTCCGGCAGGGGCTCGATCCGGTCGAGCCCGGGAAGGCGGCTGACATCGACCAGCCGCGTCGGGCTGACGATGCCGCCCTTCATCAGGTCGAGCAGGTTGGTCCCGGCCGCCAGATAGGTGCTGCCGGGCACCGCGGCGGCCGCGATGGCTTCCGCGACCGTGGCCGGCCGGACATACTCGAAGCGGTTCATGCTGCCTCCTGCTGTCCGGCCTGGCCCAGGCTCTGCTGCGCTTCCAGCACCGCCTCGGTGATGCCGCGATAGGCGCCGCAGCGGCACAGATTGCCGCTCATGCCTTCGCGGATCCGCTCGGGATCGTCCCCGGCCTGGCCCTCCCGGATCAGGCCCACGGCGCTCATGATCTGGCCGGGCGTGCAGAAGCCGCACTGGAAGGCGTCGTGGGCGATGAAGGCCGTCTGCACCGGATGGCAGGCGTCGCCTTGCGCCAGCCCCTCGATGGTCAGCACTTCGGCGCCATCCTGGCTGGCGGCCAGGGCCAGGCAGGCGTTGACGCGGCGGCCGTCGAGCAGGACCGTGCAGGCACCGCACTGGCCCCGGTCGCAGCCTTTCTTGGTGCCGGTCAGGTCCAGGCGCTCGCGCAGCAGGTCCAGTAGGGTGACCCTCGGGTCCTCCAGCTCAATGGAATGTTGTACGCCGTTGATGGTGAGAGTGATCGACAGGCTCATGCGGCGCTCCGATCAGAACGGTTGTTGGGGACGATTCGTCCGCGCGATGCATCGTCGACCGGACGGCAGGTCCTGGAGCCATTCAGGTCGGCGGACGTTGCCAGTACGGCGGTTCCAGGCGAGGTGGTGGGGGAGATGCGGCTGCCCACCCGGCACCACGCAGAGCAAAATACGGAGGCATCCTCCGTTTACAAGGGGTGGGATGCAGAAACGGGTGCGATGACGGATCAGCCGGTCATGAAAAAGCGCAAGCCGCGTGCGGATGCGCTCCGCAACCGGGAACGTGTGCTGGAAGCGGCCAAGCTGGTGTTCAGCCAGGGCGGTTCGGAGGCGAGCCTGGAAGCCGTGGCGAGGCAGGCCGGGGTCGGCATCGGGACGCTTTATCGGCATTTCCCGACCCGCGAGGCGCTGTACGAGGCCGTCTACCGGCGCGAGGTGGAGCAACTGGTCGAGTTGGCGAGGCGGCTCGGGACAGAGGCAGCCCCGGTCGAGGCCCTGCGCAGCTGGATGCGGGCCAGTGTGGAATTCGTCGCTACGAAGAAGGGCATGGCGGCAGCACTCGCTCTCGCCGCGCATGGCTGTTCGGACCTCGCCACCTACTCGCGCGATCGGCTCACCGGAGCGATCGGCGACCTGTTGCAGAATGCCGTGGCGGCCGGGCAGATCCGGTCGGACATCGGGTCCGAGGACCTGCTCCGGGCCCTGGTCGGCATGTGCTATGCCCATGACCAGCCAGGATGGCAGGCCAGGGTGCTGCGCCTGATCGATGTCTTCGTGGACGGGCTGTGCCAGCGGCCCGGCAGCAGCGGTGAGCGGGAGGTGCCTGATACAGCGTCCTGAAGTTCGCTTTCTGTCTGTGCCGGTTGGGCGCATGGCCTGAGCATCCGACAATGCCCTCGATGCCCAATGATCCGGCGGGTTCATGACCACCCTCGTGCAGGTCCGTTTCTCCCGGAAGGAAGAGGCCCGCCAGCTGGCTCTGGTGCTCCTGGCCGTCGGCATCGACTGCCGGATGGTCGAGGGCGATGGCGGGGTGGCGCTCTGCGTCGCCGCGCATCACGCCGAGCAGGCGCGCCAGCAGCTCGATGCCTATGAGCAGGAGAACCTGCCCGAGCCGGCATCCGCCCATCAGGCACGACCGGCTCTGCACGGGCTGGGTGCCGCCCTGGTCTACTGCATGGTTCTCCTGTTCTTGTTCGGCGCCGATCGACGGCTGAGCTGGTCCATCGACTGGTCGGCGATCGGTGCCGCTCAGGCGGGGCTGATCCAGGACGGGGCCTGGTGGCGGACCATCACCGCGCTGACCCTGCATGCCGACCACAGCCATCTGTTCGCCAACCTGATCGCCGGCATCGGCTTCAGCATGCTGCTGGCGCAGGTCCTGGGCTCGGGCCTGGCCTGGCTGGCCATCCTCTTGGCCGGTGCGCTCGGCAATGAGCTGAACGCGCTGCTACATCCAGCGACGCACACCGCCATCGGCAGCTCGACCGCGATCTTCGGCGCCTTGGGCATATTGGCGGGCTACACCCAGCGGCGGCACAGCGCGCCCTGGCGCAGCCGGATCCGGCGCTGGGTGCCGCTCGCGGCCGGCAGCATGCTGCTCGCCTACTTGGGCTTTGGCGGCGCGCAGACCGATGTCGGCGCCCATGTGGCCGGCTTCGCGGTCGGTGCCGTCCTCGGCCTGGTCCTTGGCCGCTGGGCGCAGCATCTGCCCCAGGGGCGGCTGGCGCAGCTCGTCTATGCGCTGCTGGCAGGTGCGTTGCTGGGACTCGCCTGGCTGCTGGCCCTGCATGCGGGCGCCTAGGCGGTACGATCAGCCAGGCATCGCTCAGTGCATTCAGGGGCTGCTGCGTGGCGGGCGGCCGATTGCCCAGGACGGATCGGCGCCGAATGGATGGTCGATGAAGAAATATCAGGTGCCGACCTCGGCGCGCCGATGCACCTCCATCCCGTGATGATGTACCTCGACCGGGTTGCCGTCCCTGTCCTGGCCGGTGATCAGCCATTGCGAGCGGGTCATGGCGAAGTCGCCTGCGATGGTCGGGTGATGGGTCACGACGTCCATATGCGGCTTGAGGCCGGCATAGGCGTCCCTGGTGGTACGGATGGCCTCGGCACCGCGGGCGATCATCGTACCGCCATGCACGGCATCGACCTGCACGATCGATGCTTCGGGATGATACAGCGCCGCGGCAGCCTGGGCGTTGAAGGCGCGGGCAAGCCGCCGATTGCTGCGTTCGGGGCTGGGCGAGCCCACCGGCTGTTCCTTCCTTCCTGACCGGCGCCGGCCGGGCTCGCAAGCCGGCGCCCGCCCATGATGGCCGATGTCACGACGCCAGCTATCGGCAGGCCAGCATGTCGGTGCTGCGGTGCGAATCGCACTGATTCCTGTCGATGCTCCATGCGCCGGTCGCCGTGTGATGGGCCGGGATGGTGATGCAGTTCGAGTGAGGTTCCGGCTGATCGGGACCGAAGTCGACGACCCGCGACACGGCCCGGTCATGACAGTTGCCGATGGCGTAGACGACGACCTCGTATTTCCAGGCCAGCGGATTCTCGCAGTAGCTCAGCCCGCACGGCAGCTTGTGCCCGGCGCGCGCCTGCGCACCCTCCAGAAATATCCCGAACACTTTCGTGGCGGGTTGCTTCGCTTGCTTCACGTGCGCGTTCTGCTGTCGGAAGCTTCGACGCCACGGCACGCGGCCTGTCCGGGTGGTGTCATCGTTCCGCACCCGCACGGCACCATGTGATCGCGCGGATGCGCCAGGGGGAGCTATCTGCCCGTGCGGCGGTGGGAGCCCCAGTTGCAGGGGCCAGAATTCTGGTCGTTCGGCCCATCGAACTCGTAGATCTTGAGGTCGATCAGGCCGTTTCTCTTCACGCTGCCGAACGGATCCCGGACGATCTTCCGGCCCTCGCCTTTGCCGCCGTGCTTGTCCGCGCATGTGTTCCAGCTTTCGACATAATCATCATTGCTCGTGCCATTGCCTTCCTTGCCGGGTCCGTGATCGATGAAGCTGCATCTTTCCGACCCCATGTTGATGTGAAAGCTGTCGTTGTCTCCGTCCGCCGCGCGGACTGGCTGGCGCGCCGCGCGCATCGAGAGGGCCGGTGAGGAGGGAGGTGCCGACCTCCGAGGAAGGCGCGGTGCCGGCCGCAACCGGACAAGGGCAGGTTCCGACGCTGCCGACTCTTCATGCGATCCCTGCGCCAGGGCGGGTTTCGCCGGGAGATGCGAGGGATCGGCCGGTCTCCTGTGTCGGGTCGGGGTCAGCCGTCCAGGATCGGACGGAAGCCGCCATAGATCATGCGCTGGCCGTCGAATGGCATGGTCATCTCCTTCATGCGCGGATCGGCCATGATCTTCTGCATGCCGGCGTCGCGGATCTCCTTGGACGGCCACTCGACCCAGGAGAACAGCACGACCTCGTCCTCTCTGGCCTGCACTGCGCGCCGGAAGTCGGTGTGCTTGCCGACCGGGACCTCGTCCCCCCAGCACTCCACCATGCGCAGGGCGCCATATTCCTTGAACAGCGGCAGGGCCTGCCTGGCATGGGCGAGATAGGCCGCCTGGTTGGCCGCGGGCACCGCGGCCACGAAGCCGTCAACATAGCTCATCCGTGTCTTGCTCCCCAGCATGGTCCAGCAAGGTGCGCTGGCTGGCCCCATCGACTGTCCGACCAAGGATGCCGATGATTATTTACCATTAGGTTAACTATAGCCGTGTATCTCGCCGGGTCAAGCCGACCAGGGTGATGGCGCTCCGGCAGGGGAGGAGCAGCGTCGCCGGCTGCCAATCACGTAACTGAGCGAAGCGATCCGCGGCTCCTGCCGCTTCCTCATGGCCAGGCCGGGCGGGGCAGGCGGTTTGATTCAAATCAATGTCCGGCCGGCATGGCTGTTTAAAGGTATCGCGGCGCGGAGCTTCTCATCCAGGTGCGCGCGACGCGGCGCGCTCGATGGCAGGCGCCGTGCGGCGCGATCCCTGGTGGTATTGCCTGCTCCCGGCAGGCCTCGTTGGAATGGATCTGAACTGATCGTGAGAAACCGCCGATGACCGAGACCACGCCCTGGGTGGTGACCGCCCTGATGACCCTTCTGGCATTGCTGGGCCTGGTGCTCGCGAGCCAGGCCACGGACGGGGGGTTCGCCCTGTTCGGCTGGGCGCTGATGATCTTCGGCCTCGCCATGATCATCGGCATCCACAGCAGGGACGGCGCCCGGTCGCGCGGCGACCGTCCCTGATGCTGCGCCCCCGCCCGCTCAGCGCGTTCCCGACGGGGCGATGAAGCCCGGCCCTACCTGGCCGGCCCCGGCCGGTGCGGGGGCCGGACCCGCCAGCACGAGGTCCTGGTACGCGTGCCAGCTCGCATGGCCGATCAGCGGCAGCACCACGATCAGGCCAAGGAACAGGGTAGCGATGCCCACGCCGGTGAACACGACGATCAGCACTGCCCAGAACAGCATGACCACCGGGTTGTGGCGGACCACCCGGACGCTGGTGACGATCGCGGTGAGCACGTCGACCTTTCGGTCCAGCATCATCGGGATCGACACCGCCGTCACCGCGAAGGTCAGGCCGGCGAACACCGCACCCACCGCCGTGCCGAACGCCAGGAACGGCAGGCTCTCCGGCCGCAGGAAGGTGTGCACGATCAGGTCGTGGAGCGGCGGCGGGTCCATGCCCCAGTACAGCATGAAGATCATGGCTCCGATCCGGACCCAGGTGAGCAGGATCAGCAGCAGGATGAAGCCCATCACCCCGAAATGGCGAGGATTGCGGGTGATCGCGAGGGCGACGCTGCTGAACGAGATCGGCTCGCCCGCCGCGTGGCGCCGGCTCACCTCGTAGAAGGCCAGACCCATGAACGGACCCACGATCATGAAGCCCGCGGCGAACGGCAGGACCAGGTACACGAGATCGGCCAGCCACAGGCCGACGCTCAGCAGCGCCCCGGCGACCGCCAGGATCAGGCCGAACGACATGCTGATGGCGGGCGCCCGCAGCAGGTCGCGCCAGCCGGCTGCCAGCCATTCCCAGGGCCGGTCCAGTCCGACCCTCCGGATGTCCGGCACTCGGACATCGAACGATGGAATCACCTCGGGCAACGAGCATCTCCATGGTGACGTAGTGATTGGGGGCAGTTTAGTCAGAATGCGAGAGTAAGACTAGACACTTCAAGTCAATCGCATGAAGATGTTTTATGTGAACTTGATCGGGATAAAGTAATTATCCCGTTCCCTTGATGCGTCCAGGCGGTGCGCGAAGCGTCCGGGCGATGGAATGGCAAGGGCAGCGTCCGGCTGCCGAAGATCGGGTACAGCACGATGGCTACAGCCTTGGCCTCGACCGGGGGCCTGCCGGCAAGAACACGCTATGACGAGGACATAGTCCGCCTGTTCGTCATTGCGGCGACCTTCTGGGCGATCGTCGGCTTCCTGATGGGGGTGCTGATCGCGTTTCAGCTGGCCTTCCCCGCCCTCAACCTCGGCACCGAGTGGACGACCTTCGGCCGGCTGCGCCCGGTCCACACCTCGGCGGTGATCTTCGCGTTCGGCGGCAATGCCCTGATCGGCACCTCGTTCTACGTGGTGCAGCGCACCTGCCGCGCCTCGCTGTTCGGCGGGCCCTTGCCGGCCAGGTTCGTCTTCTGGGGCTACCAGCTCTTCATCGTGCTGGCGGCGTCCGGCTACGTGCTGGGCATCACCCAGAGCAAGGAATACGCCGAGCCCGAGTGGTACGTCGACCTGTGGCTGACGATCGTCTGGGTCATCTATCTGGTGGTGTTCGTCGGCACGGTCCTGCGCCGCACCGAGCCACATATCTATGTGGCCAACTGGTACTACATGGCCTTTATCATCACCATCGCGGTGCTGCACATCGTCAACAACCTGGCGATGCCGGTCAGCTTCTTCGGTGCCAAGAGCTACTCGGCCTTCTCCGGCGTGCAGGATGCGATGGCCCAGTGGTGGTACGGGCATAATGCGGTCGGCTTCTTCCTGACCGTGCCCTTTCTGGGCATGATGTATTATTTCCTGCCCAAGCAGGCCAACCGCCCGATCTGGTCCTACCGGCTCTCGATCCTGAATTTCTGGGCGCTGATCTTCCTCTACATGTGGGCCGGCCCCCATCACCTGCACTACACCTCGCTGCCCGACTGGGCGCAGGTGCTGGGCATGGCGTTCACCATCATGCTGTGGATGCCGTCCTGGGGCAGTGCCGTGAACGGCGTGATGACCCTCTCGGGTGCCTGGGACAAGCTGCGCACCGACCCGGTGATCCGCTTCATGGCGGTCGCGGTGGCCTTCTACGGGATGAGCACGCTGGAAGGCCCGCTCATGGGCGTGCGCCAGGTCAACGCGCTCAGCCACTATACCGACTGGACGGTCGGCCACGTCCATTCCGGGGCGCTCGGCTGGGTGGCCTACATCTCGTTCGGCGCGATCTACTACCTGGTGCCGCGCCTGTGGCACCGCGAGCGGCTCTACTCGAACACGCTGGTCGAGTACCATTTCTGGATCGCGAGCCTGGGCATCGTCCTCTACATCACCGCGATGTGGGTCTCGGGCGTGATGCAGGGCCTGATGTGGCGGTCCTACGACCAGCTGGGCTTCCTGCAGTACTCGTTCATCGAGACGGTCGCCGCCATGCACCCGTTCTACGTCATCCGGGCACTCGGCGGGGTGATGTTCCTGATCGGCGGCCTGATCATGGTCTACAACCTCTGGCGGACCATCCGCGGCGACCAGCGGGTGGAAGCGCGCGACACCGCGCTGGCCGGCCCGGTCGCGGCGGAATAGGGGGGCGCACGCATGTTCTACCGCCTGCATCAGTTCGCCGAGCAGCGCGCCTTCATCCTGGCGATCTTCATCCTGCTGACCGTCTCGGTCGGAGGCCTGGTCCAGATCGTGCCGCTGTTCGCGATCGAGAACACCATCGAGCGGGTGCAGGGGATGCGCCCCTACACCCCGCTCGAGCTGGCCGGGCGCAACATCTACATCCGCGAGGGCTGCTATGCCTGCCACAGCCAGCAGATCCGCCCCTTGCGCGACGAGGTCGAGCGCTATGGCCATTACAGCCTGGCTGCCGAGAGCATGTACGACCATCCGTTCCAGTGGGGCAGCAAGCGCACTGGGCCGGACCTGGCGCGGGTCGGCGGGCGCTACTCCAACGAGTGGCATGTCGAGCACCTGATCGACCCGCAGGCGCTGGTGCCGGCTTCGGTGATGCCGAGCTACGCCTTCCTCCTGGAGAACCGGCTGGAAGCGCGCGACATCGCCGACCATCTGCGCGCGAACCGGGCGGTGGGCGTGCCTTATAGCGACGAGATGATCGAGAACGCCCGGGCCGACATGATCGCCCAGGCCGACCCGAACGCCGACACGACCGACCTGCTCGCCCGCTACCCCAAGGCGATGGTCGGCAACCTTGACGGCAACCCGGCGACGCTCACCGAGATGGATGCGCTGGTCGCCTACCTGCAGATCCTCGGCCGGATGGTGGACTTCACCGACGTGCGCATCGAGGACCTGACCCAATGAAGGCGACCAAGCGCAAGGCTACCATGCAATGTCCGACTTCTATGTCTGGCTCCGCTCCCTGTGGCTCCTCTGGCTGGTCCTCCTGTTCGTGGGTGTCGCGGTCTGGATCTACTGGCCCAGGCGGCGCGAGCAGCTCGAACGCCACGGCCAGATCCCGTTCAAGGACGAAGAGGAGCCTTGAGCCATGACCGACCGCCTCGATCCCACCCGCCCGGTTTCCCACGAGGCGATGCAGGCCACTCGCGAGATCAAGGACGTCCAGGACAAGCTGGCCTTCGGCGACAGCCCGCTGGCCCATCTGGAATGGGACGGCATCCGCGAGCTGGACTATCCCCCGCCGCGCTGGTGGGTGATCACCTTCATCGGCACGGTGCTGTTCGCCGTGCTCTGGTCGATCCTCTACCCGTCCTGGCCGACGCCGTTCGGCGTCTGGCGCGGGATCCTGGGCTATGACCAGCGCGTGGTGGTGGCCGATGACATCGCCCGGGCCGAGGCCCTGCGGGCACCGCTGGTGCAGGCGATCGGCACGGCCGAGCTGACCGGCATCCAGAACGACCCGGACCTGATGAACTTCGCGATCCGCGGCGGCCAGGTCGCCTTCAACAACAACTGCGCCCAGTGCCATGGACTGGGCGGGGCCGGGCAGGGCTTCTTCCCCACGCTCGCCGACGACGACTGGCTGTGGGGCGGCACGCCGGAGGAGATCGAGTTCACCATCCGGCACGGCATCCGCAGCGGTGCGGAGGAGGCGCGCGACAACATCATGCCGAACTTCGGCGCAGACCAGATCCTGACCAGGGAGCAGATCTCGGACGTCACCGAGTATGTGCTGGCCATCAGCGGTGCCGAGCACGATGCCGAGGCGGCCGGACGGGGCGAGCCCCTGTTCGCCGAGAACTGCGCCGTCTGCCATGGCGAGGGCGGTGCCGGCCTGCCGGAATTGGGCGGACCGCGGCTGAACGATGCGATCTGGCTCTATGGCGGCGACCGCAACCAGATCTTCAGCCAGATCCACCGTCCGGCGCACGGCGTGATGCCGGCCTTCGAAGGCCGGCTCGACGACGCCACCATCAAGATGCTGGTGGTCTACGTCCACGCGCTCGGCGGCGGGCAGTAGGCAGCAGCCGGCGATGAGCATCCAGAGCATCGCGAACCGGCGCGAGGCGGCGGAACGGCTGGACCTGGCCGATTCCGCCGCCCAGCGCGTCCTGCCCAGGCGCAAGCGCCCGGAGCCCACGATCGGGGCAGGCAAGGTCTACCCGCGCTCGGTGCTCGGCCGGTTCCGCACGATCAAGTGGGCGGCGCTGACGGTCTTCCTGGCGATCTACTATCTCCTGCCCTGGGTGCGCTGGGACCGCGGGCCGGAGGCGCCGGACCAGGCGGTGCTGTTCGACTTCATCCGGCAGCGCATCTTCCTGTTCGGCATCGAGATCTGGCCGCAGGAGATCTATTACGCGACCGGCCTTTTGATCCTGGCAGCCCTGGGCCTGTTCCTGGCGACCAGCCTGTTCGGCCGGATCTGGTGCGGCTATGCCTGCCCGCAAACCGTCTGGACCGACCTGTTCATGTGGGTGGAGCGGCTGATCGAGGGCGACCGGCGCGAACGGATGAAGCTGGACGCTCAGCCCAACGGGCCGGCCAAGCTCCTGAAGAAGACCGGCAAGCACGCGGTCTGGCTGCTGATCGCCATGCTGACCGGCGGTGCTTTCGTGATGTATTTCAACGATGCCCCCACCGTGGTCCGGCAGTTGCCCACCCTGGAGGCCGGTCCGGTCACCTATTTCTTCTTCGGCCTGTTCACGCTCACCACCTATCTGCTGGCCGGCTGGGCGCGCGAGACCGTGTGCACCAACATGTGCCCCTGGCCGCGCATCCAGGGCGGGCTGCTCGACCAGGACAGCCTGGCGGTGACCTACCGGGACTGGCGCGGCGAGCCGCGCGGGCCGCACAAGCGCGGCGAGAGCTGGGCAGGGCGGGGCGACTGCATCGACTGCCACCAGTGCTTCATGGTCTGCCCGACCGGCGTCGACATCCGCAAAGGGCTGCAGCTCGACTGCATCGGCTGCGGCCTGTGCATCGACGCCTGCAACGAGGTGATGGACAAGGTCGGCCGGCCGCGCTTCCTGATCTCCTGGGACAGCGCCCGCAACCAGGTCCTCCAGGTCCAGGGGCAGGCCGCGGGCTGGCGTCTCCTGCGGCCGCGCACTGCCATCTATGGCGCCCTGTTCCTGGCGGTCGCCCTGTTCATGACCGGCACGTTCGCGCTGCGCGCCAGTGCCGGCCTCGACGTGCTGCGTGACGCGGCACCTTTGTTCGTCCAGCTCTCCGACGGCAGCATCCGCAACGGCTATACCCTGAAGATCCGCAACACCGCGCACCAGACCAGCCGGTTCGAGGTGAGCGTGGCGGACCTGCCGGCCCGCTACCGGCTGATCGGCGACAAGGATGCCCGCGCCGTGGCGCCGGTGGTGAGCGCCGATCCGGACAGCGTCACCTCCGTCCACCTGTTCGTCATCCTGCCCCGCTCGGCGGTGACCGGGCCGTCCATGGATGTCAGCTTCGTGCTGCACAATGTCGAGACGGGCGAGGTCATCGAGACCGAGAGCATCTTCCGAGGGCCGTCATCATGAGCGCCAAGGGCATGCACGCCGCACGAACCGCCAGGCAGGCACCCGCCTCGCCGGCGGATGCGCGGCAGGAGGCGCGCAGCCGGCGCATCGTGCTGGGCTCGCTCGCGGCCTTCGCCCTGATCGTGCTCGTGATGAACGGCTTTCTGATCACGATGGCGGCGAAGACCTGGACGGGCCTGGCGGTCGAGGGCGCCTATGAGCGCGGCCTGAACTACAACCAGACGCTCGAGCAGGCCCGTGCCCAGGCAGCGCTCGGCTGGCAGATGGAGACGAGCTTCAGCTCCTCCGCCCCGTCCGAAGGCAGGCTCGACGTGACGCTACGGGACGGAGCCGGCCGGCCGATCAGCGGTGCCGAGCTGGAGGTCGTGCTGGTCCGGCCGACCCAGGCGGGCAGCGACTTCCGCGCCTATCTGAACGGGGTCGGCAGCGGGACCTATCAGGCGGAACTGACCTTCCCGGCCGCGGGCGTCTGGGACGCCTATCTGGCCGTCCGTGCCGGGAAGGACTCCTACCAATGGCGTGAACGGTTGCTGGTGCGATGAATGCAGCATTCGCCGGGCGCGCGGCCGATTCCCCGATCGAGCTCCAGCCGGCCCGGCCCGACGACATCCAGGCCTCCAACGATATCCAGGCTTTCGTGCGCCGTCAGCTGGACGGAAGCTGGGCGCTGGACCTCATGGTCGAGGGCGCCCATTGCGGCGCCTGCATCTCCCGGATCGAGCGGACCCTCCGGCGCCACAAAGGCGTGCAGGCCGCCCGGCTGAACCTGTCCACCCGGCGCCTGCATGTCGCGTGGCAGGGTGCGCGCGAGGACGGGGCGGCCCTGCATGCCGCAGTCGAGAAGCTGGGCTATCCCGCGGTCGCCTTCGATCCGGAACGGCTGGAGGCCGACAATGCCGGCGGCCAGCAGGACCTGCTGCGCTGCGTCGCGGTCGCGGGCTTTGCCGCCGCCAACGTGATGATCCTGTCGATCTCGGTCTGGGCCGGCCATTCACTGGACATGGGGCCCGGCACGCGCGGCCTGCTGCACTGGCTGTCCGCCCTGATCGCCCTGCCGGCCGTGGCCTATGCCGGCCGACCCTTCTTCAGCTCGGCCTGGCGCGCGCTGCGTGCCGGGACCACCAACATGGACGTGCCGATCTCGGTGGGCGTGGTGCTGGCCTGCGCCATGAGCCTGTCCGAGACGATCCGCCATGGTCCCTACGCCTATTTCGACAGCGCGGTGACGCTGCTGTTCTTCCTGCTGATCGGCCGCTATCTCGACAGCCGGGCACGCGGCCATGCCAGGGCCGCCATCGAGCGCCTGATGCTGTTGCGCGCGACCAGGGTCACGGTGCTGGAGCCTCATGGCGGCCAGACCGTGGTGCCGGCCGACCAGGTCCGGCCCGGTGCGATGATCCTGGTGGCACCCGGCGAACGAGTCGGCGTGGACGGGCGGATCGTCAGCGGCGCGTCCAGCCTCGACAACAGCCTGGTGAGCGGTGAATCGCTGCCGGCCGCGGTGGGACCGGGCGACCGCGTCTATGCCGGCACGCTGAACCTCGACAGCGCCCTGCGCATCGAGACGCTCGCGGTGGGCGAGGCGACGCTGTTGAGCGAGATCGGCCGCCTCATGGAGCTGGCCGAGCAGCGCCGTGGCCGCTACGTGGCCCTGGCCGACCGGGTGTCGCGCTACTACGCGCCGGTGGTCCATCTCCTGGCCCTGCTGACCTTCCTGGCCTGGACGTTCCAGGTAGGGGTGATCTGGCAGGTCGGCCTGCTCCATGCCGTGGCCGTGCTGATCATCACCTGCCCCTGCGCGCTGGGCCTGGCCGTGCCGGCCGTCCAGGTGATCGCGAGCGGCCGGCTCCTGCGCCAGGGCGTGCTCCTGAAGTCGCCGACCGCGCTGGAGCGGCTGGCCGCGGTCGACACGGTGGTGTTCGACAAGACCGGCACGCTGACCGTCGGGCGCCCGGAGCTGATCGACCGGTTCCAGGTGCCCGAGGCGGCGCTGGAGCTGGCGGCCGCCATGGCCATGAGCAGCAAGCACGTGCTGGCGCGCGGCCTGGTCGCCGCCTGCCCGGATGTCACGCCGCTGGATGGCGTGCGCGAGATACCGGGCCGGGGCCTGGTCCTGGCGACGCCCGAGGGCGAGGTGCGGCTGGGCCAGCGCGCCTGGGTGCTGGAGGGCCTGGGACCGGACGGTCTGGCGGAGGACAGTGCCACGCCGGACGGTCCGGCCCTGCCGGAGATCTGGCTGGTCCGGCCCGGCCACCCGCCACAGGTCTTCCGCTTCGAGGACCGGCTGCGCGAGGATGCGCATTCTACGGTGCAGGCGCTCAAGGGGCAGGGCTTCCGAGTGGAGCTCCTGTCCGGCGACCGGGCGGAGGTGACCGCGAAGGTGGCGGGCCAGCTCGGCATTGAGCACTGGCGGGCCGGCGTCGATCCGACCGCCAAGACCGCCCATCTCCAGGCGCT
>NZ_DATMFZ010000370.1:0-18696 GCF_035556675.1 Geminicoccus sp. | reverse complement strand
CCGCCATACTCGCCGTTGAACGACTGGAAATACTCGCCGGGCTCGGCGATCCAGGGCCGGATGCCGTCCTCGGCGCGGCGCAGCTCGATCACGCCGTCCAGCTCGTCATGGAAGCCCACGCGCCAGTACCAGCCGTTGCCGCCCATGTACATGAGCCGCCCGCCGCGATCGACCCAGGCCTTCATGGCGTCCCAGGCGCGGGTGGAATGGTATTCGGGGTGGGTGCCGGTGAGGATGACCCGGTAGTCCTTGATCAGCTCGTAGCCGTCCTGGTGCAGGTCCTCGTCGGTGATGACGTCGTACTCGACCCCCTTCTGGTCCAGCCAATAGAACAGGTGGGTGTCGGCATTGTACTGGTAGAGGGCCGAGCCGTGGCCGCCCAGCCAGGAATGGTAGCGGCTGGTGAAGTTCAGGACCGGGCGCAGCCGGCTAGAGTAGCACACGCCCGACCCGTCGGCATGGCTGTCGTAGAGCGAACCACCCAGCTCCGGGTGGTAGTACATGTACAGGTCGGAGTGGCCGAACGGCAGGAGCCGGTTCATCAGCGCCTCGGCACCCCGGGCGGTGATGTGCTCGCCGTGATTGGCGTAGGCGATGTAGGAGCAGGTGGGGGCCAGGAACGCCACCTTGGGGCGCTCGCCCCGGTTCTCCCCGCGCGGCGGGCGCACGAAGAAGGCCAGATAGTCCTCGCGGGTAGCCTGCTCGTCGCTCTCGCCGCAGCGCACGTGCAGCGCATAGCCGCCGCTCTTGAAGTCGTCGGGCAGGGTGAAGGCGACCGAGGTCTCCCAGCCGGCGTCGTAGATGTCGTCGCGATGGAAGTGGATGGCGCCGTAATGCTCGGGCTTGCGGGTCCAGTCGTGCTGCTCGCCGGTCCAGTTCCAGCCCTTCATGGCGCGGGACGGCAGGTGGACCAGCTCGCCATCATGGCGGGAGGGGCCGACATCGACCGTGCGGGTCGTGCGGATCTCCCTGGAAAAGTCCCAGCGCGCGATCAGGTCGGGATCGCTGACGAACGGGACGCCCGAGCGCAGCAGGGGCTCGTAGCGGGCAAGGCCGTGGACGCCCCGGACCAAAGCGGGGCTGTCGATCTTGCCGTCGTAATGGCGGCCGATCGTCCCGCCTGCCTCGGGCGAGCCGGCCATCAGCAGCGGCACGGCCAGGGCCGACGGGGTCAGGCCGAGTTCGGCTTCCTGGTGGCCGGCATCGTCGATCGTGGGATAGCGGCGCAGGGGCTCCTGGATGAGGGTGACCTTGCCAGCGGCCGGGTCATAGGCGACCGCCACCCGGTACCACTGCCGGACCAGCATCGGCCGGGCCGTCGCGACGGTCACCGTCCGGCTGCCGTCGCCGGCGACGAAGCCGAGCTTGCCGCCATCGACCAGCTCGATGCGGAAGCCCGCCTGCCGCTCCTCGTCCCACTGCGCCACCAGCGTCTGGTCGCCCTTGTCGGTAAGCGTCGGCCAGATGGTGGCGAAGAAGGTGAAGGCGCCTTTCGCCAGTGCCGGCATGGTCGGGACGCGCATGAAGGAGCCGGCGTCGATGTGCTGCTTTTTGGCCGGATAGGTGCCGTCGATATGGGTCGGCACGTGCGGCAGGCTCAGGCCGGGCCCGTCGGGATTGCAGTCGCCGTTCAGGACGCGGACGATCCGGGCGTCGAAGGTCGCGCCCTCCTCGACCGAGATCTGGAACGAGATGGTCTCGCCCGGGGCCACGCTGTAGCGGTCCGGGTACCCGACGATCTTGAGCATGAGCGGTCTCTATTCAGCCGGAGGCATTGCTTGGGGTGGGTCGGTGCGGCGGCGATGAGGCCGGCGCTAGTCCCGGAAGGGCAGGTTGATGTTCTCGCCCGTGCGCTGGAACCAGCGGCGCCGGAAGATCTCCCACTCCGCTTCCTCGCGGCTGGTGAAGACCGGGCCGTCCTCGATGGTGATCGGATCGCGCCGGTCGGCGGGCATCTCGCCCAGCACCCATTTCTCGAACGGCTTGAGCACCACCAGGATCACCTGGCGGCCGCTCTTGTCGGTGCGCAGGCTGTTCAGGACCCGCTGCAGGCCCGGGCTGTGCGCACCGATCGGGTTCCTGCGCATCTCTTCGATATATTGCCGGTCGACTGCCGGGTCGATCTTGTAGGGCACTCGCACCTCCGCACGAGGTTCATCCGCACGTTTCCGGAGCCTGGACCCGAAGGCGACGCGGGGCCGCTGCATGATGCCAGAGGCGGCCTCCACACTGACAGGCTGACGGGCACGTGGCCGACGTCGCGGCTGACCACCCAAGGGGCCAGACAGCCCTCCCTGGAGAGGTCTGCCCGCTGTCATCGACGCGGAGCAAGGTGGCACCAATCGACCAGAGGTACGAGAAGAAAACTGCTCAAAGGCGGAGGATTCGCACGCCGTTCGCACAGGAAACTCTGTGCGATTGCTCAAGCCGATGTGCGAACCTGTGCGATTGCCAGTAAGGAGCCGATAGCTCGTTCAGGCGTGCAGGACGTCTCAGCGCGTGCGCGTGACGATCCCGCCACCCACGCCGCAGATCCCCTGGCAGGCGCGACTGGGGCCAGCGAAGATGTGGAGCGCGTGCCGGGTCAATGCGAATACCCGGCCGCTGCTGGCAATCGCCGGAGCCGAGAGTCCGCCTTCGGACCAGCGGAAGCGCGCCAACTGCGCATAGGTGCGTGCGTCGTAGGTGTAGAGCGAGCCGGCCGTGGCGATGAAAATGTGGTCGCGTGAGATGGATGGCGAGGCCATCGACTGGCCATCCACCGGAAGCTGGCCGATGACGGTCCGGCCCTGCAGGACCGTCGCCGGACCCAGGTGCTTCATGGCTACCACGATCGCGGTCGGGGTGCGCGCCACTGGAGCCACCAGCCAGCCTCCAACCTGAGTATCGGCCAGCGGGACCTGGGCCGGCCCGTTGAAGGTGAGGTTTCCGCCAGCGCTCCCGACGATGGAGTGCCCGCTCGGGAGCATGGCAGGCGCCGAGACGAGGCCGCGGTCGTCCAGGTGGTTGCGGAACAGTTCGCCGAACCCGGTGCCGGGCGAGAAGGTATAGCCCACGACGTCGTCGGTCCGGTCGGACACGACGACGATCGGCTGACCGCCCGACGGGGGCTGGAAGATCGCAACTGCCGGCAGGTTGGGCAGAAGCCTCGGATCGAGCCGGTCCGACGGATCCGCCGGAAGCGACGCAGGCACCGAGAAGCCCGGGTCGTAGAACAGGCAGATGAAGCTGAACAGGCAACTGATATTGTACCAGGTGGGCTGCCCGTTGCCTCCGGTCACCTCGTAGCGGACATGGGTCACCAGCCGGTCGGCGAGCCGGGCCCCGCTGGGAGACATCGCGATCAGGCGAAAGTGGTGGCCGCCGGGAATATGGTACACGACCGGGACGATGATCGCCTCGCTCCCGCCATAGCTCCAGATCTTCGGGGGTGCACTGGTCGCGCCACGTCCGCGAAATGCCGGCAGCGTCGCGTACATCTCCGGAAATAGCGCCGACCAGAGCAGGATTCCGGCGGCGTTGAACTTGTAGAGGGCAGAGTTGTGATTGATGACCGGTGGTTCGTAGCGACGGTCGGTGAAGGTGATCTGGCCGACGACATAGACCGAGCCATCCCTGCCTACGGCCGGCGCAGCCTTGATGGCGTAGCCGGACGGGAGCTGGCGGTTCCACAAAGGAGTGCCGTCGGGTCCGAATGCTGCAAGAGTTCCTTGTTCCGTGCCCACATAGACGTTGCCTTCGGGGCCGATCACCGGACCGGCGCCGGCACCGGCCGACCCAGGCAAAGGCACGGTCCTGATCGGCCGGCCTGCTACCAGCGTGTGCACGTCCGCATAGCCTGAGTTGGCGGCATCGCCATAGGCCTGATCCCAAGGGCTAGCCGAAGACGGCATGGCGGCAATCACCAGCGTGGCGGCGGCAAGCAGGACGGTGCAGTACTTCGCAGGCGGCAAACGGAATCTGCGCATCGAGTTCGTTTCCCCGCGATGTGCTGCGCGTCGACCAGCGGTCTCGCCATCGTCGGGACCTGCCGGCATGGCAGGCATGGCGGGATCCATGCGCAGGCTCGGTTTCTGCTTGATCAGCCCGGTCGAGGCTGCGCGATGATGATCGAGCTTTCCGGGTCACTGCGCAGTGCTGCACATCACCAGTCGCCAGAAAAGCAGACGGGCGCCTTCAGGCGCCCGTTCGCAGCAAGTAATCCGTCGGTTCGAGGAATCAGCCGGCCTTGCGGGTCTCCGCGTCCAGGGCGTCGATCTGCGCCACCTTCTTGCCCGAGCGCTCGGCCTGGAACTCGTTGGCGAGGTAGATGTCGGCCAGCATCTTGGCCACCGAGGCGCCGGTGATCTGGGCGCCCATGGTGATGACCTGGGCGTTGTTCGACGCGATCGCCCGCTCGGCGGTATAGGGGTCGGTCACGCAGACCGCGCGCACGCCCGGGACCTTGTTGGCGACGATCGCCATGCCCGCACCGGTGCCGCAGACCAGGATGCCGCGCTCGAACTCGCCGGCCGCGATCTTCTCGGCCAGGCGACGGCCCACGCCGGGATAGTCGACCGGGTCGCTGGTGTTGGTGCCGATGTCGGTGACGTCATGGCCCTTGGACTTCAGGTGCTCGACCAGCACGTCCTTCAGCGGCAGGCCCAGATTGTCCGCGCCGATCACGACCTTGCTCATGCTGCTCTCCTCAGGCCCAGCGCTTCAATGCGCGTAGTGGAATCTCTGCCAGTCGACGGCGAACTCGTGGTCGCGGCTGATCGCGTCGATGATCGCTGATGTGAGGGGCATCTGCCGTTTCGCAAGCGCCCCTTCCTCCATCATCCGCTCCAGCGTCGGCCCGGCGGAGAGCGCCAGCTCCGCACCCTCGACGGTCTCGTCCTTCATCTTCTCGGCCTTGGCCTGGCTGTAGCGCCAGCCGGCACCCAGGAGGCGGCCCATCCGGCTGTTGCGGCCGCCCTGGACGGTCACGTAGAGGTCGCCGGTCCCGGCCAGCCCGTGGACCGAGCTGTCGCTGCCGCCCAGCAGCGCGTTGATCTGCTGCAGCTCGAGCAGCGCCTGGGCGAACAGGCCGGCGGCGATGTTGTGCATCTGGGCGCCATTGCCGGCGGCACCCTGCCGGTCGAGCATCCCGGTCGCGGCGCCGATGCCCAGCGCATAGAAGTTCTTGAGTGCCGCGCAGACCTCCGTGCCGACCACGTCGCGCGAGGGGCGGGCGTGGTAGTAGGGGGCCGGCACCAGGTCGAGCAGGCGGCGCAGGGTCGCCTCCTCGGGGTGGGCGAACACCACGGACGTGTCGCGGCGCACCGCCAGCTCACCGGCGATGCAGGGGCCGCCCACGCCGCCGGTCGGGCATTTCAGCGCCTCGGCGACCGGGTCGGTCAGCGGGCGGATGTTCTTGCCGTCCGCGTCCAGGCCCTTGGTCAGCATCATCACCGGGCGGGGGCCGGGCAGGCGGGGGGCCAGCAGGTCGGTCGCCCAGTGCACCCCTGCCGTGCTTACCCCGATCACGATCAGCTCGACCTGGTCGGACAGGGCCTGATCGATCTCGCCATGGTGGAAGGCCCGCACATTGGCGGGCAGTGGCGCGTTCAGGCGCGGATGGACTCCGTTCTGCTTGAGCGCATCGATGACCGCGGTGTCGATCGGCGTGCCGACCAGGCGGACATCGTGACCGGAATCGGCCAGAGGCAGCGTGAAGGCGCTGCCCATCACGCCCGCACCCAGGATCAGAACGGTCGCCATCTCATTCCTCGTGTTCGGCGAACTCTTCCAGGAGGCCGAGATCGCCCGCCAGGTCCAGGATCGACCAGCGGTCCCGGACGTCGCGGGCGTTGAGCACGGCGCGATGGTAGAAGCAAGGGTCGAGCCCGAGGCCGCCAGCCGTGCTGGGCGTGCCCGATGCGGCGTAGGCGGCGAGCAGTTTTTCCAAGGGCAACATGATCCTGAGCAGTTCCGAACGCAGGTCCGGCCACTCGCGCTCGAGGCGTTCGTTCATGACCCTGGTCGCTTCGGCATCGAACGCCTTGCCGTGCGCGACCTTCACCATCTCGTCGCCGCTTTTTCCGTGCAGGCGGCGAATTTTTTCATCGTCGATGCGGCGGACCTGCAGAGGCGGCAGGGTCTCCAGGGCCAGGATGCGTGCCTGGAGGCGGCTGGCGGTGAGCGTGGCCACGCCCACCTGCTCGCCATGGAGCGTGCCCGGATGCGGGTCGGCGAACATGTCGATGTAGTGGCTGATCGAGTGCTCGGCCATCGAGCCGGAATGGCTGGTATTGGTGAACAGCACGCCGAAGCCGCCCAGCGTCAGCATGTCGGTGAGCGCCCGGACCGCTTCGAGATCGCCCTTCACCAGTCCCTCGGCCTTCTCCAGCAGGATCGGCTCGTAGGGTGCCTGGATGTCGAACGGGCCCTGCTCGTAGGTGGTGCCCAGCAGCCGGTGGGAGAGCAGCCAGTCGACCTGGGCGGAGCTGCGGCACACCGCGTCGCCGAAGCCCGCCCGGATCATCCGCAGAGGGGCCGCCGCCAGCACCTTGAGGTCGTAGAACACGCCGCGCGGCGCGTGGCTCTTCAGCGAGAGCTTGTAGCCGTCGCGGGTGATGGAGGCGGTCGAGGTGACGTAGCCGTTCATCGAGGGCGCGGTGCCGAATACCGCGCAGCCGCGCCCATCCTGGAAGGTGACGTGCTTGCACAGATCGTTGATCGTGCCGGAGCCGACCGCGACCAGCCCGTCCACGTGGCGCGACTTCTCCTTCAGGATGCCCGCGTTCTTCTCGTCGGCCTTGGGGTGGTCGAGGATGATGGGCACGGAGTTGGGCAGGGCGGCCTGGATGCGCCGGCCGGCCACCTCCCAGGTGTTCTCGTCCGCCACCACGCCCAGCCGCTCGCCCAGGCCGAGGCCCGAGACCAGCTCGGCTTCCCGGCCCTCGGTGGTTTCGGTGGTGACCACCTTCTGCAGGCTGCAGGGGATGGTCCTGCCGGTGGTACGGTCGACATAGCGGCCCTGGACGAATTCCTGGATGAGCGGGTCGGCTCCGGTGGTCACCGGCGGGTTCCCTTCTGCTTGAATGCGGCGAGGTCGGCGTAGATCGACTGGAGCTGCGGGTACAGGCGCTCGAACAGTGCCAGCAGTTCGCGATAGCGGTCGTGGCGCTCCGGGTCGGGCTCGATGCGCCGCTCGATCCGTCCGGCCATGGCGGTGGCGGCCTCGTTCATGCCGGAGAACCACCCGGCCCCGACCGCGGCACAGATGCCGGCACCCAGGCTGGACGCCTCGACGGTCGAGGAGCGCAGCACCGGGCGGCCGACCGCATCGGCCAGGATCTGGCACCAGAGATCGGAGCGTGAGCCGCCGCCGATCGCCACGATCTCGCTGACCGGCACGCCCAACGCCGCCTCGATCTTGCCGATGCCCAGAGCCTGCTCCAGCGCGATGCCTTCCATCTTCGCCCGGTAGAAATGGCCGCGGCCATGCTCGGCGGACAGGCCGATCATCACGCCGCGGGCATCATTGTCCCAGTAGGGGGTCATGCTGCCGAGCCACCAGGGGGTGAGCAGCAGGCCGTCCGCGCCCACCGGCAGGGCGGCGGCCTCGGCCTCCAGGCGGCGATAGGCTTCCGGATCGGCGGCGCCGTCCAGGCCGAACAGGCTGGACACGAACCAGTCGGTCAGAAACGTGCCGGTGCGCAGGCAGAGCTCGTTAATGAAGCCCTCGCCCGACGCCGAGTTCATGGTCCGCCAGCCGGCATCGACCATGTAGCGGCCAGCCCAGACGCCGGACACGGTGGCGGTGCCGAGATTGCAGTAGGCGCGGCCGGTGGCGATCACCCCGCAGCCGAGCCCGCCTGCCTGGCCGTCGCCGGCGCCCGCCACCACCGGCGTGCCGGGGCGCAACCCGGTGGCGGCCGCCGCCTCTTCCGTGAGCCGGCCCAGCACCGTGCCCGGCTGGCGGGCGGCGAAGAAGCGGTCGGGACCCAGGCCCAGCGGCGTCAGCAACTCATCGGCATAGCGCCGCTCCGCCATGTTCCACACGCCCAGCGGATCGGCGCAGGCCCAGGAGGTGGCACGCTCGCCGGTCAGCCGGTGCACCAGGAAGCCGTGGACATCGACGGCATGGGCGGTGGCGGCCAGCGTCTCGGGTTCGTTTCGTCCGAGCCAGGACAGGCCATACAGGGCCGGGGTGGGGTCCGGCGTCTTGCCGGTGATCTGTCGAATGTGTTCGACGCCGTGCCGCTCGACCAGCAGGCGGACATCCTCGCCACTGCGCTCGTCCAGCCACAATATGCCCGGCCGCAGCGCCTGGCCGCGCCGGTCCAGCACGGCGAAGGTCTCGCGCTGGTTGGCGATCGCCAGCGCCTCGATCCGCTCGGGCGCCACGCTGGCCGTCACCTGCCGGATCGTCTCGACGGCCGCCTGCCACCAGTCTTCCGGATCCTGCTCGAACCAGCCGGGCCGCGGGTTGGCCATGGCCAGCCGGGCCCGGCCCTCCACCACCGCCCGGCCGGAGCGGTCCCAGGCGATCGCCTTGGTCGCCGTGGTGCTGCTGTCGATGCCGATGACGAGCGGTTCGGTCATGGTGCCAGGGGTCTTCTTGCTTCTCAGTAAAATGGCGGGGCATCGCTGCCCCGCCACTCTCTAGACCAGGCTTTAGCGCCGGGTCATGCCTTGCGGAACGGTGCCGCCATCTCGTCGGCCACCGGCTTGATCGCGTCCATGCATTCCTGCGGGGTCTTGAACTGGCCGGTCAGGAACTTGCCGAGCTCCACGGGGATGGTGTTGTTCGACAGCTCGGCCCAGGCCGGGAAGTCCGGCTCGGAGCCCATCATGGTGTTGATGGTCTCCTCGACCGCCGGGAAGTGCCGGGTGGTGCCGGGGCCGACCTTGGCGGCCGCCAGGGTGCGCGGGTCGGTGAAGGCCGAGAGCCGGACCGGCGAGGCGCCGCCGCCCAGCACCGAGCCGCGGCCGACCACGTCCTTGGAGCAGGCCCACTGCATGAAGATGAAGGCCGCTTCCTGGTTCTGCGAGTAGCGCGACAGGCCGAGGCCCGAGCCGCCCTGGTGGCCGACATTCGGGATCTCGTTGAAGCCGCACTGGTCGGGCGAGCGCAGCGAGATCGCCTTGGGCGGGGGCGCCGCCTCCATCAGGCCCACGACCTTGCTGTTGGCACCGTCGAAGCTCGGGAAATACTCGCCCCAGGTGATCACCTGGCCGGCCAGCCCCTGCGCCACGGACTGGCCCTCGCCGTCCCAGGTCCAGGTCAGCGCGCCGGGCGGGCAGTTCTTGGAGATCTCCATGAGATACTCCAGGCCCTTGATGCCCTGTTCGTCGCCGCCGGTGAACATCCCGTCCTTGTCGTAGATCGAGCCGCCATTGCCCCACAGCCAGGCGGTCCAGTCGCATTCCAGGCTGTAATGGCCCGAGCGCAGCTGGCCGGTGGTGCCGTAGATGCCGTTGCCCTTCTCGGCCTCCTGGATGGCCTTCACGTTGGCCATGTACTCGTTGAGGTCGGCCGGCACCTTCAGCCCGTGCTTCTCGTACAGGTCGCGCCGGTACATCAGGATGAAGATCGGGATGTCGAACGGGATCGAGACGAGCTTGCCGTCGAACATCGAGATGCCTTCCAGCAAGGGCTTGCTGAAGTCATCCCAGTCGAAGTTCGGCATCGCGATGTCGGGATGCGCGTCGTAGTACTCGCGCGGATCCTCCATGTCCTGGGAGAAGGTCGCCATCCAGGACTGGTCGAGATAATAGAGGTCGTAGGTGCCGACCTGGCCCTGGATGTCGAGGGTCGCCTTCTGGAGGACCTGCTCCAGCGGCACGATCTCGATCTCGACATTGATGCCGGTCGCCTTGGTGAACTCTTCCTTGGCGAGCTGGTTGGCCACGATGGTCGGCGGGGTGGCCTCCGAGGTGTAGCGGATCGTGGTGCCGGCGAACGGCTTACCGACCTCGGAAAGCCACTGCATCATGGCCTCGTCCGGCCCGGTCTGGGCGAAGGCCGGGTTGCCGAAGTCCAGGCCGCGGAACGGGCGGCCGCCGCCCAGCATGGCCGCACCGAAGCCGGACAGGCCGACCCCGGCAATGCCGAGCTTGCGGATGAACTCGCGCTTGCTGATCCGCCGGGACGCATAGTCGCCGCACGTGTCGGCGATGAAGGTCTTGCGGTCGTGTTCTCTGAAACTCATTGTTCTACCTCCCTCGAAAAAATCGTCGATGGCCTGCCTGGCTCAGTCCTTGAGAGAGCCCAGCGTCAGGCCGCGCACCAGGTGCTTCTGCACAAGCACGATGAAGATGAAGCTCGGTACCAGGGCAGCACTGCCGAGGGCCGTGATGAAGCCCCACTCGGTGCCGGTCGAGGTGACGAAGGTCGAGATCTTCACCGGGATCGTGCGGATCTGGGTGGTGAGCTGCAGGCTCAAGAGGAACTCAGTCCAGGAGAAGATGAAGCACAACACCGCGGTGGCGGCGAGCCCGCCTTTGACCAGCGGCATCACCACCAGCCAGAAGGTCTGCCAGCGGGTGGCCCCGTCGATCATCGCCTGCTGATCCAGGTCGACCGGCACGTCGTCCAGAAAGCTCTTCATGAGCAGGACGGCGATCGGCAGGTTGATCAGCGTATGCGCCAGGATCAGGCCCACATGGCTGTCGCGCAGGCCCAGGTCGCGGAACATGAAGAAGATCGGGATCGCGATCGCGATCGGCGGCATCATGCGCTGCGAGAGGATCCAGAACACGAAGTTCTGCTGGCCCCGGAAGCGGAAGCGCGAGAGGCCGTAGGCGCACAGGGTCGAGAGCACCACCGCCAGCACGGTCGAGCCCAGCGCCACGATCACGCTGTCGATGATGGACGGGATCGAATAATAGGAGCTGCCGCCGCCCGCGACCGTGCCGGCCGCGCCCTCGTCCGTGATCAGCGAAAGGCGGGACACGCCGCCCAGCGTCACCCGGTAGTTGTCCAGCGTCGGCTCGAAGCCCCAGTAGACCGGCGTGGTGTTGAAGATCGCGGTGTACGGCTTGAACGACGCCAGGATCCACCAGAAGATCGGGAACACGAACAGGAGCACAATCGCCCACGCGCAGACGTCGCGCAGGATGCCCAGGGCCGGGTTGCTACGCATCAGAACCGCACCTTGAACAGCTTGATGAACACGGCCGCTATGATGTTCAGCGAGATCAGCACGATCAGGGCCAGCGTCGCGGCGTAGGGGAAGTTCGCCAGGGTGAACAGCCGGCCGGCATAGAAGCTCAAGGTCTCGGTCTGGGTGCCGGGACCGCCGCTGGTCATCACGTAGATATAGTCATAGACCCGGAACAGGTCGATCGAGCGGAGCAGCACCGCGACCGCGATCACCCGGCTGAGCAGCGGCAGGGTGATCAGGCGGAAGGCCTGGAACGCCGAGGCGCCGTCGATCGCCGCCGCCTCGTAGGGCTCCTTGGGCAAGGCCCGCAGGCCCGCCAGGAAGATCAGCACCATGAACGGCGTCCACTGCCAGATGTCGGCCAGCATCACGCCGATCAGCGCGGTGCTGTTGTTGGCCAGCAGCGGGTTGTCCGGGTCGATGATGCCCAGCTGCTTGAGATAATAGGACAGCACGCCGAACTGGGCATCCTCCATCAGGAGGAACATCAGGCCGGTGACGGCGGGCGGCACCACCAGCGGCAGGATCATGAGCGAGCGCAACAGGCCGTAACCGCGTCGCTCGGTATCGAGCAGCAAGGCGATCGCCATGCCGAGCACGACCTGCACGACCAGGCAGACCAGCGTGTAGGTCAGGGTCACCTGGAAGCTGTCCCAGGTGCGCGGGTCGGTAAGGGCTATGCCCCACTGCTTGAGGCCCACGAACTCGAACTGCCGGGTGACCCGTGAGCGCTCCTGCAGGCTCAGCCAGACGGCGTAGAGGAGGGGATAGACCCCGAATGCCAGCAGCAGAGCGATGACCGGCGTGAGCCAAGGCAGCGCCGATTCCGCGGTGAGCCAGCGTGGCAGCCATGAATGTCGGCGGGACACGGCGGAGGCCGTGATCGAGCTGCTGGCCATCTGTATGACGAACCTAACCCTGGAACATTGTTGGCGCACCCATGGCAGTGCGCGATTGGGCGCATGAAGGTCGCCGCCATCATGAACTGTCAAGCAGCGATCGCGCCCACCGGCTGCGCCAGCCAGCCAGTGCTTGCCCGGCGGACCGGGATGCGCCATCGAAATGTCGGCCGGCACCGGCGGCAGGCGGGACAACGGAGGCGAGAGATGGGCTTCACGCTCGGGCTGAACACCAACTTCGCGATCAACCGCATCGTCGAGCCTGAGGCTCTGGTCGGCACTATCGCCCAGGACATCGGCATGAGCCGGATCCAGCTCACGCCCGAGTTCCTGGACCCGTCCTGGCCGGCACCCCTGCAGGCGAGCTTCGTCAAGCGCTACAACAAGGCGCTGGAAGAGAACGGGGCGAAGATCAGCACCACCTTTTCAGGCGCCTATACGCGGGTGAACCATCTGGGCCATCCCGACCCGGAGGTGCGGGCCTGGTGGAAGAACTGGCTGGCCACCTGGATCGACATCTCGGCCGACCTGGGGGCACAGGGCACCGGCACGCTGCTGGCGATCATGACCTATGCCGACGACGCCGACCCGGCGCGGCGCGAGGCGGTGCTGCAGCGGGTGATCGACGACTGGCGGGATCTCGCTCACCGCGCCAAGGAGCGCGGGCTCGGATTCCTGATGTGGGAGCACATGTCGATCCGCCGCGAGTTCGGCCACACTTTGCCCGAGACCCGGCGGATCCAGGCGCTGGTGTCGGAGGACATGCCGCTGCCCTTCAAGATCTGCGCCGACATCGACCATGGCGACGTGACCTCGCAGGACCCGCGCGACTACGACCCCTATGCCATCGCCGAGGCGCTGGCGGCGGACAGCCCGGTGATCCACATCAAGCAGAGCTCGATGGACAAGGGCGGGCACCGGCCGTTCACGCCGGAGAACAACGCGAAGGGCCGGATCACCCCTGAGCCGCTCCTGGAGGCGATCCGCAAGGGCGGCGGCACGGACAACGAGCTGGTGTTCGAGTTCTCGTTCCGCGAGCGGGAGCCCACCGACAGCACGGTGATCGAAGCACTCAGGCAGTCCGCGGACTACTGGCGGCCGTTCGTGGCCGTCTGACCCGCGCCTCGGAACGCAGTCGCACCTGCCTCACCCGCCGGGCCAGCCGACTCCCCTAGCGATCCTTCGCCGCCCCGACCTGATCGGCAGCGGTCCGCACGACCTGCGCGCTGGAAAGCTGCGGCTTCAGGTTCGAGGACGAGGGGGCAGCGGCTGCGTGGTGGGTCCTGGTCGCCGTGGTCCCGGTACCAGAAGTTGCCGTGCCGACCCCTGCCTGCCCGGGCCTGCCATCCGTCCAGGGGCGCAGCGCCTCCGGGGTCTGCATGTCGCGCGGCATCTCGAAGTCCTGGCGGGCGGCACCCCGCATCTGCTCGACCCCGCGCGGCATGCCGCTCCGGTTGCTGTAGTCGGGCAGGTAGCGCAGCCGCTCCTCGCGCTCCGCTTGCTGCCGGGCCGTGCTGAGCTGCTGGGCGCAGATCAGGTCGAGCGCGGTCACGCCGGCCACGGCCATCATCGCCACGAGGACGTTGCCCTTCTGCGGGTTGTCCGGGACGGCGGGCGCCAGGGTCGCCAGGTCCAGCGCATCGCCGCCGACCCGCGCCCAGACCCAAGGCGTCGGGTCCCGCGAGGCGAGGATGCCGATGCCGGTCGCGATCTCGCGCACGCCATAGGCCTGGATGAGGCCGCTCTGCTCCTCCATGCCGAGGGAGCGGGACAGCTGGCGCGGTGCGAGGAGCTCCGCCAGGCCCAGCCCGATGCTGAACCAGCCGAGCCCCTGGGCCAGGCCGCGCGCGGAATCTCGCGAGATCATCTGCTGGGAGGATCCGCTATGACGCTGAAGCATGACGTCGCTCCTCACGGCTTGAGCACGACCTTGATGCAGCCGTCCTGCTTCTCGCGGAACGTCTTGTACATCTCCGGTCCCTGCTCGAGTCCGACCGTATGGGTGATGACGAAGCTGGGGTCGATCTGGCCTTCCTCGATCCGGCGCAGCAGGTCCTCGGTCCAGCGGTTCACATGGGTCTGGCCGGTGCGGATCGTCAGGCCCTTGTTCATGACCATGCCGAACGGGACCTTGTCGATCAGGCCGCCATAGACACCCGGGACCGAGATGGTGCCGGCCGGCCGGCAGACATACATCATCTCGCGCAGCACGTGCGCCCGGTCGCTTTCCAGCATGAGGGCCTGCTTGGCGCGGTCGTACATCGAATCCAGCGTGGCGGTCGCATGGGCTTCCATGCCCACGCAGTCGATGCACTTCTCCGGCCCCTTGCCCTGGGTGAGCTCGTTCAGCCGCTCGACCGTGCTTTCCTCGTCGAAATTGATCGTGATCGCCCCGCCGGCCTGCGCCATGGCGAGGCGCTCAGGGACGTTGTCGATCGCGATGATCTGCCTGGCACCCAGCAGCACGGCGCTGCGGATCGCGAACTGGCCGACCGGGCCGCAGCCCCAGATCGCCACCGTGTCGGTCGGCTGGACGTCGCACTGGACCACGCCCTGCCAGCCGGTCGGGAAGATGTCGCCCAGGAACAGGACCTGCTCGTCGGTGAGCCCGCTCGGGATCTTCACGTGGGTCTTGTCGGCAAACGGAACCCGCACGTACTCGGCCTGGCCGCCGGGATAACCGCCGGTCAGGTGGGTGTAGCCGAACAGGCCGGCCGTCGTGTGCCCGAACAGCTTGTCGGCGACGTCCTTGTTGCGGTTGGAGCGCTCGCACACCGAGAAGTTGCCGCGCCGGCACTGCTCGCACTCGCCGCAGGTGATGGTGAACGGCACGACGATGCGGTCGCCGACCTTCAGCGAGTCCTTCGCACCCGAGCCCACCTCCATGACCTCGCCCATGAACTCGTGGCCCATGATGTCGCCGGATTCCATGCCGGGCATGAAGCCGTCGAACAGATGGAGGTCGGAGCCGCAGATGGCACAGCTCGTCACCTTGATGATCGCGTCCCGCGGGTCCTCGATCTTGGGATCCGGTACCGTGTCGCAGCGGATGTCGTGTTTGCCGTGCCAACGCAGCGCGCGCATGGTTCTTGCCACTCCTGCTGGTCCGAGTTGAACGCGCCGCGGTCGGCGCTCGAACGGAGCGGGAACAGGCCGCCGGAGCAGGGGTTCCGCAAAGAGATGAACAGCATGAACAACACTGAATAGATTGAGAATATCGAAATGGCCGGCTCGGCATGGCCGTAGCAACCGACAGGTAGAACAAGCAGAAGTTGCAACGCGTTCATTCCGCCGGGCGGTGCGGTGCCGGCCGCTCGCCAATCCCTGTCCTCTGTGGCGGGCGTCGCGCCGAAGGCGGTGTCGGGATCCGGCCGCAGCGGCGGTCGGCCTCGTCCATCAACAGGTTCATGGCATCCTCGTACTGCTGCTGCAGCCGCGCGAGCTCGTCTCGATCGGCGTTCTTCGGCACCTGGATCGGAGCACCCAGCATCAGGATGCCCTTCGTCCACGGAGCCGGGATCAGCATCCGGTCCCAGCTGCCTGCCTGGATGCCCCAGCGGCAGGAGCCGGTGACCGGGACCAGCGGGCAGCCCGAGTGCTTCGCCAGCAGCAGGATCCCGCTCTGGATTCGCTGACGCGGGCCTTTGCCGCCGTCGACCGAGAGCCCGATCCGGCCGCCGGCCGTCAGCACGCGGCGAATCTCGCGAAACGCCTCGGTCCCGCCATGGCCGCTCGAGCCGATGATGGGCTTCAGGCCGAGCAGCCGCAGCGTACGCGCCATGATCGCGCCGTCGCGGTGCGGGCTGCTCAGCGTGTAGCAGGGGGTCGCCGGATCCATGCCCGCTTCCTGCACGACGCCCCGCCAGAGCAGCGGCATGAACAGGAGGCGCCCGTGCCAGAACCCGGCGACCACGCCCTCGTCGCCGGTCATGATCCGTCGTGTCTCGGGATGCGCGTCGAATTCCATCCGGACGGTGCGGTGCAGCAGGCCCATCCAGGCCGCGATCAACCGGGCGATGCGCTCCTGCCAAACGGGATCACGACCTATCCATCTGAGCATGTTCATGACTGATCCGGCTCGACTGGCGCCGTTATTCCGCCAGTGCATAAGACACCCGGATGGCCTCGGCCTCAAGATAAGGCACCTGGGAGAAGGGAAAACCTGCCGCATACCCGAGAGCGCAGACGGCATCCACCAAGCTTCGGCGGAACTTGGCGGGGCTGCCCCGCCAAGGCAGGCGAGCCACCAGGCCTGGCTAGCCGATACTGTCTCCCGACGGCGTGGCGATGGCCTGCAGAGCGGGCAGGTTCTTCAGGATGATCACTCCGTGCTCGACCTCGATCAGGCCGCGCTCCTTGAAGCTGCGCATCTGCCGGTTGACGTTCTCGCGGGCGAGACCCGCGAACGAGCCCAGGTCGCGCTGGCTGAGGCCATTCTCGATGCGCACGATGCCGTTGCGCTCGATTCCGTAGCGCCGGCCGATCCGCAGCAGGGTCTTGGCGACCCGCTGCTCCATGCCGAGCAGCATGGTGTCCTCGATCAGCTCGGTGGAGTGGCGCAGCCGCTCGCACAGGATGCCGATCAGGCGGACCGCCACGTCGGGGTGGCGTTCCAGGAATTCCATCATCCGGGCGCGGTCGAGCACGAACAGCTCGCAGTCGTTGAGTGCTGCCGCATCCGCCGAGCGCGGCTTGCCGTCCAGCACGCCGATCTCGCCGAACACCTCGGCGGTCTCGACCAGGTTCAGCATGACCTCGCGGCCGTCCAGCCCGACCGTGCCGATCCGGATCCGCCCGGACACCACGATCATCAGGCAGTCGCCGGGGTCACCCTTCTGGAACACCATCCGGCCGGCCGGCACGTGGACCAGGCGGCCGAGCGGCATCAGCTTCTCGATGTCCTCCTCATAGAGCGCCCCGAACACGTCGCTGTCGGCCAGCGCATCGCGCACCAGCCCGAGCCGGTCGGAGCGGGGCGCGCCACTCATCGGCGCAGCTCGGCAGCCAGCGCCCGGAGCTGGCGCACCGCCTCGTCGCGCGCCCGGGTGGCCTCGCCCCGCTGCTGTGCCAGCTCCGCCAGCCGGTCCTCCTGCCGGCCCAGCTCGTTCAGCCAGCGTCGGCGCAACGACCCGGGCTCGGCGATCGCCTCGAGATTGGCCCGGATGCGATCCTGCTCGGCGGTGATCGCCTCCCGCTCGTCCGCGAGCGTGGCCAGATCCTGCTCCGCCGCACTGCGCCGGGCTGCCAGGGCGGAAATCTCGTCGATCTTCGGCCGCCACGCGTCGGGCACGGCCAAGCCGCGCGCAGCCAGCACGGTGTCCAGCGCATCCTCGTCGGTCAGCACCAGGCGCTCCTCGCCCGGCCGCTCGGTCACCAGCGCCAACGTGGCGGTGCCCCTGGCCGGCAGTTCGCCGCGAACATACCAGAACCCGTCCTCGCGTTGCAGATCCTTGGGCGTCACCGGCTGCACGCCCGGCTCCGCCCGGACCTGCGCCTCCAGCAGGCGCGGCTGGTCGTCCTCGCTCTGAAAGCGCCAGCGCCGCTCGTGGCGCTCGGCCACCCGCAACGTCGCGATCCCGTCC
Organism: Geminicoccus sp.; assembly: GCF_035556675.1. Classification (GTDB taxonomy): domain Bacteria; phylum Pseudomonadota; class Alphaproteobacteria; order Geminicoccales; family Geminicoccaceae; genus Geminicoccus. The sequence goes on along the minus strand of NZ_DATMFZ010000370.1, from coordinate 1,080 downwards.
GCCACCACCAGCTCGCTCACCTCGCGCTTGGCATCCTCGGTCAGGTCGTAGCGGATCTTGCGGTCCTGGCCGAAGCTCAGGTGCCGTTCGGCACCGGCGGGCGTGGCCGGCAGCACCGCGTCGCCCAGATGGGTGGGCACCGGCGCCGTCTCGTCCATCACGGTGACGATGCCGCGCGGCAGGCTGACGCCGGTATCGTTGTCGAGCCGGATCGTCGCCTCCGGAGCGCCGCCGCCACCATCCGCCGGCACCAGCGCCACCCTGGCCGCGGCCACCGTGCGGTCGACCAGCGGCACCATCAGGCTGCTTTCGTCGGCCACCTCGACCGGCGCCTCGATCGTGAAGCTGGTCGCGAGGTCGCTCTCGCTCTCATCGGCCTCGACCACCGGGGCGGGGGCGAAGGCTTCGGTCATCATCATGTCGGCAGACAGGGGCCTGCCCGGGGGCGCTGCCTTCTGCCTGGTGAGCGGCTGGCCCTCGAATTCTTCAGGCAGCACCGGCACGCTCGGCCGCTCGCGGAACCAGGTGCGGGTCAGGTCCTGGCGCAGCGTGGTGGCATCGCCGTCCACCAGGGTCAGCCGGACATCGTGCCAGTCCTGGCCGGTGCGATTCTCCACCACCGCCCAGCCCTGAAGGCGCGCCCCGCCGTCCTGCAGGAGCAGCCGCCAGGTGGGCTTCCAGACCGGTGCTGGCACGAGCAGGCCCAGGCCGAGCGCCGTGCCTTCCGGCGCGTCGGTATGGATCGTGAGCGTGCGCCGCTCGTCGCTGCGCGCCTGGACGCTGCGCTCCAGCACCCGGTCGAGGGCCCGCTGGGCGGCCTCGTCCTCCAGGCGGATCGCCTCCACGTCGCCGAGTTCCACCGAGACCAGTCCGTCCAGGCTGGACAGGACCAGCCAGGGGCGCTCGACCAGCGTACCGTCCTGACCCTCGGTGCGCCGGTCGACGGCGACGATCCGCCCGACCAGGGGTTCCTCGCCATAGTCGGTGTCGACCGCGATCTCGCTGCCGCGCAGCCGCTCCAGCAGCGCGGTGAGCCCGACGAGGTCGCCCGGGTTCAGCGGCGTATCCTGGTAGGGGTCG
>NZ_DATMFZ010000369.1:0-4385 GCF_035556675.1 Geminicoccus sp. | reverse complement strand
AGTTGACCAGGATGTCGACTTGGCCCAGCTCGGCCCGCGCCCAGGCCGCCAGCGCCGCCACCTCGTCCTCGTTCGCCACGTCGCAGGCGGTGGCCGAAGCCTGAAAGCCCTGGCCCGCCAGCTTCCGGCACAGGGTCTCGGCACCCGTCTCGTCGCCGTAATGGCATAAGGCCAGCTTCGCACCGTGCCGGGCGAACAGCTCGACGATCGCCCCGCCGATCCCCCGGCTGCCGCCCGTCACCAGGGCGGTCCGTCCCGCCAGCGAGAATGGGTCCATCACGCGTCTCCTCTCCCGGCCGGCCGCTTCCCGGCCAGGCGACCGACTAGCGCTGGCGATGCCGGCCGGTCTAGCCCACGCGCAGCAGCTCGACCTCGGGCGGTGCGGTCAGGATCTCGCTGAAGGCATGCATCCAGTCGCCGGTTTCCTGGTCCGAGTGGACCCCGCGGCTGCGGAACTGGTCGAGCTGGTCCAGGCTGGTCAGCTCCACCTCGAACTGCAGCGCCGGCCCGCCCGGGCCGCGGGTCAGCGGGATCAGGAGGCGCGCGTTCAGCCCGTTCTTCCGCGCGGCCTCCAGCTCGCGCTGGATGAACTCGATCGCCCGCTGGCGATCCACCGGCATGACGTCATAGGAGAACCGGGCAAGATACATGGGCTGCCTCCTCTGCCAGATCCCCGGCCGGCGGCTCGGCCGCACCGGGCCTGGCGAGGCAACCGTCCAGGCAGGGCCGCGTTCCGCAGCGTCCCGCTTACAGCACCGGCAGGGCCAGCACCGCCCGGCCGGCCTGGCGCAGCACCTGCTCGGTGGTGCTGCCGCGCAGCCCGTCCAGGAAGCTGTCATGGCCATGGGTGGCCATCACGATCAGGTCGGCATCGAGCCGCCCGGCCGTGGCGACGATACCCGGCACCACGGCACCCTCGGCACTCGCCCGGCGCAGCCTCTGCTCCTGCCCGGGTGCCACCGCCACGGTGGGCGCCCGGTCGGCCGGGCCGACATGGAGCAAGTGGACCAGCGCGTCCGGGCAGCCCAGCAGGTCGGCCAGGCCGAACGCGGTCTCGACCGCCTCGTGCTGCGGGGTCGCGTGGTCCACCGGCACCAGGAGGTTGCGCAGCCGCGCCCGGCCGGTGCCGGCATCGACGAAGCCCTGCCCTTCAGGCGGCAGGAACAGGGCCGGGACATCCGTGCGGCGCGTCAGTTCCTCGGCGACCGAGCCGCTCAGCAGCCGCGCCAGGCCATCCCGGGCGCGGGTCGCCAGCACCAGCAGGTCGCAGCCATGCTCGTCCACGAACTGCTCCAGCGTTGCCACCGGGTCGCTGCCGGGCACCAGCTTCTTCGACACCCGGATGCCCAGCGCATCGGCAATGGCGCTGCGCGGCGTCGCCCGGTCGACCAGGCCCCAGCGCGACAGCAAGGACCGCACGCCGGGAAAGCCGGTCCAGTCCGGGTCCTGGTCGGCCTCCGGGTCCCCGGCATGGACGATGGCGAGATGGCCCTTGCAGGCCAGGGTCAGGGCCAGCGCATGAGCGAACGCGGTCTCGCTCAGGAGGGTGAGGTCGGTCGGGTGGATGATGTCGGCGAGGGTCGGCGCCCCGCTGCTGTCGACCAGGCTCATCGCGCGCGCTTCCTCCTGCAGGCCGGCCACGAAAGATGGCTGATGCCGTCCCGTGGCACCGGGCGCGACGGCGACACACCTTGCCGACCCGGCTCCGGCATTCATAGTCCGATCCGGCCGGGCCTGAACACGGGTCCCTGCTCCTCTGGAGGAAGTCGCCCATGCCTGCCCGGATCCTGCTGCTCGCCCTGCTGGCCCTGCCGCTCGTCGGCTGCAACGCCCGCACGGAGGCGCGCGAGGACCACAAGGCCTGCGTGCGCGAAGGCTTCCCGCCCGACACCTACGAGTTCGACAAGTGCATGGAGCGCCGCGCCCTGCACCGCGACAAGGAGGAGGACGCGCTCTAGGGCCGGCCACCCGCCGGCGCAGCCGCCGCTTCGTCCAGCCGCTTCTCCACCGCATAGTTGTGGATCGGCACGCCGGCGACGCTGAACTCCCGCCGCGCGGTGATCTCGAAGCCCTGGCGCAGGAAGAACCGGTGCGCCCGCTCGCTGGCCTCGGCATGGAGCCGGGTCAGATGCTGCGCCCGGGCCACCTGCTCCAGCTCGGCATAGAGAAGCCGGGCAACCCCGGTCCCGGCCACCTCCGGTGCGGCATAGAAGAAGTGGATATGGCCGTCCCGCTCCAGGTCGGCGAACGCGACGGGCAGGTCGGCCCCATCCACCGCGACCAATCGCGTGCGCCCGTCGCCGCTGAGCGCATGCAGCCGCTCCGGAGAAGGGCAGAGCGATGCCCAGGCCGCCACCTGCGCCGCCGAGTAGTCGCGCGACCCCAGCTCACGGACCGAGCGCAGATAGAGCGCGGCCAGCAGCTGCGCATCCCCTGGTGCATAGGGACGGATCGTCGCCGGCAAGGTGCATCTCCTTCCTGGAAACCCTTGGCTCAGGCCGGACGGGGTCCCGTGGCGGCGCTGCCGGCCCGCCGGTAGACCAGGTTGAAGATCCGGGTGCCCTCGACGGCACGGACATGGTTGCCCGGCACATCGTCATCGCGCACCAGTCCGCCCGCTTCCAGGACTTGTGCGATCTGCCCGACCTCGCGCTGGTCGTTCAGGTCGACCTCGACCAGCACGGAGCGCAGGCGCGGGTCGGCGAAGGTCCGCGCCCCGCCCTGGACCACCGCGGTCTCGAGCCCGTCCACGTCGATCTTGACGTGGTTGGGGAAGGTGGCGCCGAACGCGTCCACCAGCATGTCGATCGACAGCGCGATGGCACCCTGGCGCCAGGCCGGGGTGAAGCACTCGCCCTTGTAGTCCCTGGCCTCGCCGAACGTGTGCAGTGCCGTGCCGACCAGGTGGTCGCGCATCTGCATGGCATCCAGCTTGGCTGCCCGGTCCAGCGCCAGGCAGTAGGCCTGCACCTGCCCGTCGATCCCGTTCAGCACGATGTTGCTGTTCAGGCCGAAATAGTTGGCGGCAGCCGGCTCGAACGCCAGCACCCGACAGCCCCGGATGATCGCGGCATAGAGGGCATAGACGCCGATATTGGCGCCGATGTCCCACAGCACCTCGTCCGGCGCCATCCGGTCCAGCCAGGCGATGGTGCCGGGCTCCTTCTGCAGGAGCCATTTCGCCCGCCCGAGCACGGTGTCGTTCGGGCAGTCGAAGCGGATGGTGCGGTCACCGATGGGCAGGCTGAATTCCATGCGCCGGACCAGAGCATGGTGCTCGACGAGAGGCCAGGGCTTTTCGGACGGCGGCGCGCGTTGCCGGCATCCCGTCTCGGGTTGGCGAGCGGCCCGGCGTCGTGAGCGACGACACGCAGGCTCAGTTCACACGCTGCACTGCGGCTTCCTGGGAAAGCAGGCCCAGAATCTGCTAGAGTCGGGGGCGGTGACGTCGCTCGTGACCAAGCGGTGAGGCACAGGGGACGATGCGGAATTTACGAAACGAACCCGAGACGGTGCCGCTCATTCTGGCCGGAATCCTGTCCGCCGTCACGGCCGGAGCAGGGCGTCGATCAGGCGGCGGGTGGCGATCAGGTCGGGCAGGCCCACCCTTGGCACCCGGTCTTCGTCCAGCGCATCCAGGAAGTCGGCGATCAGCGCGCGGTGGGCCTCGTGGCTGAACGCCATGGGATCGGCGCCGCCGCCGCTGGCGACAGCACCGGCGAACTGCTCATGGCGGCCATCATGATGGTACAGGTCGAGGCAACCGCCCTCCAGCCGCGCGGTGGCATGGCGGAACACCAGCTCGATCCGTTCGGGAAAGCCCGGATAGCAGGCGGTGCTGGCGAGGATCGTGCCCGGGGCGCTGGCTTCGCCCAGCCTGGCCAGCGCCACCACATGGTCCTCGCTTTCCATGCGGTGCAGGCCGGTGGTGGTGACGATCGACGCCTGGACGTCGACCGTGCCGACCAGGGCGCGGAACACGTCCAGGACGTGGATCGCCTGGGTGAGCAGCACGCCGCCGCCATCCCGGGCGAGGGTGCCGCGCCCGGGCTCGTCGTAATAGGCCTGGGGGCGCCACCACGGCACCTGGCACTGGCCGGCGCACAGGGGTCCGAGCCCGCCACCGGCAATGGCGGCCGCCAGCGCCTGCGCCGCCGGGCGGAAGCGGTGCTGCAGCACCACGCCCACCTGACGGCCCACCCGCGCCGCCTGCTCGGCCAGCGCTACGGCCGTACCCGTGTCGAGGCCGACCGGCTTCTCGATCAGGAGGTTGCGGCCCGCTGCCAGCACGGCCGCACCGAGCTCGGCATGGCTGGCCGGCGGGGTGAGGAGAAGCACGGCCTCGACCCGGTCGTCCCGGAGCACCCGGTCGATCTCGGTGGTGA
>NZ_DATMFZ010000368.1:0-40090 GCF_035556675.1 Geminicoccus sp. | reverse complement strand
CCGGAGTGCCCCCGGCCCGAACCGGAAGCCCGGAAGCCCGCGCCGCGCCTTGCCGAAATAGGCGGCGAGCTGGATGTTGTCCCGCACGCTCAAGCTGTCGAAGGCGGCATTGAGCTGGAAGGTCCGCACCAGTCCCATCTGACAGATCCGGTCCGGCAATGCCCGGGTGACGTCCACGCCCTGCACCAGCACCCGGCCATGCGTGGCCGGTGCGATCCCGGTGATCACGTCGAACAGCGTGGTCTTGCCGGCCCCGTTCGGCCCGCCGATGCCCAGCACCTCGCCCGGCCGAACCGAAAGCGACAGCCCGTCCACGGCCTTCAGCGAGCCGTAATGCTTGCTCACCCCCTCGCAGACGAGCAGGGCAGAATCCGGGCCGGTCATCGGCGGACAGCCCGGATCAGGCCTTGATCCAGGGCGGCAGCACGAACTGGTCGGTGGCGTAGAGCGCCGGTGCGATCAGCTTCGGGTCGGTGGTGTGGTCCTGGTGCTGCAGGAACTGGTGCGGCATGCCGAGCGACGGATCGGAGATCTGGGTCGGGTAGCAGTAGCCGGACTGGCCCTCGGGATCGCAGCGATAGATGCCGTTCATGCCGCGATAGATCAGCCGGCGCATGGCAGCCGCGACCTTCTCGATCTGCTCACGGTCGAAGGGCTCGCCCGGACCACCCGCGATCGCGGCGGACAGTGCGTAGTGCCACAACCCGTCATAGGTCTGCGAGCCGGTGATGTAGGCCGCGTTCGGCCCGAACTTCTCACGGTACTTCTGGCGGTAGGCGGCGGAGAACTCGTCCGGCAGGCAGCCCACCAGGGTCGAGTAGATCACGCCGTTGACGGCCTCCTTGCCGATCTCCCGGAAGGCCGGCAGCGACGGGCCGTACTGCATGTAGACCAGCGCGTCGATCGGCTGGGTCTGGAACTGGACCATGAACTGGGCCAGGTCCTGCGGCAGGAAGTGGGTGACGATGATCGCGGCCGGCGGGTCCTGGCGCAGCTTGGCGAGCGTCGGGCCCCACTGGTTGGTCGGGAACGGCACGGTCTCGAACAGGCTGACCGTGAAGCCGTACTCCTCCGCCTGCGCCTTCACCGCATTGGCGATGACGATCGAGTACTCGTTCGCCGAAGGCACGATCGCGATCTTGTTGTTCGGGGCCTGCCACTGCCCCGTCTCGATCAGGTTCCTCAGGAACAGGAGGCAGCCGGGACCGTAGTAGTATTCCGGCGGGTCGCCCTGGAAGCAGCTGTAGTAGCGCTCCGGGTCGCTCTTGAACTTCTCGTTGTGCGAGATCAGCGTGTTGTAGTGGTTGAAGATGATGTCGTTGTCGGCGGCGACGTCCATCTCCACCATGTTGGTGCCGGTGTTGTAGCCGTTGATGATCGCCGGCACCTCGTGGCGGTCGATCAGCCGCTGCATGGCCTGGGTGACGACGTCCGCCCCCATGTCCTTGGTGTCCTCGATATGCAGCTCGATCGGCCGACCCAGGATGCCGCCCGCCGCGTTGATCTCCTCCGCGGCGAGCTCCAGCCCATTCTTGAACTCGATGCCGTCGGCGGCGGCATAACCCGACAGCGGCAGGGCCGAGCCGATCGGGATGGGATCGCCCTCGGCGCGCGCCTCCCGGTTGATCGAGGCCAGCATCATCGCGGCACCGCCCAGTGCCGCCGAGCCCTTCAACAACGCACGCCGGTTCGTCATGACGTTCCCCCCTGAAACGCTTGCTACGGATCAGCCCCTCGCGATTCCCGCCGCCTCGAAGGCCTCGGCCACGGCCAGCACCCGCCCGTCCTGGCCGCGCGCACCCACGATCTGCAGCCCGATCGGCAGCCCGTCCCCGGTCTTGCCCGCCGGGATCACCGCCGCCGGCTGCTGGGTCAGGTTGATCGGGTAGCTGAAGCCGGCCCATTCGGTCCAACGGCCGAGGCCCGAGCCTTCCGGCACTTCCAGCCCGGCGGTGAAGGCCGGGATCGCCGCCCCTGGCGAGACCAGCACGTCGAACCGGGTGAGCGCCGCATCCATGGCGGCACCGAACGCCGCGCGCACGCTGCTGGCGCGGATGAACTCGGCGGCCGGGATCTTCAGCCCCGCCTCCGCGATCGCCTGGAAGCCGGGATCGTGCTTCGCCCGGCCTTCCGCTGGCACCATCTCGCGCCTGGCCGCGGCACCGGAGAACCACAAGGTCTGGAACACCGCATGGAGGTCCTCGTCCGGCAGGTCGAACGGCTTGACCTCCGCACCCGCCGCTGCCAGCGCCTGCACCACCTGGTCGATGCGCGCCGCCACCTCCGGATGGACGCTGCCGGACGGCGGCTTGCTCCAGTAGCCGACCTTCAGGCCTGCGATCTTCTCGGCCGCCGCGGTCAGGCTCGGGAAGGCGCCCGGCTGCTGGTACCAGTCACGCGGGTCGGGCCCGGCCATGGCCGCCAGCATCGCTCGTGCATCCGCCACCGTCCTTGTCATCGGCCCGATATGGGCGACCGTGCCGAACGGGCTCGCCGGATAGGCCGCCACCCGGCCGAAGCTCGGCTTGAGCCCGACGATGCCGGTGAAGGTCGAGGGGATCCGGATGGAGCCGCCGCCATCGGTGCCCAGGTGAAACACCCCGGCACCCACGGCCGCCGCCACCGCCGCCCCGCCGCTGGAGCCGCCGGGCGTGACGTCCGGCCGGTGCGGATTGCGGGTGACGCCGAAGCCGGGACTGTCGGTGAGCGCCTTCCAGCCGAACTCCGGCGTGGTGGTGAGGCCCAGGAAGACCAGGCCCGCCGCGCGCATCCGCGCCACCGACGGCGCATCCTCGGTGGCCTCGACCGCCGGCACCGACACCGTGCCGTAGCGCACCGCCTGGTCCTTCATCCAGACGATGTCCTTGATGGTCGCCGGCACGCCGTCCACCTCGGACAAAGGCGCCTTTTCCCGCCAGCGCCGCTCCGACTCCCTGGCCTGGGCCAGGGCACCCTCATGGTCGATCCGGGCGAACGCGTTGAGCTCGGGCTGGATCGCCTCGGCGCGCTCCAGGGTGGCCTTCGCTACGTCGACCGGGGAGAAGGTGCCCTTGGCATAGCCGGCAGCCAGTTCGGCAGCGCTCATCCGGCAGAGGTCGCTGGCCCCGGCGAGGGGGTCGCGTGGCATCGTCATCCGGTTCCGGTCCCTGTCGTTCTTGTGTGGGGGGACGGTAGCGACTTCGCGTTGCCCTACAAAATGTATAATTGAGATTGTTCTTGTACATTTCCTGGCAGAATCTGCCCGGGCCGCGATCATCCCGGCGAGCCTGCCCAGGACGAAGGCATGCGCCTCAGCCTCCGCCAGATCCGATATGTCGCCGAGGTCGCGAGGCTCGGCAGCATCCAGGCCGCCGCCCGCAGCCTCGCCATCTCGCAGTCCTCGATCCTGGCCGCGATCGAGCGGGCGGAGGAGGCAGCCGGCGGTGCGGTGTTCGATCGCCGCCCGGCCCGGGGCGTCACCGTCACGCCGGTGGGCGAGCGGTTCCTCCACGCCGCACGCGGGCTGCTCGCCGCCCAGGCGGAGTTCGTCCGCGCGATCGACGTGCTGGCCGAGGGCACCCCGCCTACGGTGCGGATCGGCTGCTTCGAGCCGTTCGGGCCCTTGTTCATGACCAGCGTGGTGCGCCGCTACCTGGACGAGGTCGGACCGGTGGAAGTGTCGCTGATGGGCGGCAACCAGTCCGAGATGCACGACTGGCTGGCGGCCGGCATGGTCGACGTGGCCGTGGCCTACGACATCGGGCCGAGCTTTGCCGCGAGCTGCACGCCGATCTGCGGCGTGCCCACCCACGCGATCCTGCCGGCCAGCGACCCACTGGCGACCCTGCCAGCCGTCCGCATCATGGACTTGGCCGAGCGGCCACTGGTCCTGCTCGACCTGCCGCACACCTCGCACTTCCTGCTGGCGGTGTTCGAGCTCTACGGCCGCCAGCCGAGGGTGCAGATGCGCACCCGGACCTATGAGACTGTGCGCAGCGCGGTGGCGGCAGGCCTGGGCGTCTCGGTCCTCAACATGCGGCCCCTGTCCAGTTCCTCGCCGGATGGGCGCGGCCTGGTGCGCCGGCCGATCCTGGACGAGCTGCCGGTGCCGACCCTCATGGTCATGGACATCTACGGCGCCCACAAGCCGCGCTTCGTCCGCCGCCTGATCGACCTCATCCAGCGCTTCTTCGCCGAAATGGGGCCGCGCAACTTCGCGGTCACCCTGCCCGGGCGCGAGGGCTCGCTACTTCGGTCGTGAACCGGAGTTGGGGCCGCGGATGCCGCCACGCACCAGCGCTGCCCCGGCATCGGCGGGAAGGGCTAGGAACACCGGCAGGGCGGACAGCGCGACCAGGCCGGCGCACAGGAAGGCGAACCGGAACTCGGCGACGCCCAGCTCCCCGGCGCCATGCAGCCAGCGGGCCAGGTCCAGCGACACCGCCGCGATCGTCACGCCCATGGAGGCGGAAACCTGCTGGACCACGCTGGCGGTGCTGGTCCCCTGGCTCTGCCGCTCGTCGGCCAGGTCGGCCATCGCCAGCGTGTTGAGCGAGGTGAACTGCAGCGACCGGGTGAGTCCGGCCAGGACCAGCACGCCGACCATCACCAGCCAAGGCGTGCCATGGCCAAACAGGATCGGTGCCACCAGCAGGGCCGCGCTGATCCCGACATTCACGATCAGGACCTGGCGGAAGCCGAACCGGTCCAGCACCGGCCGGGCCAGCGGCTTCATCAGGAAGGCGCCGAATGCCGTGGCGAAGGTGGTGAGCCCGCTGGTGAGCGGGTCCAGGCCCAGCGCCAGCTGCAGGAGCAGGGGCAAGAGGAACGGCGTGGCCCCGGCCCCGGCCCGGAACAGGAACCCGCCCAGCATGCCGGCGCGGAAGGTGTCGATCCGCAGGAGCCGGAGGTCGAGCAGCGGCCGGGCACTGCGCAGTGCGTGGCGGACATAGAGCCAGCCGGTGACGAGGCCCGTCAGCGCCAGGAGGCCCGCCAGGAGCAGCGGCCGGTCGCCCGTGCCGAAGAAGGCCTCGGCCGCCACCACCGAGGCTAGGCAGACCGCCAGCAGGACGAAGCCCCGCAGGTCGAAGCGGGGTACGTCCCGGGCGGCGATCCTGGGCATCAGGAACCAGGCCGCCACCAGCGCCAGGGCGCCGACCGGGAGGTTGATCCAGAAGATCCAGCGCCAGTCGGCGACCGTGACGATGAAGCCGCCCACTGGCGGGCCCAGCAGCGGGCCGATCAGGGCCGGCATGGTGAACCACGCCATGGCCCCCACCAGCTCGTGCTTGGGCACCAGGCGCAGGATGACGAGGCGGCCGACCGGCACCATCAGCGCACCGCCTACGCCCTGCAGGGCACGACCAGCCACCAGCTCCGGCACGCTGCCGGCCAGGCTGCATAAGAGCGAGGCGGTGCAGAACAGCACGATCGCGAGCGTGAACACCCGCCGCGCCCCGAACCGGTCGGCGATCCAGCCGCTGGCCGGCACGCACACGGCGAGGCTGACCAGATAGGTGGTGAGCGCCAGCTTCAGATTGACCGGGTCGGTGCCGAAGTCCGCCGCGATCGTCGGTAGCGCCGTCACCAGGACGGTGCTGTCCAGATTTTCCATGAACAGCGCCGCCGCCACCACGACGATCACCAAACGCTGTCGTGCATTGCCCGACAAGCCCTGCCACCTCCAGCGGGGCACAGCACCCCGAAAGGGCGCCTCGTGCTGCCGCGGTCACGCTGCCGCGGAAGGAGCCCGGCTGGTAGATAGTGCGGCCTCGTGCTCCAGGCACGTCCGAAGATCCGCCAGGATGTTCGCGAGCCCATCCGGCTCCGCCCTGGCCACTGCCTCGTCGAGCGAGTACCAGCGCCGCTCACGCTGGCCCTTCTCCGGCCATTCGGACAGCTCGCGCAGGACGTCCAGGCGGAAGACCTCGATCTCGTACTCGATGGCGTTGCCGTCGGCGCGGCGCTTCAGGTCGCGGTAGCGGCCGAGGGGCCGACGGTCGATCTGCCCGAGCAGCCCCGCCTCCTCGAACGCCTCGCGCGCCGCCAGCTTGTGCGGTGCCACGCCCTTCTCCGGCCGGCCCTTGGGAATGATCCAGCGGCCAGCGCCACGCGAGGTCACCAGCATGATCATGAGCTCGCCATCATGAACGGCGACCGGCACCGCACCATACTGAATCCGCACCGATCTCCCGTCCTTTCCAGATAACTCAGGCAATTCAACTCATAAGATAGTGAGTCTCCGGCGCATCTTCCAGACCGGGGGCAGCCGCAGGGCGCGCTGCCCGCTCACCCGTGGCAATCGGACGACATTCCGCCACCCTGTCCGGTTCCGTCACGCGCCCGATCACGCGGGCTCGCAGTTCGCGGCCAGTCGAACCCGGCCGGAACTACATCCTACAGCTCACCACTTTCTCGGACGCGACTACACGGGTGGCAGCGGACGGAGCGGAGCCGTGTTCCTCGTCTGGCGCCTCGCGACAGGTCGATGACAACCGACAGTGGCTGAAGAGGCGGCCAGCATCTCGCGCAGCGCGCACATCGCCGCCCGGTCAGCCCTCGCGCAGGGCTGCATCGACCAGGCGTTGCGCCTGGTCGACCATCTGGTCGATGTCCAGCCCGATATCGACGCGCAGCGGCCGCTCGTCCGATCCTGGCGGTTCCAGCGTAACGATCTGGCTGTCGAGCAGACTGGTGGGCATGTAGTGGCCCTTGCGCTTGGCCATCCGCTCGGCGATCAGCGACTTCTCGCCGTTCAGGAACAGGATCCGCACGCCCTGGCGGTCGCCGATCACCTTGTCCCGATAGATGCGCTTGAGCATCGAGCAGGTGATCACGCCGGATTCGCCCGCTGCCAGCCGCGCGTCGATCCACGCGGCCACCTTGTCCAGCCAGGGCCAGCGGTCCTCGTCGGTGAGCGGGATGCCCTTGGACATCTTCGCGACGTTCGCCTCCGGGTGCAGCGCATCGCCCTCCTGGAACGGCCAGCCGCGCTTCTCCGCGATCGCTTTGGCGACCGTGGTCTTGCCGGAACTGGTGACGCCCATCACCACCACCACGAGGTTCGTCATCGAGTTCCCTGATCCTTTCTTGTCCTCGCCGCCGGCAGCAGCGTGCGCACGCCGCCGGGCTCCGCCACCAGCACCCGTTCGGCCCGGTCGATGAACAGCCCGGTCTCGACCACGCCGACCAGCAGCTTCAGCGCCCAGTCCAGGCCCGACGGATCGGCGATGGTTCCAAAGGCGCAGTCCAGGATGAGGTTGCCGCCATCGGTGCGGAACGGTGCTGTCTCCCCGCCGCGCAGCACCGGCTGCCCGCCCAGTTCCGCGATCCGCCGCGCCGTGGCCTGCCAGCCGAACTCGACCACCTCCACTGGCACGGGCAGGGTCAGCCGATCCGACAGCTTGCGCCCGTCTACCACGATCACCAGCCGGGCGCTGGCCGCCGCCACGATCTTCTCGCGCAAAAGGGCACCGCCCATGCCCTTGATCAGGTCGAGGCGACCGGGCACCACCTGATCCGCGCCGTCGATGGTGAGATCCAGCCGGGGATGGCTGCCAAGATCGGTCAGCCTGATCCCCCCCGCTCTCGCCTGCTTGGCACTGCGGACCGAGGTCGGCACCGCCTCGATCCTGAGACCTTCCTCGGCCACCCGCCCGATCAGGGCGGCGATCACGAAGGCGGCGGTCGAGCCGGTACCCAGCCCCACCGTCATCCCGTCCTCGACCAGTGCCGCCGCCGCTGCTGCGGCTGCCCGCTTCTGGCCGTCCACCTCCGCCAGTTCATCGCCCATCGCCGGTCCCGGCCCCCGCCGGCAGGCAACCTCCCCGCCCGCATTGCGTTGATGGTAGTGCATTACTGTGGCTAGAACAGCACCTCTACGGGTTTTCCCTTCAGGAAGTGGGATCGAGATGAGCGCACAGCCTGGCGACCTCGACCGGCTCTGCATCGACACCATCCGCACCCTGGCGATGGATGCGGTGCAGAAGGCGAACTCCGGCCACCCGGGTACGCCCATGGCGCTGGCACCGGTCGCCTACGAGCTCTGGCAGAACCATCTGCGCTTCGATCCTGCCGACCCGATCTGGCCGAACCGCGACCGATTCGTGCTGTCGGTCGGGCACGCCTCGATGCTGCTCTACGGCCTGCTGCACCTGACCAGGACCCGGGCGGTGGACAGCGACTACAACCAGACCGGCAGCGTGTCGGTGTCGCTGGAGGACATCCAGAACTTCCGCCAGCTCGACAGCAAGTGCCCGGGCCATCCGGAATACCACCTCACCTCCGGCGTGGAGACCACCACCGGGCCATTGGGCCAGGGGGTCGCCACCAGCGTCGGCATGGCCATGGCCGAGCGCTGGCTGGCTGCGCACTACAACCGGCCGGGCTTCGACCTGTTCGACTACAAGGTCTACGCGCTGGCCGGCGACGGCGACCTGATGGAAGGCGTATCCGCCGAGGCGGCCTCGCTGGCCGGCCATCTCCGGCTGGCCAACCTCTGCTGGATCTACGACAGCAACCACATCACCATCGAGGGCGGCACCAGCCTTGCCTTCTCCGAGGACGTGGGCACCCGCTTTGCCGGCTATGGCTGGCATGTCGAGCATGTCGAGGATGCGAACGATCGCGCGGCACTCGGCCGGGCCCTGGCCGGCTTCCAGAGCCGCACCGACAAGCCCACCATGATCATCGTGAGGAGCGTGATCGGCTTTGGCGCGCCGAAGAAGGCCGGCACGGCCGCAGCCCATGGCGAGCCGCTCGGCGCGGAGGAGATCAAAGGCGCCAAGAAGGCCTATGGCTGGCCGGAGGATGCCCAGTTCCTGGTGCCCGACGGCGTCTACGACCATTTCGCGAACGGCATCGGTGCGCGCGGCGGCGAGGCCAATGCTGCCTGGCAGGAGCTGTTCGCCCGCTACGCCCGGCAGTTTCCCGACGAGGCCCGTCAGATCGACCAGATGCAGCGCCGCGAGCTGCCGGAAGGCTGGGACAGGGACATCCCGAGCTTCCCTGCGGACGCGAAGGGCATCGCCAGCCGCGACTCGTCCAGCCAGGTCCTGAACGCGCTGGCAAAGAACCTGCCCTGGCTGGTGGGCGGGGCCGCCGATCTGGCGCCGTCGACCAAGACCCTGCTCAAGTTCGAGGGCGCCGGCTCGCTCCAGGCGGACGAGCCCGGCGGCCGCAATCTCCATTTCGGCATCCGCGAGCATGCGATGGGCTCGGCCTGCAACGGCCTGGCGCTGTCCAAGCTGCGTGCCTACGGCTCCACCTTCCTGATCTTCAGCGACTACATGAAGCCGGCGATCCGGCTCTCCGCGCTGATGGAGCTGCCGGTCGTCTGGATCTTCACCCATGATTCGATCGGCGTCGGCGAGGACGGCCCGACCCACCAGCCGGTCGAGCAGCTGCTCAGCCTGCGCTCGATCCCGGGCCTGATCACGCTGCGCCCGGCGGACGCCAACGAGGTCGCCGAGGCCTGGCGGGTGATCGCGAAGCTCCGCCACCAGCCGGCCTGCCTGGTCCTGTCGCGCCAGGCGCTGCCGACTTTCGACCGCGAGCGCTACCACTCTGCGGAAGGTACTGCCCGCGGCGCCTACATCATGGCCGACCCGGAGGACGGCAAGCCCGAGGTGATCCTGATCGGCACCGGCAGCGAGGTGCAGATCTGCATCGAGGCGCACGAGAAGCTGCGTGCCGAGGGTGTGCGCAGCCGGGTGGTCTCCATGCCGAGCTGGGAACTGTTCGAGCAACAGGACCGGGCCTATCAGGACGAGGTGCTGCCGGCCTCGATCGAGGCGCGGGTGAGCGTCGAGCAGGCGTCCGTGATCGGCTGGGACCGCTATGCCGGCCGCAAGGGTGCCAAGATCGGCATGCAGGAGTTCGGCGCGTCGGCACCGCTGAAGGCGCTGCTCAGCCATTTCGGCTTCACCGCGGACAAGGTGGCCGTAGCCGCCAAGGAGCAGATCGCCCGCGTGGCGAAGGGCGGCTGAGAGCGGGGACGGCTGCAGCGCGGCCGGTAGAGAAACGGCGGACCTGGCACGGAGGATACGGCGTGCAGCTCGGAATGATCGGCCTTGGCCGGATGGGCGGCAACATCGTGCGGCGGCTGCTGCGTCACGGCCATGAGGCGGTCGTGTTCGACATGGCGCCGGTCACCGTCGACGCTCTGGTCGCCGAGGGTGCCAGCGGCAGTTCCTCCGTGGAGGAGCTGATTGCCCAGCTCCGGCCGCCGCGCGCCGTCTGGTCGATGCTGCCGGCCGGCCTGGTCACCGAGCACATGATCACCCGCCTGGGCGAGCTGCTCGAGCCCGGCGACATCGTGATCGACGGCGGCAACAGCTTCTACAAGGACGACATCCGCCGCGCCCAGGCCCTGACACTCAGGGGCGTCCGTTATATCGACGTCGGCACCTCCGGCGGTGTCTGGGGCCTGGAGCGCGGCTACTGCATGATGATCGGCGGCGAGAAGGACGCCGTGGATCACCTGGACCCGATCTTCCGGGCGCTGGCGCCGGGCCGGGGCGACATCCCCCTCACGCCCGGCCGCGACGGCCTCGATCCGCACGCCGAGCAGGGCTACCTGCACACCGGTCCGGTCGGCTCCGGCCATTTCGTGAAAATGGTCCATAACGGCATCGAGTACGGCCTGATGCAGGCCTATGCCGAGGGCTTCGACGTTCTGCGCCACAAGAACAGCGTCGAGCTGCCCGAGGAGGAGCGCTACGAGCTGAACCTTGCGGACATCGCCGAAGTCTGGCGCCGCGGCAGCGTGATCACCTCCTGGCTGCTCGACCTGAGCGCTGCGGCCCTGGCGAAGGAGCCGGACCTCGGCAGCTTCACCGGCGAGGTCGCGGATTCCGGGGAGGGCCGCTGGATGATCAACGCCGCCATCGAGGAGGCCGTCCCGGTCAACGTGCTCTCCGCCGCCCTGTTCGCCCGCTTCCGCTCGCGGGAGGAGAACACGTTCGGCGAGAAGCTGCTCTCCGCCATGCGCCTGGGCTTCGGCGGTCATGTGGAGAAGGCGGGGCCGGGCGGGCTGCCCACGCGTACTGGCCCCGCGGACGACCGCTAGGCGAGCCTGGGCTACGGGAGTCTGGCTGCCTGATTTGCCAGCACCGCCGGCAGCACATAATTGTCGAGGATGCCGGCGGTGATCTCGCCTTCATTTTCGATGCCACGCTTGATGTACGATCCGCCGGTGACGACGACCACGAGATCGGACGAGGGCACGATGAAGATGCGCTGCCCGCCCAGTCCTCTGGCCTCGACCCTCTCGACGACCTTCTCGCCGACCACCGACAGGCCGGTCCACCACTGGTAGCCATAGGACGAGGACACGCGCGGCTTGGCCGATTCGTGCAACCAGGTGGCAGACACGATCTGGCGGCCGTGCCACTTGCCGTCGTCGAGGTAGAGCTGGCCGAGCTTCGCCATGTCGCGGGGACGCAGGCGCAGGCCGGAGGCCGCCGCCAGATGGCCATTGGGCATCCGGATCCATTCCACGTCGGTGATGCCCAGCGGCGCGAACAGCGCCTCGCCGGCGAACTCGTCGACCGGCTGCTTCACCACCGCGCGCAGAATTCCTTCCAGCAGCTGCGTGTCGCCGCCGCTATAGTTCCAGACCACATCAGGTGGGCTCCGGACCGGCTGTTCGAGGACGTAGCGATAAGGATCCTCGGCCTCGGCCATCAGACGCTCGCTGTTGTCCAGGTCGGTGTAGGGCAGGTGCTCGTTCCAGGCGCGGCCGGAACTCATCGCCAGGAGATGCCGGAGCAGGACGCGGTCCTTTTCCGGCGTCCTGAGCGAGGCGTACTCGGGAAAGAAGTCGAACACTGGCTGGTCCACGCCGGCAATGAGCTGGCGATCGATGGCGATCCCGACCAGCAGCGAGATGACGCTCTTGGTGACGGACCGGACGTCGTGCCGGACGGTCGGCCCGTGCCTGGTCACCCCGAGTTGCACGCCCCAGCGCTGGTCGTCCCCATCCAGGTACTTCTCGAACACGAGCCGGCCATCCTGGACGACCACGACTCCATGGATGTTGTCCTGGGGCGAGCTGTCCAGATACCGGGCCAGCTCACACAGCTTGCTGGCCTGCATGCCCGTGGCAGAAGGCTCGGCGATCTCCCAGCCATCGTCACCGGATACCGGCGCGCCGCATGCCGGCACTTCTTTCTCCTGCGCATGCAGACGAAGGGGTGCGAACGCTGACGATCCACCGATCAGCAGCGCCGCGGCCATTGCTGCCCGGATCAGGTGCTGCGGCCAGCATGTCCTCCACGCATTCGGGATGACCAGCGCGCATTGCCATGCCATCTGGGCGGCTCCCACCGTCAGATCTGCGGTGCCGGCCATCCTACCAGATCGGGCGTGGAATCCCGATGGTGTTCAACACTGCCCGGGACGTCGCGTCAGTGGAGGCTCACACCTCCACCACCACGTACTCGCCCTCCACCGAGACCGGGAAGGTCTCGGCCCGGTAGGGCCCCTCCACCACCCGCGCCCCCGGCTCGACCGAGACCGCGTAGTTGCGCACCCGCATCTTCACCGGGTCGCAGTAGGACTTGCCGGTGCGCAGGTCGAACTCCCAGCCATGCCAGGGGCAGCGGACGATCTCGCCCTGCCGGCTCAGGCTGTAGCGGCCCGGCCCGTCCGAGCCGACTAGGCTGGTGAGCTTGCCGGTGCACAGGCTGCCGCCCTCGTGCGGGCACTTGTCGTAAAGGGCGAAGAACTCGCCCTTCACATGGAAGATCGCGATCGGCCGGCCGTTGATCTCGACCAGCTTGCGACCGCCGTCGGGAATCTCGGCGGCGGTCGCGACAACGTGTTTGGCCATGTGTCAGAGGCGGAACAGCTTGCGGGCGTTTTCCGAGCAGATCGCACGGGTCTGCTCCGGCGTCAGCCCGCGCGGCAGGGCCCGCGCCGGATCGTCGAAGTCCCAATGCGGATAGTCGGTGGCGAACAGGAGCCGGTCCATGCCCACCTGCTCCATCAGGTCGATCAGCTGGCGCGGGCTCTCCGGCTCGTCCATCGGCTGGGTGGTGATGTAGAGCTGCTCCCTCAGATACTCCGAGGGCGGGCGCTTGAGGTGCGGGACCTCGGCGCGCAGCCGCGACCAGTGCTTGTCGAGCCGCCAGGACAAGGCGGCGAGCCAGCCGAAGCCGCCCTCGATGTTGATGAACTTCACGTCCGGGAAGCGTTCGAACACGCCTTCCAGCACGAGGCTCGCGACCACCGACTGGCAGGCCGCCGAATGGCCGGTCGTTTCCTCGAGATAGTAGGACGGCCAGCCGGTGCCGCTCACCGGAAAGCCGCTATAGCCGAACACGTGCATCGCCACCGGCAGCCCGTGCCGCTCCGCCGCCTCGTAGATCGGCCAGTAGCGCTTGCGGCCGAGCGGCTCGTTGGTGCGGGTCAGGAGCAGGATCTGGGCGAAGCTCTTGTCGCCGGCCCGCTTCTCGATCTCGGCCACCGAGGATTGGGGGTCCTCGTAGGAGACCAGGATCGAGGCCTTCAGCCGCTTGTCCCGGTGCGCCCAGGCATCGAGCTGCCAGTCGTTGACGGCACTCACCATCGCCGTGGTGAATTCCGGGTCCTGGTCGGCCTGGCCGCTGGGATAGAGCGGCCCCATCATGGCGTACTCGACGTCGTAGGCGTCCAGATAGTGCTGCTGGGTGAAGGCCAGGTCGCTGCCCGGCTGGCTGCCGTCCGGCCCCCAGGCATCCCGCCGCGCCGCCCGCGGTGCTGCCTTGGGATAGGGGTCGCCGTTGACGAAGGCATGGCGCGGCCGGAGCCCGTAGGTCTGGATCCGCTCCCACCAGCGCTTGCTGAGATAGGGCTTCAGCTCATCGATCGTCTTCACCGTCGGGTGGAAGTCGCAGTCGATGATGCTCAGCCGCTGCGGCTTGGCCCGCACGGGGGCCGCGGGTGCCGCGGTCTCCGTCTGCGACCGATCAAGAACCTCGAGGGTCATATCGTGCCTCCCAGACGAGGATAGGTAGCGAGCGGATTGTCGACCATGATCTTGCGCTGCAGCTCCTCCGAAAAGCCAGCAGGCATCAGGTCATCACCGTCGAACTGCCAGTGAGGATAGTCCGACGAGTACAGGAGTAAATCTTCCGAGCCCAGATGATCGAGCACGCGGGCTACTTCAACCGGATCCTGCGGCGCATCGAAGGGCTGCAGGGTCAGCCGGAAATGCTCCCGGACGATCTCGAGCGGCGAGCGGTCCACCCACGGCACCTCGATGCGCAGGCCGCGCCAGCCCTTGGAAAACCGCCACAGGAAGGTCGGCAGCCAGGTCACCCCGGATTCGGCCAGCACCACCTTTAGCTTGGGGAATTTCTGGAAGACGCCGTGGCTGATCAGGCTCGCGGTCTGTGCCTGGAAGGCCTGAGTCTGAACGACATAATCCTCGACATGATAGGTGGGCCACCCCGACGCGGTGACCGGATGGCGGTACGCACTACCCAGATGGACGCAGATCGGCAGACCGTGCTTCTCGGCGGCCCGGTAGATCGGCCAGTGGAAGCTCTTGCCCAGCGGCAGCTCGCCCATCACCAGGACCAGCACCGAGACGAAGCGCTTGTCCCCTGCCCAGCGCTCGATCTCGTCGACCGCCAGCTCCGGGTTCTGCACCGGCACCACGATGGACGCGCGCAGGCGCGGCTCCTTGTCCAGCCATTCCGCCGCAATCCAGCGATTGACGGCGGTGGCGAACGCGGCCGCCATGTGCTCGTCATTGATCATCTGCACGCCGTAGAGGCAGTTGCAGATCGCGATCGCCGGGTCCCAGCGGTCGAACAGTTCCCGCTGGATCCGCTCGACGCTCTCCGCCGCCCTGCCCTTCTTGTCCCGCCATTCCGGCCGGGCGTTGATCGGCGCCATCAGGGGGAAGCTGCGGTTCTCGAACGTCTCGATGCCGCGGACGTCCACCATCTCCTGCCAGTAGGGGTCGAGATAGGGCACCAGTGCCTGCATGCTCGGCACGTTCGGATGGACGTCGCAGTCGATGGCCCCGCTGGCCCGCATCGATTCCTCCATGATCTCAGCCCTTCACCGCGCCGAATGCCAGGCCGCGCACCAGGTGGCGCTGCAGCGCCATCATGAACAGCACGATCGGCAGCATGATCCCGATCGCCGCCGCGGCAGACAGCGACCAGTAGTTCAGGTCCTCCGCCCCGTACTCGGCGATCGCCACGGGCAGGGTCTTGGTGTTCGGCCCGGTCAGCACCAGCGCGAACAGGAACTCGTTGTAGGCCAGCAGCAGGCTGAACAGGCAGGTGATCCACAGACCTGGCCGCACGACCGGCAGGGCCACCTGGTAGAAGACCTGCCACAGATTGCAGCCGTCGATGCGGGCCGCCTCGTCCAGCTCCAGCGGCACGTCCATGAAGAAGCTGCGCATCATCCAGATCGTGAAGGGCTGGTTGATCGCGACCAGCGCCATGATCATGGCGGGAAAGGTGTCGATCAGGTTGAGCCACTGGGCCAGCACGAAGAACGGGATCGCCAGCAGGATGTGCGGGAACATCCGCATCGCGAGCAGGCCGAACAGGATGCCCCGCGAGCCGCTGCCCCGCATCCGGGACAGCGCGAAGGCGGCCATCGTTCCGATCGGCACGGAGATGCACACGACCGAGACGGCGATGATCGCGCTGTTGATCAGGAACTGCCAGAACTGCTTCTCGACCCAGACCTGGTAGTGGAACTCGAAGGTGGGCGTGAAGATCAGCTTGGGCGGCACCGAGAAGGCATCCACCGGCAGCTTGATCGAGGTCATGAACGCCCAGATGATCGGCGTCAGGTTGACCACGGTGAAGGCGCACAGCGCCAGGAACAGGAGCGTCTGGGACGCACGCGAGGGCCGCATCAGAAGGCTCCCTTGTCGCGGCGGTAGAGCACCAGGATCAGGAGCCCGATCGTCAGCGCCGAGAGCAGCAGCGTCATCACCCCGAGTGCGGAAGCCTTGCCGATCTCCAGCAGCCGGAAGGCCAGGGCGTAGGTGTACATGGTGAGCGTCTCGGTGGCGGTGCCGGGCCCGCCCGCGGTCAGCACGTAGATCTGATCGAAGAACCGGAAGGCATCCATGATCCGGATCGCCAGCACGAACAGGATGAGCGGCTTGATCGCCGGCACCATGATCTTGGTCAGGATCGTCCAGTTGCCGGCCCCGTCCATCTGCGCCGATTCGATCTGGCTGTTGTCGACCGTGTTCAGGCCGGCATAGAGCACCAGGATCATGAAGGGCGTGAACTGCCAGGCATCCGCCAGGATCACGGTGAACCGTGCCCAGCCGGGCGTGCCCAGCCAGTCCGGCGGGAAGATGTTGAAGCTCATGATGATGGCGTCGAGCAGGCCCCAGCGCCCGGTGAAGATCCAGCGCAGGAACAGGGCCGCCACCACCGGCGTCACGATGTGCGGCAGGAACATCAGGAGGTTGAGGGGCTTCACCCCGAAGGTGAGCTTGTAAAGCCCGAACGCCACCGCCAGGCCCAGCACGAACTCGAGGCCGACGGCGCCGGCCACGATCAGCACGGTCTTGCCGATCGAGCCCCAGAACCGCTCGTCACCGAACAGCGCCACATAGTTGCCGAAGCCGATGAAGGTCGGCGGCTGGCCGCCCAGGTAGTAATTGAAGAAGCTCAGATAGATCGCGTAGCCGAGCGGGTAGAGCAGCACCAGCGAGATCACCAGCCCGCTTGGTACGAGGAAGAGCCAGAGGCCCCGTTGAGTCTGCATGTCGGGTCGAGTCTTCCGGATCGATGGCGTTCAGGTTGCGATCAGCGGTAGTAGCCCCGGCTCTCCAGCAGTTGCGTGGTTTCCGCTGCCGCCGCGTCGAGCGCCGCCTTGACCTCCATCTCGCCGGCCACCGCCTGCAGGATGCGCCGGGTGATGAACTCGCCAGCCTCGTAGAACTCCGGCAGTGGCGGGGTCGGCACGGCGGTCTCCAGGGCAGCTAGGATGCCCGGATACTGGCGGAACTGCTTGACGAGCTCCGGGTCGCGCAGGACCGAATCGCGCGGCGGCACCAGCATGGCCGCCCCCTCGCGCATGTTCGCCGCACTCGACGAGGTCGCGAGGATCCGGAACAGCAGCTCGGGATCCTGCTTGGTGAAGGCGCTGATCGCATAGCCGTCGGTGGCGGTCCGGGTATGGCCGCCCGGTGCCGCCGCCCAGTCGATCAGGTCGACCACGCGTGACTTGGTCGGGTCGTCCATGGCCGCGGTGCGGCTGGCCCATTGCAGGCCCATCGCCGCAAGGTCCTGCTGCAGGGCCAGGGTGCATTCGTCGTTGGCGGCGGTCGCATAGCCACGCTGCGCGTAGCCGGTCACCTCTTTCAGCGCCTCGATCGCCTTGACGCCGTTCTCGCTGTTGAAGACCGGCCGCCAGTCCTGGTCGAACCAGCCGTCGCCGATCGTGTTGAGGTACCAATGGACCTCGTTCATCGTCGCATCGATCGGCTTCAGGCACTTGATCGTGCCGGCCCGCATCGGCGTGTTGAACTCCTTGGCCAGCTCCACGTACTCGGCCATGGTGGCAGGCGGCTGCTTGCCCGCTTCCTGAAACAGGTCGCGGCGGTAGAAGAACAGCATCACGTTGACGTTGTGGGGCACGCAGTAGAGCTTGCCCTCGTAGCGGTAGGGTGCCAGCGCCCGTTCCGGAAAGTCGGCGAGATCGTACTCGTCGCTGAACTTCGCCCAGAGGTCGTCCAGCGGCATCAGCCAGCCGTTCTTGGCGTATTTGTGGACCGTGGTGTCGTTGGCATAGACGATGTCGAGCGTGTCCGCCTTGGACGACAGGCCGATCGTCGCCAGCTCGTTGGCCTTGTCGAACGGCATGAGCTGGGTGTTGACCTCCACCCCCTCGACTGCCCCGCGCATCTTCTCGGCATAGAACTCGAGTGCCGGAAAGCGGTGGCTGATCATCTGGACGGGCGCCTGGGCGCGGGCGGTGCCACCCGCGAGCGCCGTGGTGGCCGCCGCTGCGCCGAGCACACCCAGCGCCCGCCGACGGTCCAGATCGAATCCCGGCATAGTGCTTCCCTGATCGGTTCGTTGAAGGCCTGATCGGTCCTGGACCGCGCTCAGTTATAGTAGCCGCGGCTCTTCAGAAGCTGTTCCGTCTCGCCGGCCGCCGCATCGAGCGCCGCCTTCACTTCCATCTCGCCGGCCACCGCCTGCAGGACGCGGCGGGTGATGAACTCGCCCGCTTCGTAGAACTCAGGGAGCGGCGGGAATGGCTGGGCGGTCTCGAGCGCTGCCAGGATGCCCGGATAGTGCCGGAACTTCTCGGCGAATTCCGGATCGCGCAGCACCGATTCCCGGGGCGGCACCATCAGCGACGCCGCTTCGCGCTGGGTGGCGTCGCTGGACGAGGTCGCGATGATCCGGAACAGGAGGTCCGGGTCCTGCTTGGTGAAGGCGGAGATCGCATAGCCGTCGCCGGACAGCCGGGCATGGCCACCAGGTGCCGCCGCCCAGTCGATCATGCCGACCACCCGCGACTTGGCCGGGTCGTCCATGGACGCGGCACGGGTCGCCCATTGCAGGCCCATCACGCCGATGTCCTGCTGGTAGGCCAGCGAGCACTCGTCGTTGGCGGCGGTGGCGAAGCCGCGCTGGGCGTAGCCGGTCACCTCCTTCAGCGCCTCGATCGCCGCTACGCCCTTCGCGTTGTTGAAGACCGGCTTCCACTGGTCGTCGAACCAGCCATCGCCCAGGGCATTGATGAACCAGTGCGCCTCGTTGAGCCCGGCATCCACCGGCTTCAGGCAGTTCACCGAGCCGGCGCGCATCGGCGAGTTGAAGTATTCGGCGAGCTCCTGGTACTCGGCGATCGTCTTGGGCGGCTGCTTGCCCTCCGCGTCGAACAGGTCCTTGCGGTAGAACAGCATCATCACGTTGATGGTGTGCGGCAGGACGTAGAGCTTGCCCTCGTAGCGGTAGGGGGCCAGCCCGCTTTCCGGGAAGTCGCCGAGGTTGAACTCCTCCTTGTACTTCTCGAACAGGTCGTCGAGCGGCATGAGCCAGCCGTTCTTGGCGTATTTCTGCACCGTGCTGTCGCTGGCATAGACGATGTCCAGCGTGTCGGCCTTGGACGAGAGCGCGATGGTCGCCAGTTCGTTGGCCTTGTCGAACGGCATGAGCTGGGTGTTGACCTCGACCCCCTCGACGGCCCCCCGCATCTTTTCGGCGAACAGCTCCAGCGCCGGATAGCGGTGGCTGATCATCTGGACGGGTGCCTGGGCACGTGCCCGCCGCGGGGTCAGGACCGACACGGCGGCAGCGGCGCCGAGCGATTGCAACGTGGTCCGCCGACTGAGGATCGGCTGGGTCATCTGAAGGCTTCCCTGCTTATGCGCTGCTCTCGCCGGCAGCTGCAGGGAAGCCTCTTGTATGGTAGTGGGCTTGTCAAGCGCCGGAAGGGCGCATTGCTCAGGCCGTGTAGAAACCCAGCAGCTCTTCGCTGTTCACCACGTGGCAGTAGATCATGTTGATGATCTCCAGCTCGCGGTCCTGCAACTCCATGGTGGCCGCGGCACAGCAGTCCTCAACCACCACCACGTTGAAGCTCTCGTCGGACAGGCTCCGCACCGTCGAGGAGACGCACTGGTCGGTGAAGATCCCGGTCGCCACCACGTTCCTGATGCCCATGTTGGCGAGCAGGATGCGCAGATTGGTGCCGGTGAGCGCGCTGTCGGTGGTCTTCTCGACCACGATGTCGTCGCCCTGCGGCGCCAGTTCGTCGACGATCTGCCCCTCGTCCTCGTTGCGTGGCAGGAGCAGGTAGTTGAAGCCCGGCCGCTTCTGGCTGAGCGAGCGGTCGCGCCCGTCGTTCTTCAGGCAGGCGATCCGGGCATAGATCACCTCGACGCCGCGCTCCCGGCTGTCCTCGATCAGCCGGCGGATGTTCGGGATCACCACCTCGTCCATGCGCCGGAAGAAGGGCTGCCAGGCCTCGTTCTCGACCGGGTCCGGCTTCGGCTTGAGATAGGTCTTCTGCACGTCGATCACGAGCAGCGCCGTTTCCTTCGGGTCCAGGACAATGTCGTCCGGCTCGGGCGCATTGGCGTAGTAGAAGGAACGGTGGCGGGTCTTCCAGCTCACGGCGGGGCTCTCCTGGTGAAGCGGCGCAGGATCAGCGGACCGATCTCGGTGGCGGCGAACAGGCCACCGGGCCGCAGGAACATCACGGCCATCATCGCCAGCGCCAGCACGATCTCGGTGACGCCCACGACCTGGTCGGCAAAGGCACCCGACGCGTTGAGCGCGGTCTCCAGCGCACGCAGCCCCTCGAACAGCAGGGCGATGAGGAAGGTGCCGATCACCGCACCGCTCACCGTGTTCATCCCGCCGATCACCAGCATGCCCAGGATCACGAAGGTTTCCTTCAGGTAGAAGGCCTTGGGCGAGAAGGAGGTGACGAAGTGGCCCCAGAGCGCCCCGCCGATCCCGGCGATCAGCGCGCTCAGGATGAAGGCCTGCCAGCGCAGCGCCGGGATGCCGGCCCCCATCGCCGCCGCGGCCCGCTCGTCGTCGCGGGACGCGCGCAGCAGCAGGCCGGTGCGCGATTCCTTGAACGCCAGCGCCACGACGATCACGACGGCGGCGATACCTGCGGTGAGCGGCAGGGTGGTGGCCTTGGGCAGGCCGAACAGGGTGCGCGGCCCGTTAGTGACCGCACTCCAGTGTTGCAGGACGGTGTAGATCACCACCAGCAGGGCAAAGGAGGTGATCACCGCCGGCGCGTCGGACAGGCGCATCAAGGGATAGGCCACGAGCGCGGCGACCACGGCGGCGACCACCCCGCCCAGGAGGATGCCGACCATGGGCGTCACCTGGATCTGGGCCAGCACCCCGTACAGGTCAGGCAGCGCCATGCCACGCATCTGCACCGGGATGGTCAGCACCGCCGAAGCATAGGCGCCGATCCCCATGAAGCCGATATGGGCGAACGACAGGATTCCGGAATTGCCGGTGAAGGTCTGCAGGCCCACCACCAGGACCAGGCTGATGGCGAGCGCCGTGGCGATCCGCTCGACCACCCGCGAGCCCACGAGCTGCGGGACCAGCACGAGCAGGCCGACCAGGCCCAGCAGGATGACGAGGGTCAGGATGTTGGCGGGTTTCACGCGCTTCAGGTCCGCTGGCCGGTGGCGGGACCGCGGATCAGGCCCTCGGGTCGCCAGAGCAGGATGAGGATGACGAGGGTGAAGGTGAAGGCGTCGCGGAACTGCAGGAGGTCCTGGGTCAGGAGGTAGTTCAGCGCCGTGTTGATGAAGGCCAGGAGGAAGCCGCCCAGCACTGCCCCCTGCAGGCTGCGCATCCCGCCGATCACGGTGGCGATGAACGCCACCAGCAGCGGCTCCAGGCCGACGCCCGGCGTGACCGAACCGATCCGGCCGATCCAGAGCAGCGACACCACGCCTGCGAAGAAGCCGCTGATCGCGAAGGCGGTGGAGATGATCAGGTTGGCCGGCACGCCCAGCATCCGCGCCATGCGGAACTGGGTGGCCGCCGCCCGCATCGCGATGCCCAGCACCGTGCGCTTCATGAGGAAGGCGAACAGCAGGAGCAGGCCGATCGAGGCCACGATGGTGATCAGGTTGCGCGCCGGGATCAGGATGCCGCCGAACGACACGGTCTGCGAGAACAGGTCGGGCAGCGGCACGTTGCGCGGCCGGGGCGAGATGAACAGCAGGGCCGCGTTCTGCAGGATGGTCGAAAACGCGAACGAGGTGATCAGCACCGCGGTCACGGACTTGGCCCGAACCGGACGGAACGCCGCATACTCGGTGAGCACGCCGGTCACCACCGCGATCAGGACCGCGACCGCCGCCATGACCAGCCACGGCAATCCTGAGCCATTCACCAGGAACAGGCCGTAGCCCGCCACCATGATCAGCTCGCCATAGGCGAAGTTCACGAGCTTGAGGATGCCATAGACGATCACCAGGCCCAGTGCCATGAGCGCATAGGCGCCCCCCAGGCTGAGCACGTCGATGGTGAACTGGAGCAGGGTCTGCATGGGTCAGCCGCCGAGATAGAGATGCTCGAGGTCGGAAGCCGCGGCGATCTCGGCGGCCCTCCCCTCGGCCGCGACCTTGCCCAGGCGCAGCACATAGGCCCGGTCGGCCACCGCCAGCGCCTTCGACGCGTTCTGCTCGACCAGCAGGATGGTGAGCCCGGCCCGCTTCAGCTCGGCGATCATCGCGAAGATCTGGTCGACGATGGTGGGGGCCAGGCCCAGCGAGGGCTCGTCAAGCAGGAGCAGGCGCGGCCGGGACATCAGCGCCCGGGCGATCACCAGCATCTGCTGCTCGCCGCCGGACAAAGTGCCGGCCGCCTGCTCCTGCCGCTCCTGCAGGCGCGGGAACAGGGTGAACATCCGCTGCCGGTCCGCCGCCACGCCGTCGCGGTCGCGCCGTCTGGCATAGGCGCCGAGCAGCAGGTTCTCCGCGACCGTCAGGTCCGGGAAAACGTCGCGGGTCTCCGGCACCATCGCGATACCCTGGCGCACCATGCGCTCCGGCGACCAGCCGGACACATCCCTGCCGTCCAGGCGCACCGTGCCGGCCGACTTCAGGGCACCCGCGATCGCCAGCAGGGTCGAGGACTTGCCGGCACCATTGGCCCCCAGGAGCGTGACCAGCTCGCCCTCGGCGAGACGCAAGGACACGCCGCGCACCGCATTGATGGCCCCATAGCTGACCGTCAGGTCGGTGACCTCAAGCATGCCGGACCTCTGCCGACGAGCCGAGATAAGCCTCGATCACCGCCGGATTACGCCGCACGCTCTCGACATCGCCCTCGGCGATGGTACGGCCCGAGGCCAGCACGTGGAGACGGTGGCACAGGCGCATGATCAGCGGCATGTCGTGGTCGATGATGAGCAGGCCCAGCTTCCGCTCCGCGGGCAGCCGGGACAAAAGCGACAGGAGCACCTCGGATTCACCCTCGTTCATGCCGGCCGCCGGCTCGTCCAGGATCAGGAAGGACGGCTCGGCCGCGAGTGCGCGGGCGATCTCGACCCGGCGCTTGTCGCCATAGCTGAGTGCTGCCGCCAGGGTCTCAGCCTGCCGGGCAAGGCCGAACTCCGCCAGGAGGGCAGTCGCCCGGCCCTGCGCCGCGCGCCGGCCGAGCCCCTGGGCCAGTGCTGCCGCCTCGACATTCTCCGCCACGGTCAGGTGGTCGAACAGCCGGACGATCTGGAAGGAGCGGGCGATGCCGCGCCGCGCCACCTCATGGGGCTTCAGTCCGGAAAGCGACGTGCCGTCCACGCTCACCTCGCCCCCGGCCAGCGGAACCTGACGGGTGATGGCGTTGACCAGCGTGGTCTTGCCCGAGCCGTTCGGCCCGATCAGCCCCACGATCTCGCCGCGGGCGAGCTCTAGGGTGACGCCGTCCAGCGCACGCAGCCCGGAAAATTCGACACGAACATCGCGCGCGCAAAGGCGCCCATCGGACATCGGATGAACCTGCAGGAAAGAAAGCGGCAGGAGCGGACCGGCTGCCGGTCCGCCCCTCTTGTGAAGGTCGATCAGGGTGCCGGCACGGTCTCCGGGCGACGCCAGCCGACGAACGAGGTCTTGCCGCCGTTCAGCGCGATGATGGCCGCGGCCTTGTTCGGCATGTGGCCCTCGTCGGCGGTGGTGTAGTCGAGCTCGCCGGTGAGCAGCTTGAACTCGCCATCCTCCAGCGCCTGGGCGACCGCGGCACCATCGGTCGAGCCCGCGGCCTTCACCGCCTGCGCCAGCATCATCACCGCGTCATAGCCGGTGGCGACGAACGAGGTGTCCGGCTCCTGGCCGTACATCTCCCCGTAGAGCTTGAGGAAGTGCTGCATCTCCGGCCCGGCGTCCGGCCCCGCCCAGGTATGGGTCACGAAATACACGTCGTTGCCGAACTTCTCGCCGAGCGCCTGGTGCAGCGCCGGATCGTCATAGGCGTCGCCGCCCAGCACCGGCGCATCATAGCCGACCTCGCGCAGGGCCCGGATGATGGTGCCGATGTCGGTGCCGTAGGAGGACAGGAAGATGACGTCCGGCTTCTCCGGCAGCGCCTGGAGGCGTGCCAGCTGTGCCGAGAAGTCGTTGTCGCCGTTGTTGTAGCTGTCCTCCAGCAGGATCTCGCCGCCGCCCGCCTTGAACTGCTCGATGAAATACTTGGGCAGCGACTTGGTATAGGCGATGAACTGGTCGGTGACGACGTAGGCCTTCTTCCAGCCCTTCTCGAGCGCGAAGTCTGCCGCCGTGGCGCCCATGGTGGTGTTCCACATGGACAGGGTGAACTGCTTGTCGCCCAGCGACCAGGAGCTGTAGAGCGGGTCGGACGCGCAGGTGGAGAGGCCGACCAGATCGGCGGCCTGCGCCTCGCGGCTGGCCGGGCTGCCGAAGTCGAAATCGCAGGGCGCCAGGATCAGCTGGGCGCCGTCGTCGATCAGCTGCACGGTCGCGTTGCCGACCGTCACCGGGTCGGACTTGCCGTCCATGGTGACGAGCTTGACCGGCTCGCCCAGCAGGCCGCCCGCATCGTTCAGCTCCTTGATCGCGACCTGCGCGCCGCGAAAGCCCGGCTCGTCCATGGGTGCCTGGATGCCCGTCAGGTTGAGCGCGGCCCCGATCACGATCTCGGCCTTGGCCGGCACCGCCGCCAGGCAGGCGATTGCCGACCCGGCCAGCAACATTTGCGACAACCTGCTCATCCACCCTCTCCCTTGTCAGCCGTCCATGCGTGACGGCTCCCATCCCATCAAGAATCGAGCCAAGCATGGTGAACCCGCTCAGGGTGCCCCGTCCATGTCGGCGAGAAATTCGGTGAAGATCCGGTCGAACTCCTGCGGCCGGTCCCAGAACGGGGCATGGCCGGAATCGGCGATCTCGATGGCCTGGCCCCGCCAGAGATTGCCGAACCGGACGCCCCGGACGAAGCGCAGGTTCACGAACGGCTCGTCGATGCCGTTGACCACCGCGATCGGCAGCTTCGCCTTGGCCACGATCTCGCGCTGGTTGTCGCCGGTGCCGGCCGCGAACTTCTCGAACATCAGGCGCCTGGCGCGCCCGTCGGTGCGGGCCACCACGTCACGCAGGAGCGGCTCGAACGGCAGGCCGCAGGTGCTGCGCGCGTAGTTCTCGACATCCTCCGGGCCGAACTGCTCCTGCCCTGCCAGATGCATGTGCGGGCTGGGCCGAAAGCCCTCGGCCACCTCGCTTGGCGCCACCGGCGGCGTGCCGGTGATCATCAGGCCGATCATGCCCGGGACCCGCGCGATCATCTCGAGCCCGATATGGCCGCCCAGCGACCAGCCGAACACGATGACCCGCCCGATGCCCATCAGCCGCAGCAGCTCGGCCATGGCATCGGCATAGCCTTCCATGGAGTAGGTCCGCTCCGGGTCCAGCGCGTCGGCGGACTGGCCATGGCCCGGCAGGTCGGGGGCGATCAGGCGCCAGCGCTGGCCGATCGGCCCCAGCAGCTGGTTGCGGAACACCACCCCTGAGCTGGAATTGCCGTGGATCATCAGCACGGGCGTGCCGGTCCCGGCGCTTTCCCGCACCTTCAGCTCGCCATGGCTCGTGCTGACCGAGCTCTCCTTGATGGACATCCTGTCTCCTGACGACGACCTTCGAATCGCCGGGTGGAACCGATCCGGAACGATGAAATGATCTTTTCAAGGTTTGCGCAACCTGCCTAGCTTGTCGACACATTGACTTTCCGGTGCCCCTTTGGACAGCAGGCGCCAGGCCGCCAGGCTCTGCCCATCGTGGCAGGCGGTGGTGGCCCCTGGCTTGCTTGCGTCCGGCCCGGAGCCCGGCTCATCGTCGATCCACCGCCTGGGACCGCATCGCTCCAGCATTTCGACATAAGGAAATCGAGGCATGTCGCGCAAAGCCACCCCGTTCCGCTCGATCTCGCGCATCCTGACCATGAGCGCGACGGCCCTCGCTCTCGGGGGCGGCCTCGCCGGCCAGGCCCTGGCCGACACGGTCAAGATCGGGCTGCTGGCCCCGCTCACCGGCCCGGCCAGCGCGGATGGCCAGGAATACCAGCGCGGTGTCCAGCTCGCGATCGACGAGATCAACGCGGCAGGCGGCATCGACGGCCACACGTTCGAGCTGGTGGTGGGCGACGTGAAGGACCAGTCGGCCGGCAACGTCACCAGTGCCGTGGAGCGGCTGCTGGGCGACCCGGACGTCCACTTCATGCTGACCGGCTATGCCAGCCTGACCAATTTCGAGATCGACAACATGGCCGAGGCGGAGATGCCATACGTGCTCGCCGCCACCTCGCAGCAGACCCGGGACATCATCGCGCCGAGCCCCGACGATTACATGTGCTGCTGGTCCTGGACGCCGTCCTTCGACGCCTACAACACCGACGTGACCAGCTTCGTCGAGAAGCTGGCGGCGGACGGCAAGATCGAGCTGCCGACCAAGAAGGTCGCGATCATCTCGTCGGACAACGCCTATTCCAAGACCATCTCCGAGGGGATGAAGAAGACCTTTGCCGACCATGGCTGGAACATCACGGTCGACGAGATCGTCCCGTTCGGCGAAGTGACCGACTGGCGCTCCATCCTCGCACAGGTTCGTCAGGACGTGCCGGACCTGGTCATCAATACCGACTACCTGCCCGGCAATTCCGCGTCCTTCCTCAACCAGTTCCTGGAGCAGCCGACCAAGAGCCTGGTCTTCCTGCAGTATGCGCCGAGCGTGCCGGAGTTCGTGCAGCTCACCGGCAAGAAGTCGGACGGGGTGATCTACAACCTGCTGGGCGGCCCGCTGGTTTCGCCCAAGAACCCGCGCGCCGAGGAGGTCGGCAAGAAGTTCAAGGACGCCTTTGGCGTCGAGAGCGGCACCTATGGCGTGGCGCTCTACGAGATCGTCCACATCTACGCCGACGCGCTCAGGAAGGTCGGCGATCCCAACGACCATACCGGAATCATGCAGGCGCTCAGCGAGACCGACAAGCAGACCGTCGCCGGCCGCCTGAAGTTCGACCCGGCCACCCACCTGGCCATGCAGGGCGACGACTATATCCCGATCACCTTCTTCCAGATCTGGGACGGCGAGCGGGTGCTGATCTCTCCGGAGAAGTACGCGACCGGCGAGTTCAAGCTGCAGCCCTGGATGCAGTGAGCGGATGGCGCTTCTGGAAATCGAGGGTGTATCGAAGGCCTTCGGCTCGCTGAAGGCCGTCGACAACGTGTCGTTCGAGGTGCAGGCCGGCGAGATCTTCGGCATCGCCGGCCCGAACGGCAGCGGCAAGAGCACGCTGTTCAACATCATCACCGGCATCCCGTTCGGCCCCGACCGGGGCCGGGTGCGGCTGGACGGCCAGGAGATCCAGGGCCGCTCCGGCAATGCCATCGCCAGGCTCGGGCTTTCCCGCACCTTCCAGCGGGAGACCAGCTTCGACGGGCTCACCGTGTTCGAGAACGCGCTGATCGGCGCTACCTATGGCGGCGCGGTGAAAGCCGGCGCCGAGGCCGAGCTGCGTGCCGCCGAGGCGCTGGACTTCATCGGCATCGGCCGGGCGGACTTCGGTCGTCTGGCCGGCGAGCTCTCGGTGTTCGACCGCAAATGCCTGATGCTCGCCACCGCCATCGCCATGCGGCCGAAGATCCTGCTGCTGGACGAGCCGGCCTCCAGCCTGACCAAGCCCGAGGTCGAGACCTCGATCGGCCTGATCCGCAAGATCGCCGCCCGCGGCATCACCATCGTCCTGATCGAGCACGTGCTGACCTTCCTGATGAGCCTGTCCCAGCACCTCATGGTGCTGAACAACGGCCAGATCCTGGCCCGCGGCGTGCCGCAGGAGGTCATCGCCGATCCCAGGGTGGTCGAGGCCTATCTGGGCTCGCGGAGGCCGGACCTGTGAGTGCGCTGCTCGAAGTCTCCGACCTCACCGCCGGCTACGGCCAGGTCACGGTGCTGCACCGGCTGAGCATGGCAGCCGGCGAATTCGGCAATGTCGGCCTGTTCGGCCCGAACGGCCACGGCAAGACCACCCTGCTCCGCGCGATCTCCGGCCTGTTGCGCCCGAACAGCGGCACGATCCGCTTCGACGGCGAGCCGATCACCGGCCTGAGCCCCCGCGCGATCGTGGCCCGCGGCCTGATCCACGTGCCGCAGGGCAACCGGCTGTTCCCCGACCTCACCATCGCGGACTGCCTGGCGCTCGGCGCCTACTCGGCGCATGCCCGCCCGCACGAGGAGGCGAACCGCGAGAAGGTCCTCTCGATCTTCCCCAAGCTGCGCGAGCGCTGGCGCCAGCGGGTGCGCACGCTCTCGGGCGGCGAGCGGCAGATGGTGTCGATCGGCACCGCCCTGATGAGCCACCCCCGCCTCCTGATCCTGGACGAGCCGACGCTGGGCCTCGCCCCCAAGATCAAGGACGAGCTGTGCGCGGCGGTGCTGGCGATCTCGAAGGGCGGCGTGCCTCTGATCGTGGTCGAGCAGGACGTCGAGTTCCTGCTGGAGCTCAGCCAGCACCTGTACCTGGTCAACCATGGCGAGGTCGCGACCGAGATCCGGCCGGGCCAGACCATGGATCATGCGGAGATCATGTCGATGTATTTCGGGCACTAGGAACGGACATGGGCGCTTCTGCCGAGATCCTGTTCGGCGGCCTGTTCCAGGGCTCGCTCTACGCCATGATGGCGGTCGGGCTGGCACTGGTCTGGACCACGATCGGCGTGTTCAACTTCAGCCACGGCGTATTCATGATGCTGGGCGCCTATCTCGCCTGGCAGTTCGTGGACATCGGCCTGCCGCTGCCCGTCGTCCTGCCGCTGGCCGTGGTCGCGATGGCGGGGATCGGCTGGCTGCTCCAGGCGAGCGTGGTCCGCCCGCTGATCGGCCGGCCCAACATCGTGCTGGTGGTGGTGATCACCACGCTGGCGGCCGCCTCGCTGATCGAGAACGGCGTGCTGGAGCTGTGGGGCCCGCGCTCCAAGCAGATCCCGCCGCTGCTGGAGGGCAACACCACGATCGGCGGGGTCGGCGTCTCCATGCACCAGATCGCGATCATCGTGATCACGCCGGTCATCCTGGCGGCCTTGTGGCTGTTCCTGAACCGCACCCGGCTGGGACTGGCCCTGCGCGCCGTGGCGCAGAACGAGGATGCCAGCCTGCTGGTCGGCCTGAACGTCACCGCGCTCTACGGCCTGGCCTTCGCGATCGCCGCGGCACTCGCGGCGCTGGCCGGGATCTTTCTGGGCGGCTACCGCTTCATGTCGCCGGTCATGGGTGCCGACCCGCTGCTGAAGGCGCTCATCGTGGTGGTGTTCGGCGGGATCTCCAGCATCTCCGGGCCGATCTTCGCCGCCTACCTGATCGGCTTCTTCGAGGCGGCGTCGAACTATTATTTCGGCCTATACTGGACCCCGGCCCTCCTGTTCGCCGTCCTGATCCTGACCCTGATGGTCCGCCCCGAAGGCATGTTCGCCCGCAGCAGCCGGAGCCTCGCATGACCCGCCCGATCGGCACGCCCGGCCGTGCCTCCTGGAAGGAGGAGGCGGTCGGCATGGTGCTGGGCTTCGCCGTCCTGGCGCTGCTGCCCTTCCTGTTCAACGACGCCTACAGCCGCCACGTGCTGATCATGGTGTTCATCTACGCCGTGGTCGCGTCCAACTGGGACCTGAGCCTGGGCTATGGCGGGGTGTTCAACTTCGGCCATCTCGCCCTGTTCGGCATCGGCGTCTACGCCTACGGCCTGCTCACCAAGCTCATGGGCCTGGACCCCTGGCTGGCGCTGGTGGCCAGCGGCATCCTCGCCACCGCCGCCGCGATCCTGGTGACCATCCCGATCCTGCGGCTGAAGGGCATCTACATCATCCTGGTGACCTTCGGCTTCGCCCAGCTGGTCATGCAGGTGATCCTCAGCCAGTCCGACTATACCGGGGGCACCCAGGGCATGGTGCGCATCCCGGGCCTCTACTGGTTCGACCACAACATGGTCCGGGACGGCAAGTTCGCCTACTTCTTCCTGGCACTCGGCCTGCTCGCCGCCAGCACCGTGTTCCTGCGCGTGTTCGTGCGCTCGCGGATCGGGGCCGGCATCGTGGCGCTGCGCGACAACGAGGAGTACGCGATCGCCCGCGGCATCTCGCTGGTCCGCCAGCGCATGATCACGCTGGCCGCCAGCGCCTTCTTCACCGGCATGGCCGGCGCCTTCTATGCCGCCTACCAGCGCAACGCCTCGATCGACGTGTTCGGCATGAGCCTGGCCACCATCATCCTGTCGATGGTGCTGCTGGGCGGGACCAGCACGATCTATGGCGCGATCATCGCCTCGTTCGTGCTGACGGTCTTCGCCGAGCTGATGGCGGATTTCGGCGCCTGGCGGCCGATCATCACCGCCCTTTTGATCATCGTCGTGATGCTGGCCTACCCCACCGGCCTGGCCGGCCTGATCCGCGCCGGCTGGGCGGCCACGGCCGGAAGGCTGCGGCGGACAGCACCGGCTGCCCGCCCGGCCGAAACGACCTAGCCGCCGATCGCCTCGCGGGTGGCCCGCAGGGCCGCGGACCCGCCGCCCGCGAGGAGCTCGATGTCCGAGGTCACCATCAGGAAGCGGACCCCCTTCTCGACCCACTCCTTGTTCTGTGCTGCCGGCGTGTTGACGCCCAGGCAGACCGGCAGCCCCTTGGCCTTGGTCTTGGAAACGATCGTGTCGTGCGCGGTCTTCACCGTCGGGTGGCTCAGGTTGCGCAGCAGGCCGGCGGTACCGGACAGGTCGTTCGGCCCAATCGCCACCGCGTCGATCCCCGGCACCGCCAGGAACTCGTCGAGCACGCCCACCGTCTCGATATGCTCGATCTGCGGCATCACGAAGATCGCGTCGTTGGCCTTGGCCACATAGGCGTCGATGTCGCGATAATAGTTCGACGCGCGCTTGGGCCCGAAGCCGCGCCGGCCTTCCGGCGGATACTTGCAGGCCGCCACCAGCTCCCGGCAGTCCTCCACCGTCTTCACCATCGGCGCCAGGATGCCTTCCCAGCCCATGTCGAGCAGCTGCTTGATCCGGACATGGTCGTTCCAGGCCACCCGGATCATCGGCACGGTCGGGCTGCCGTTCAGCGCCATCAGCATGGTCTGCAGGACCTGCAGGTCGAACGGCGAGTGCTCGCTGTCGACCATCAGATAGTCGAAGCCGACCTTGCCCATGATCTCGGTGACGCTGGGATCGGCGATGGTCAGCCAGGCGCCGATCACCGTGCCGCCGTTCCGCAATTTCTCCTTCAGCGCCAGCGCGCGGGACAGCATGCCTTCGGGCGCCGTGCCGGCACCGGGCTCCAGTCCAGACGATTCAGCCACGCAACTCCTCCTCATGCTCGATCTTCTCCGGATCGAGCTCCATGTTGACGCCCGAGGCATGCGGCAGACGGATCATCCCGTCCACTGGCCAGAGCGGGTCCTTCAGGAAGAACATGTTCACCAGGTTCCACTTCCACAGGTACTCCTGGTACGGCGTGTGGATCGGCGACTGGGTCACCGAGAAGTGGATGCCGATCGGGGTCGAGTGCCCGTGCGGGATGGTGATCAGGTCGTGGACGGTGGCGTAGGCCGCGATCTTGAGCGTCTCGGACAGGCCGCCGCACCAGTAGATGTCCGGCTGGATGATATCGAGCGCGTCCTTCTCGATGAAGCGCTTGAAGCCCCAGCGCGTGTATTCGTGCTCGGCACCGGACAGCGGGATCCTGGTCTTGGCCTTCAGCTTCACATGGCTGTCGATCCGGTCCGGCATGAAGCATTCCTCGATCCAGCGCGGCCGGTACTCCTCGATCCGGGAGCAGAGGTCGACGGCATAGTCGAGATTCATGCTCTGCCAGCAGTCGAGCATGATGTCGTAGTCCTCGCCCAGCGTCTCGCGCAGGGTGCGGACCAGGGCGACATTGGCCTTCATGCCCTCGTGGCCGCTCATCGGCCCATGGCGGAAGAACCATTTCTGGGCCTGAAAACCCTTCTCCTTGAACTCGATGGCGCGCTCGCGCACCAGCCCCAGGTCGAGCACGGCATAGCCCAGCATGGAGCAGTAGGCCGGCACTTCCTCCCGGGTGGGGCCGCCCAGGATCCGCCAGACCGGCTGGCCGAACGCCTTGCCCTTCAGGTCCCAGAGCGCGCACTCGACCGCCGAGACCGCGATCATCGCCGCACCCTGGCGGCCATGGACGAGGCGGCGGTGCATCTGGTCGAACAGGAGCTCGATCGCCAGCGGGTCGCGGCCGACCACCATCGGCTGAAGCTGGGTGATTGCCAGCCAGGCGGCATCCGGCCAGATCGGTCCGGCCGTGCCGACCACGCCGTCGTCCGTGTGCACCTCCAGGAAGTGCTGGGTCATCCGGAACTTGTCGGGCGCCACCTGCTCGCCGCCCTCGTTCCAGGGCGAGATGCGGTGCTCCTCGTACACGTCGATCGGCCGGACCAGCCGCTCCTCCCAGAAGGCGCCGTCCACCTTCATGGTCCCGGTGACCTTGCGGACCTTGAGCCGCGTGATCTTCATGCCTGCCTCTTCCTGATCATGACCCGGAGTCCAGCCCCTGGCGGTCGAGCGCCTCCTGGAAGGCGCGGTGCGCCAGGTGGACATGGTGGCGCAGCTCCGCCAGCGCCTCGGCGTCCCGGCCGGCCTCCAGATGCTCGACCACCGCCAGATGGTCGCGCTGCGAACCCTGGATCTGCTCGGGCGTGCGGATGAAATGGCAGCGCAGCCGCCGGACCCGGCCGGAGATCCGGGCATAGGCCTCGATCAGCTGGTCATTGCCGCCCGAGCCGATGATCAGCTCGTGGAACGCCGTGTCGAACGGATGATAGTCGTCGGCCGGCCCGCCCAGCGCCGCGCCCGCCTGGTCGACATTGTCCCGCAGCGCCCGGCACAGGCCGGCCCGGTCTTTCGCCGAGCCGATCTGCAGGGCACCCAATTCCAGGATGGCGCGCAGTTCGCAGGTCTGCTGGACGTCCTTCTGGTCGAACACCGTCACGAACGTGCCGCGCTGTGGCCGGACCTCGACCAGCCCCTCCGCCTCCAGCTTGACGAAGGCCTCGCGCACCGGCGTGCGGCTGGTGCCGAGCTTCTCGGCGAGCATGCTCTCCGACAGCTGCTCGCCTGGGCCCAGCTGGCCCATCACGATCAGATCACGGATCTGGTCGGTGACCAGGGTCGCCAGCGAGCGCGGCCGGACGATCCGCATCGTCCTGGCTTCCATCGGTTGGATCCGGGGCAGGCGCATGGCCGCTCAGCCGATCGGGGTGCGCGCACCCTTGCCGGCGAACCAGTCGACCAGGTTGCCGACCACGCACTCGCCCATCGCCCCCATGGTCTCCTCGGTGCTGCTGGCCACGTGCGGGGTCAGCACCACGTTGTCCAGGCGCAGCAGGGCTTCCGGCACGGTCGGCTCGTCGTGGAACACGTCCAGCCCCGCCGCCCCCAGCCGGCCGTTGACCAGTGCCTCGACCAGGGCCGGCTCGTCCACCAGCCAGCCACGCGCGATGTTGACGAAGATGCCGCGCGGGCCCAGCGCCTCGATGACCTCCTTGGGCACGAGCGGCGGGCTGCCCTTGGGCCCGCCGGCCGCGCACAGCACCAGCAGGTCGGACTCCTTCGCCAGCGCCACGGCGCTGTCGACATACTGGTAGGGCACGTCCTGCCGCACCGGATCGTAATAGCTGATGCTGGTCTTGAACGCGGCCAGGCGGTGGGCGACCTCGCGGCCGATCCGGCCGAGGCCCAGAATGCCCACGCGCATCCCGGTGAGCTTGCGGCCGAGCGAGAGCCGCGCCCCGCCCTGCCAGGAACCTTCCCGGACGAACCGGTCACCCATCGCGATCTTGCGGCAGGCGGCCAGCGCCAGCGCCACGGCGAGATCGGCCACGTCGTCGAACAGCACGGGTGCGGTGCAGACCGTGATGTTGCGCTCCCGGCAGGCGGGCAGGTCGGTGGTCTCGAGACCCACGCCGTTGATGGCGCAGATCTCGAGATTGGGCATCAGCTCGATCTGCGCCCGGGACAGGCCGGCCATGCCGTGGCTGGCCACGCCACGGACCCCGGCCCCGACCTCGCGCAGCAGGGCGAGCGGGTCGGCCGCCTCATAGACGCGGTGCACGATGAAGTGCCGCTCCAGCGCCTCCATGACTTCCGGCCGCTGCGCACCCACCGCCGCGATCTCGACCTTGCCCGCCTGCCCGTCGCTCATCTGCGCTTCCGTTCCACTTGCTCAAGTAAGGCCGGGCGTCAGGCCCGGCGGTAGATCCGCTCCGCCCGGCGCTGCGCCTCGGCCGCCGCCTCCTCGGGCGTGGCCTGGCCGGCCACCACGGTAGAGTACATCTGCAGGACGATCCCGTCTGCCCGCGCCGCCGAAGCCGCCTCGCCCGGACTGCCCTTGTAGCTCTGCGGCAGGGCATTGCGCATGATGTCGCGGAACGGCGTGTAGAGCGGATCGGCGTTCCAGATCGGCGTGGCGTCGTAGGCCTGGAGCGGATGGGTCCAGTAGCCGACGCTCGCCTCCTGCCAGGGCACGTACTGCTCCTGCTCCATCATGAAGCGCAGGTACTGCTTGGCCGCGTTCGGATACTTGCTGTACTTGAAGATCACGCCGTTGATGACCAGCGCCCCCTGGGTGGGCTTGCCCACCGGACCCACCGGATAGTCGGCATGGCCGATATCGTCGGCGATCGCCCGCATCGCCGGGTCGTCCGCGTTCTTGGCGGCATAGTAGACCGAGATGCCGTTCGAGGTGAGCCCGATCTCGCCGGCCAGGAACGCCTTGTTGTTCGACGGGTCGAGCCAGGAGATCGTGCCCGGGATGAAGGTCTTGGCCAGCTCGTTGACGTAGTTCAGCGATTCGATGGTCTTGGGGTTGTCGATCACCACCTGGTCGTTCTCGTCGACCAGCGAGCTGTCGTAGCCCCACAGCATCGTGTCGGTCCAACCGCCATCACCCACCGCACCGAAGGCGAAGCCCGCCGGGTGGCCGATCTTCTGCAACTCCTGGCAGAGCTTGAGGAAGCCCGGGAAGTCCTTCGGGAACTCGTCGAACCCGGCCTCCTTCACCCAGGACTTGCGATACACCATGGCAGCGCCGTTGCCGCCCACCGGAATCGCGATCCAGTCGTCGCCGCGCTTGCCGTAGAACGAGCAGACCGGGAACCAGCCGCCATACTTCTTGCCGAGATAGTCGGCGAGATCGTTCAGCGGGACGAGCTTGTCGGCGAAGAGCTGCGGGTCCTCCTGCCAGGCCAGCGCGATGTCGGGCCCGGTGCCGACATTGGCCGCGACCGCGGTCTTGGGCCGCAAGTCCTCCCAGCTCTCGCTGTCGACCCGGACCTCGACGCCGAACTCTTCGGAGAACTTCTTGGTGTTCTCCAGCCACTGGGTCTCGTCGCCCGGCACGAACTTGGCCGGCCGCAGCACGCGCAGGGAGGCGCCCTCCTCCACCGGCCAGTCCGGCACCGGCACGTCCGCGGCCTGGATCTGGGCGAACGCAGCCCGGGAAAAGGCCGCACCGGCCATCAGCCCCAAGCCTGCGCGCATCACCGAGCGTCGGGTCGAACCACCCATGACCGAACCTCCCAGATTGGCGATCTCTGTCGCGTACCATCCTGCCATACTAGCATGGCACGACTGTCGCAACCGCCCCCGGAAAGATCGGTGGCGTCAGCCTTGCCGCAGCTCCCGGCGCACCCAGTCGACCACCGAATCGTGCCGCGGCTGCCAGCCGAGTTCGGTCCGCGCCAGGTCCGAACGCACTCGGCTGTTGGAGGCGAGCGCGAACATCGCCTTCTCGAAGCCCCACTCGGCGATCGCCTCCTCGGCCGGCCAGCTCTGCGCCTCGCCCAGGCCCAGCGCATCGGCGATCGCCTGGACCAGCTCCTGGAACGACGCCTCGCCATTCTCGACGAAATAGAACGACCCGGGCTTCGCCTGCTCCAGCGCCAGGAGGTAGAGGTCGGCCATGTCCTCGACATGGACATTGGCCCAGCGGTTCAGGCCGCGGCCGACATGGCGCGCGATCCCGCTGCGCTGCGCCTGGCGCACCAGGGCCGGGATCTGCACGCTGTCGCGCTGCAGGCCCAGCCCATGGCCGTAGATCAGCGTGTTGCACAGGACCACCGAGCGCACGCCGACATCGGCAGCCTCGCGCACCCGCTGGTCGACCCGCACCCGCGCCGCCTTCTCCGGCTCGGGCGTGACCTCCTCCAGCCGCCGGTAGATCCGCTCGTCCGGCTCGCCCCGCGCGTCATTGGCGGCGATGCTGGAGCCGCTGGTGTGCAGGAACGGCTTGTT
The DNA here is from genome assembly GCF_035556675.1 of Geminicoccus sp. Classification (GTDB taxonomy): domain Bacteria; phylum Pseudomonadota; class Alphaproteobacteria; order Geminicoccales; family Geminicoccaceae; genus Geminicoccus. The sequence continues at coordinate 3,830 of NZ_DATMFZ010000368.1, read as the reverse complement.
CGACCCGGCCAGCGACCGGATCAGCATCTCGACGGCGGTGCGATGGTCGGAATTGGCGGCATTCACCACCGCATCCGCACGCTTCGCCTGCTCGGCCAGGAGCCGGGCATCGTCCAGCGTACCGACCACCGCCTCCATGCCGCGCGCACGCAGCTGCTCGGCCTTGGCGTCGCTGCGGACCAGGCCGATGATATGGTGGCCCGCCGCCTTCAGCCGCTCGGCGACCGAGCCGCCGATATAGCCCGAAGCGCCGGTGACGAAGATGTCCATGCTCTGCCTTTCGCTGCCCTGATCCTGCGCCGGATACCGTCCTGTCTGCTCAGGCCCACTCGCCCCGGCGCATCACCGGCACCCGCCCGCCATCGGCCCGGATCCCGTCGATGTCGATCTCGCCCGAGCCGATCATCCAGTCGATATGGATCAGGCTCTGGTTGCCACCACGCGCCGCCACTTCCTCGGGCGTGAGCTTGCCGCCATCGATGAAGCACTTGGCATAGCACTGGCCGAGCGCGATGTGCGAGGCGGCATTCTCGTCGAACAGGGTGTTGTAGAACAGCAGCCCGCTCTGCGAGATCGGCGAGGAGTTCGGCACCAGGGCGACCTCGCCCAGCCGGCGCGCCCCCTCGTCCGTATCCATCACCTTGGTCAGCACCTCCTCGCCCCTGGCCGCGCGCACCGACACTGCCCGTCCACCCTCGAAGCGGACCTCGATGTCCTGGATCAGCGTGCCCTGGTGCGAGAGCGGCTTGGTGCTGCGCACGACGCCATCGACCCTGGCCGCGTGCGGCGTGGTGAACACCTCCTCGCTCGGGATGTTCGGGTTGCATTCGATGCCGTTCTTGGCGGTGGAAGCACCCCCCTGCCAGAAATGGCCATCGCCCAGGCCCACCGTGAGGTCGGTGCCGGGCCCGAAGAAATGCAGCGCGGCGAAGTGATGCTCGTTCAGCCAGTCGCGGCGTGCATGGAGGCGGGCATTGTGCTCGCGCCAGGCCGCCACAGGGTCCGCCTGGTCGACGCGGGACGCGGCGAAGATCGCATCCGCCAGCCTGGCCACCGCCACGTCCTCCGGCAGGTCCGGGAACACCACTTTCGCCCAGGACGGGTTCGGGTAGGACACGATCGTCCAGTTGATGTCGAAGCCGACGATCTTCTCCAGTGCCGGCTTGTAGGCCGTGGAGTTAGCCCGGTTGGCCCGCGCCACCTTGGCCGGGTCCTGGTCGGCCAGCAGCATCGGGTTGTCGCCGGCGATCGCGAGCCTCGCGGCATTGCCGGCGAACGCCTTGGCCATGCCCTCGTAGAGCCAGCCGCTCGCCCGGTCGAAGCTGGCGTCGGCGCCATGGCGATAGCGTGCCAGCGCCGTTTCCTCGTCGGCATAGAAGGTGGTCACCAGCCCCGCCCCGGCCTTGTAGGCATGCTCGGTGATCCGCCGCACCAGCGGCAGGGCGGCGATCGGTGCGGTCATCACCAGGTCCTGGCCCTCGGCCAGCCGCAGCCCGACCTTGACCGCCACCTCGCCCAGCCGGTCGAGCATGTTCGGATCCACGCCTGCCGGCGCGGCAAGGGACAGATCAGACATGGTATCGCTCCTCTTCGGCCAACGGCTCCGGCCCGAAGCCATATCGGCTGGGCCGGAGGTTAGCCAGTGCGGGTGCAGCCCGCAGCCGGGCGGGAGCGCCTGCCCGGCCCTGCCTCAGCGCGCGGCGGGGCGGTCGTGCGGATGGACCGAGCGGAACCCGATCGCCACCCGGTTCCAGGCGTTGATCGTGGTGATCGCCAGCGTCAGCTTGACGATCTCCTCCGGCGTGAACGCCTGTGCCACCTCCGCATAGACCTCGTCCGGCGCATGGCCCTGGGTGATCAGGGTCAGCGCCTCCGTCCAGGCCAGCGCTGCCCGCTCCCTGGGCGTGAACATGCGCGATTCGCGCCAGGCGCTCAGCAGGTAGATCCGTTCCTCCCGCTCGCCGTGCTTGCGCGCGTCGCTGGTATGCATGTGCAGGCAGAAGGCACAGCCGTTGATCTGCGAGGCGCGGATCTTCACCAGCTCGTGCAGGCCGGGCTCCAGCCCGTCGGCCGCCAGCTTCTCGGCCATCTCGATCATCGGCTGCATCGTCTTCGGCGCAACCTGGTAGGGGTTCAGTCTGGCTTCCATGACGACCTCTTCTGGCATCGCTGATGCTCCAGAGACGAGGTGGCCCCGGCGGATGTGACACGGGCTCACGCCGCGTCGTGGAAGATGATCCCCAGCGTGTGCCGCCGCCCGCTGCGCAGCGGGCTCACCCCATGGCGCATGGTAGCACGATACAGGCTGCGCGTGCCCCGGACCGGGCGGTCGCGCACCGGGAAGACCACCGCGTCGCCCTGGCCGAGCGGCGCCACCAGGACCCGCGACTGCATGCGTGGGCGCTGCTCGGTGAGCACGAACTCGCCGCCGGAAAAGTCCCGACCGGGCTCGGACAGGAGGCAGGCGACCTGCAAGGGGAAGACATGGGGGCCATACACGTCCTGGTGCAGGCAGTTGTAGTCGCTTGGCCCATAGCGGAGCAGAAGCGGGGTCGGCCGGGTCTGGCCAGCCTCGTGGCACCGGGCGAGGAAGGCTGGCAGGTCGGCAGGATAGCGCTCTGGCCGCCCCATCAGCTCCGCCCAGTGGTTGGCGACCGTGGCCAGCACCGGATAGAGCCGGCCACGCAGCTCCTGGACCACGTGCGGCAAAGGGTACGCGAAATACTGGTACTCGCCCTGGCCGAACCCGTGGCGGCTCATCACGATCCGGCTGCGAAAGGTGCTGGCGTCGTCATAGCCATCCGCCAGCTCCTGGCAGGTCGCCGCATCGAGCAGGCCCGGCAGGATGGCGGCGCCACGCGCATCCAGCTCCGCCAGGACCGCCCCGGCATCGGGAGAGGCGCTCAACCCTTTGCCTCCCGCTCGAGCAGCTGCCGCTTGCGCGCCACGCCCCAGCGATAGCCGGAGAGGTCGCCGTCGCTGCGCACCACCCGGTGGCACGGCACCGCCACCGCCAGCCGGTTGGCGGCACAGGCCAGGGCCACCGCGCGCACTGCCTTGGGCGCGCCGATCCGCTCGGCGATCTCGGCATAGCTCGCCGTGGCACCAGGCGGGATCTCCCGCAGCGCCCGCCAGACCCGCTCCTGGAAAGCGGTGCCCTGGACGTCGAGCGGCAGGTCGAGCCCCAGTTTCGGCGCCTCGACGAAGCGCACCACCGAGGCGACCCATTCCTCGAACCGCTCGTCGCCGGCAGCCAGTTCCGCCTTGGGGAAGCGCAGGGCCAGGTCGCGCTCCAGCTCGGCCGGATCGTCGCCCAGCAGGATCGCGCAGATCCCCGTCTCGCTGGCCGCCACCAGCAGGCTGCCCAGGCTGCACCCGGTCACGGCGAACTGGATCCGCCGCCCCTGCCCGCCCCGGCGCAGCTCGGTCGGACGCATGCCCAGCACCTTGCCGGCCTCCGCGTAGAAACGCCCGTTGGAGTTGAACCCGGCATCGTAGATGGCGGCGGTCACCGTCTCGCTGCGGCCGAGTTCCGCCCGCACCCGCCGCGCCCGCTCCGCCGCGGCATAGGCCCTGGGGGTGAGCCCGGTCCGCTCCTTGAACAGCCGGTGAAAGTGGAACCGGCTGAGGCCCACGGCATCGGCCAGATGGGCCAGGTCCGGCAGCTCCTCGGCCGTCTCGATCAGCCGGCAGGCCTTGGCCACCGCCTGGGCCTGACGGCGATCCTGCGGCTCCAGGTCCGGCCGGCAGCGCTTGCAGGGCCTAAAGCCCGCCTGCTCCGCCTCGGCCGGGCTGTCATGGAAGCTGACATTCTCGCGCCTGGCCGGCCG
>NZ_DATMFZ010000367.1:0-2485 GCF_035556675.1 Geminicoccus sp. | reverse complement strand
CAGGTGCTGCTGGACGGCCAGGACCTGACCCGGGCCGGCCCCGCCGAGCTGATCCGGCTGCGCCGCCACAAGATGGGCATGGTGTTCCAGAACTTCGCGCTCCTGCCGCATCTGACCGTGCTGGGCAATGTCGCCTTCCCGCTCGAGGTGCAGGGCGTGCCAAGGGCCGAGCGCACGAGGCGGGCGCGGGAGATGATCGCGCTGGTGGGTCTGTCCGGCCGCGAGCACGACCTGCCGCACCAGCTCTCGGGCGGCCAGCAGCAGCGGGTGGGCATCGCCCGTTCGCTGGCGGTGGGGCCGGATCTCTGGTTCCTGGACGAGCCGTTCTCGGCCCTGGACCCGCTGATCCGCCGCGAGATGCAGAACGAGTTCCTGCGCCTGCAGGCCAGCCTGAAGAAGACGATCGTCTTCATCACCCATGATTTCGACGAGGCGATCCGGCTGGCCGACCGGATCGCGATCATGCGCGGCGGGCGCATCATCCAGACCGGCACGCCCGAGGAACTCGTGCTGCATCCGGCGGACAGCTACGTCGCCGAGTTCACCCGCGAGGCGCCGCGCGCCCGGATCCTGACCGCGCGCGCGATCATGCGCCCGCTGGACGAGCGGATCGAGGTGGCGGGGGCGGTCGACGCCGGGGCCAAGGTCCAGACGATCGCGGCAAAGGTCGAGGCAGCAACCAGACCCTATCTCGTCACCGAGGGCGACCGGCCGGTGGGCCTGATCGACCGCTCGGCCGTCCTGGCCGTGCTGCTGGGCGGGGAGCCGGTGCGGTGAGCGTTGCGCTGGCCAGGCCCGCCGCGACTGCGCGTCCCATGCGCCCGGGCCTGCTGCTCTGGTCGCTGATCCTGGTGGTGACCCTGGCCCTGGCCTTGCTGCCGCTTCCCTACCCGAAATGGCTCGCCGAAGTTCCGCGGGCCTGGCGGCTCGGCTGGGACAAGGATGTGTCCGCCTTCCTGGCCTGGCTGGTCGAGGATGCCAGCTTCGGCCTGTTCAGCTTCCAGCAGCTCACCCGGGCGATCTCGTGGCTGCTCGGCTGGCCGCTCGAATGGGCGACCGCCCTGTTCGCGACCGGTGTCCTTCGTGGCCAGGGCTCGGCGGCGGTCCAGGTCCTGCCGGCCATGCCCTGGTTCGCCGTGGTGGCGGCCGCCGCCATGCTCGGCTGGCACCGGGGCGGCCGGGGCCTGGCAGTGCTGGCCGGGCTGGCCTTCCTCTATCTCGCCGTGTTCGGCCAGTGGGCCAGTGCGATGGTGACCCTGGCCTCGATTGCGATCGCGGTGCCACTGGGGGTGGCAGGCGGGCTGCTGATCGGAATCGCCGGCTTTCGCAGCCGTAGGGTGGCGGCCCTGATCACCCCGCTGCTCGACCTGATGCAGACCGTCCCGATCTTCGCCTATCTCGTGCCGATCCTGTTCCTGTTCGGCTTCGGCCCGGTCGCGGCGACGCTCGCCACGGTGATCTACGCCATGCCGCCCATGGTCCGCATCACCATGCAGGCCCTGCACGCCGTGCCGCAGGAGGTGAAGGAATATGGCGTGATGGCCGGCTGCACCCGGCACCAGCTCACCTGGAAGGTGCTGGTGCCGGCAGCACGGCCGAGCCTGCTGGTGGGCGTCAACCAGGTCATCATGCTCTCGCTCAACATGGTGATCATCGCCTCGATGATCGGGGCGGGCGGGCTCGGCTACGACGTGCTGACCTCGCTTCGCCGGCTCGACATTGGCGGCGGCCTGGAGGCGGGGCTCGCGATCGTGCTGCTAGCGGTGGCCCTCGACCGGCTGAGCCGCGCCACGCAGGAGCAGGCTCCGGGGCAGGGGCAGCGCTTTTGGATCCTGTTCGCCGCGGTCCTGCTGGGCCTCTATCTGTTGGGCCTGCTCCTGCCCGGCATCGCCCGCTACCCGGAGGCGTGGACGCTTTCGACCGGGCCGTTCTTCGCGGACTTGGTCGGCTGGATCAACGTCCACTTCTTCGACACGCTGGAGGCGATCAAGACCGCGATCGTCCTGAACCTGCTGGTGCCGGTCCGGCGCTTCTTGACCGAGCTGCCCTGGCCCTGGGTGGTGCTGGTGACGACCCTGGCGGGCTGGCGCCTGGGCGGCCTGCCGCTCGCCCTGCTGCTGCTGGGGTTCGGCCTGTTCATCGCGTTCAACGGCCAGTGGCAGAACGCCATGCTGACCGTCTACCTGTGCGGCGTCTCGGTCCTGGTGGCGGCCCTGATCGGCGTTCCTCTGGGTATCCTGGGCGGCCTCAGCCGGCGGGCCTGGCGGGTCCTGGAAGCGGTGATCGACACGCTGCAGACCCTGCCGAGCTTCGTCTATCTGATCCCGGTGGTGATGCTGTTCCGGGTGGGCGACTTCACCGCGATGATCGCGGTGGTGCTCTACGCGCTTGCCCCTGCGGTCCGCTACACCGCGCACGGCATCCAGCAGATCCGGCCGATGCTGATCGAGGCCGGCACGGCGGCCGGCTGCACCAACTGGCAGCT
>NZ_DATMFZ010000366.1:0-17526 GCF_035556675.1 Geminicoccus sp. | reverse complement strand
CACGTGGTGATCGCCCTGGAGCTGGGCGAGGCCGACCGGCACACCAGCCTGGTCGAGCAGATCGCATTGGCGTCCCGCTCGGTGGACATCGTATCCCCGATCCGCGGCCTGCCGGTGGCGACCGCCAGCGTCACCCATTTCTTCAGCCACGACGTGCTGGCCCTGCGCCTGCACAACAACCTGGCCAGTGCCTGGAACCGGGGGGTCAAGCGCGCCTTCGACCTGGTGATGGCCAGCATCCTGCTGGTCGTGCTCTTGCCGCTGTTCGCCTGGATCGCGCTCAGGGTGCGCGATACCGGCCGGGGCGTGGTGTTCGGCCATCGCCGGATCGGCCGGCGCGGCGAGCCGTTCACCTGCTACAAGTTCCGCACCATGGTGCCGGACGCCGAGGAGAAGCTGCGCGAGCTGCTGGAGCGCGACCCGGACCGCCGGCGGGAATGGGAGGAGCGGCACAAGCTGGAAAGCGACCCGCGCATCACCCCGATCGGCCGATTCCTGCGCCAGACCAGCCTGGACGAGCTGCCGCAGCTCTGGAACGTGCTGCGCGGCGACATGAGCCTGGTGGGGCCGCGCCCGGTCGTGTCGGAGGAGCTGGCCCGCTACGGCGACAACCTGCCCTATTACTTCGAATGCACGCCGGGCCTGACCGGGCTCTGGCAGATCAGCGGCCGCAACGACGTCGACTATCGCCGCCGGGTGCACCTGGACTGCTGGTACGTGAAGAACTGGTCGCTGTGGTACGACCTGGTCATCCTGCTCAAGACCATCCCGATCGTGGTGCTGGGGCGCGGCGCCTACTGACCTCCGGCCCCGGGCAGCCCGGCTGTGCTCAGCCGGCGACCGCCATCACCTGGTCGAACGGGGCCAGCGGCTCGCAGCCGGTGGCGGTGACCCGCAGCATGTATTCCGAGCGCACCCCGCCAATCGCCGGGTCATAGGCGCCGGGCTCCACCAGCACGACCATGTCCTCCTGGAACGCGCTGGTCTCGTAGGGCACCAGGCGCGGGAACTCGTGGACGGCGGTGCCGATCGAGTGCCCGCTATGGTGCGGATAGGCGTAGCCCGCCTTGGCGACATGGGCGCGGATCTCGGCATCGAACCGGTCGATGCGCAGTCCCGGGCGGATGAGCGACATGGCCAGGTCGAGCGCACCCCTGGATGCTTGGTACAGGCGGTCATGGCCAAGCCGCGGTGTGCCCACCACGGTCACTTGGCAGGAATCGCCCCAATAGCCTGCGATCCTGGGGGCGAGGTCGGCCATCACCGGATCGCCAGCCTCGATCACGCGGGCATTGGGCCAGCCGGTGAACGCCGCGGTCCGGGCCACGCCGGACACGAAGTCGCCGGTGATCGGCACGCGCTCGCCGGCGAACTCCTCGATCGCACAGCGCAGTTCGGCGAACACGGCGAGTTCGGTGCGACCGGGCCGCAAGGCGCGCACGAATGCGGCCTGGCCCACCGCCGCGGCCTCCGCCGAGCGGCGCAGGGCCACGAGTTCCGCGGCGGTCTTGGTGGCCCGTGCCCGTGCCAGGGGCATGGTAGCGTCGAGCCTGGGATCGGCCGGCAGGAGTTCGGCCAGCCAAGCGGGGAAGGTCACCGGATCGGCGGCGATCCGCCCGCGCACACCCAGCCGGCGCACGAGTTCGGCCACCGCCGCCTGATAGTTCGCCGGGTAGGGAGCCGGCTGCTCGAAGCCGTAGCCCTCATAGATGACGGTCTGGTCGACCCAGGCACGCGCCGCGGCAGCCGCCTCGACATTGGCGGCAACCAGCCCGGCCGTGCCATCGCGGCTGACCAGGGCGAGCGTCGGACCACCGGCGAAGGGCGAGGGGCCGGCCTCGATCGGCACGACATGGCCGGTGGCATAGGCGACCGCATCCGGTGCGGTCAGGACCAGCCAGTCCGCCCCGGCCTCGGCCACCGCCGCAGCGGTGCGCTGCAGTCGCTCGTCCATCCCGCTTCTCCCGTCTGTTCTCCCGCAGTCTCGCCGGGCCGGTGGCGGGAAGCCAGGCTCCCGCCACCGTCAGCCTTGGCTCAGCCGCACGGATCCGGCGTGGTGGCGAAGTCGTAGCCGGGGGTGCCCGCACCCTTGCGGAAATAGCCGTCCATCATCGTCTCGCTGATCGGATCGGCCGGCGGGATCGGGAAGATCGAGCCGGATTCGACGGTCATGCAGGGGGCGGCCCACTTGCCAAGGTCCTCCTGCTTGATCTCCGGGACCGGCACGATGATCGTGTTCACGATCGGCTGCTGGCCTTCGAGCAGCCGCACCGCCGCGCGGTAGGTGTTGTGCGAGGCCACGGTCGGCAGGATGGCGCCGCCGTAGAACTTGAACGTGTCCTGGTGCTCCTTCCAGTAGCCCAGCGCGTCGCCGGACATGGAGCCGGTGATCAGCGGCACCGGCCGGCCGGCCTCCTCGAACGCCTCGGCGATCACCCGGGTCTCGCTGCCGGTGGTCCAGACCGCGTCGATCGGCGACGGGTTGGTGGCCAGGAACTGCAGCACCACGCTCTTGGTGACGTTCGCCGTCCAGTTGCCGCTGACCCGGCCCAGGATGGTGATGTCGGGATGCTCGGCAAAGGCGCGCTCGCCGCCGGAATTCTCCTGGGCGACGATCGGGCTGCCCGGGATGCCCTCGACCTCCAGCACATTGCCGGGGCCGTTCAGGTAGGCGGCGACCCCCTTGCCCATGTTGTAGCCCCAGACATTGTGATTGTGCTGGATGTTCAGGGCATAGGGGCTGGTGACGGCACTGGCGGTGGTCACCACCGGGATGCCGGCCTTGTAGGCCGCCTCGATTACGTCATTCAGCGCGGTGGACGAGCCGGCGATCATGGTGATGACGCTGCAGCCCTTGTCCATGAACGCCCGGATCTGCGCGATCTGCTGGGTCACGTCGCCGTTGGAATCCGACATCTCGAACTCGGAGACCAAGCCCTCGGCCTTGGCGTTCTCGACCAGCCGCTTCAGCTCGTTGGCGGCACTGACGCGCCAGGGATTGCCCATGTAAGATTCGGAATGACACCAGCGCCAGGGCTTGGCCGGCATCTGGAAGTCGTCATAGGCGGACGGGCCCACCGGGATCCCGTCGGTGTAGAGGGCCTGCAACTCCTCCGGCAGGTCGCCCAGCGACTGGGCCGCGGCACCGCCCGCCATGCCCGCCGTCAGGGCCAGCCCCGCCAATCCCCCCAATGCCGCAAGCCAAGTGCGGCGCGCGCTATGTGCCGTCATGTGCTCTCTGCTCCCCCTCGCCGGCCTCGTTGCTGGGCCGGCATTCGTCATATGTAAACGATACCAGGGTGATCTTGCGCGGGCCAGCGCAAACCGTTACGGCCGGAAGGGCGACCGGAGCCGTTTAGAGCGACGGCGAGAAGTGGGGGTGGGCGATGCTGACGCTGTCCGGCGTCACCAAGCGCTATGGCGAAACGCTGGCGCTGGTCGAGGCGGACCTCGCCTTCACCCCTGGCCATGTCCACACGATCCTGGGCGAGAACGGGTCGGGCAAGAGCACGCTGGTCAAGCTGCTATCCGGCGTGGTGGCCCCGACCGCGGGCGAGATCCGTCTGGATGGCCAGCCACTGCGCCTGACCTGCCCAGCGGACGCGCAGCGCCACGGCATCGCCACCGTGTTCCAGGAAGTCCTGCTGGCGCCTGAGCGCAGCGTGCTCGAGAACATCTTCATGGGCTATGACGGCCTGCTCACCTACCGGCTGAGCCGGGCGGAGCGGCAGGCCAAGGCCGCCCAGATCCTGGCTGCCGTGTCGCGCACGCCCATGGACCTCGACCAGCCGGCCGGCGAAGCGGCGCTGGCCCAGCAGCAGCTCATCGTGCTGGCGCGGGCACTGGTGCGCGACCCGCGCATCCTGATCCTGGACGAGGTCACCGCGGCCCTGGACTTCGGCGACCGCGACGTCCTGTTCGACGCGGTCCGCAGCTTCGTCGCGCAAGGCCGGCTGGTGATCTTCATCTCGCACCGGATGGACGAGGTCCGTCGCCTGTCCGACCGCGTCACCGTGCTGCGCAGCGGCCGGGTGGTGGAGACGCTGGCCGGGGCAGAGATCACCGGTGCTAGGCTGCTCGCCCTGATGCTGCCCGACACCCGCATCCCGGTGCATCACCATGACTGAGAAACGGGCGATCCTGACGGCACGGGGCGTCCGGCTGGCGCCGGGTGCGTCACCCATCGACTTCGCGATCGGGCCGGGGGAGATCGTCGGGCTGGCTGGGCTCGAAGGGCATGGCCAGGACATGTTCATCCAGGCGCTGTGCGGTCTGCACCGGCCAGAGGCCGGCGAGATCCGCCTGCAGGGCAAGGACGGCCACGTCGTCCAGGTAACGGAGTTCGCGAAGGCCGCGGCGCAGGGGCTGGCCTACCTGCCGCGCGACCGGCGGACCACGGGCGTGCTGGGCGGCCTGTCGGTGTTCGACAATTTCGCGATCGCCGCCCTGCCCGACCATCAGCGCCTGGGCATCGTCGACCGGCCCCGGCTGAAGGAGAAGCTCGCCCACTTCACCCGCGAGCTCGGCATGGTCTACCGCTCGCCCAGTGCCTCCATCGGCACCCTGTCCGGCGGCAACCAGCAGAAAGTGCTGCTGGCCCGCTGGCTGGCCCGCGAGCCCCGGGTGATGCTGATGAATGATCCCACCCGCGGTGTCGATCTGGGCACGCGCATGAAGCTCTACGAGGTCTTCCGCAGGCTGGCCGCCGATCAGGGCATCCCGCTCGTGATCCTGTCCAGCGAGATCGAGGAGATCCTCCAGCTCTGCCACCGCGTGCTGGTGTTCCGCGAGGCCGGGCTGTTCGCCGAGCTGGAACGCGACGCCATGACCATGGACCGGGTGATCGCCGCGATGTTCGGCCAGGAGGCCGCCTGAATGTCCCGCTGGCTCGCCGGCCGCGCCTATCTCCGCCTGGCCGCCGCCCTGTTCGTCGTCCTGCTGGCGGTCAACATCGCCCTGAACCCGGTGCGGTTCGCGCCCGCCAGTCTGGGCGTCACGATCGGCCTGGCCTCCGGCCTGATCCTGGCCGCGATCGCCTCCATGCCGCCGATCCTGGCCGGCCGCGGCGGGATCGACATCTCGGTGGGCCCGCTCATGGGCCTGGTCAACGTGGTGGTGGTGCGCTGGCTCGTGGAAGGGCTGGGGATCGAATCGCCCTTCCTGATCGTGCCCCTGGTCCTGCTGCTGGGCCTCCTGTCGGGTGCCTTGAACGGCCTGCTCGCGACCGTGCTGCGCATCCAGCCGATCGTCGCCACGCTCGGGACGTCCCTGTTCTATGCCGGCATCACGCTGACCATCGTGCCCTCGCCGGCCGGGACAGTGCCCGCCTGGATCAAGGCGCTGGCCGGGCCAACCTCGATCCTGCCGCTGGCGGCAGTGGCGCTGCTCTGGCTGCTGATCAAGCGCCTGCCCTTCTACGAGCAGCTCCTGTGCGTAGGCAGCGACGACCGCGCCGCTTACACGGCCGGCATCCCGGTCACCCTGGTCCGCTTCCTGGCCTATGTCCTGGCCGGGCTGATCGCCGCGGTGGGCGGCCTGTGCCTCACCGGCCTGATCGGCTCGGCCGACCCGAACATTGCGGGCACCTACACGCTGCTCGCGATCTCCGCGGTGGCGCTGGGTGGGGTCAGCCTGGCCGGCGGGCGCGGCGGTCTGGTCGCCGCCGTACTGGGTGCAGCCGACATCTTCCTGCTGCAGACCGCGCTGACCTTCTTCAACGTGTCGACCTTCGTCCTGCAGATCGTCTATGGCACGGTGCTGACCGTGGCGGTGGTGCTCAACGCCGACCGCCTGCGCCAGCTCCTGCGCCGCCGGAGGCATGCATGAGCGCCGCGCTTGCCCGGATCCCGCGCCCGGTGGCGGCATTGCTGCTGGCACTCGCCATCCACCTGATCGGCATGGCGCTGATCCGCGGCTTCGGCACCATGTTCGGCATCCGTGCCATGCTGGTGCTGGCCACGCTGCTGGCGATCGCCGCGATCGGCCAGACGCTGGTGATCATCATCGGCGGCATCGACCTCTCGATCCCGTTCGTGATCGGCTTCGCCAACGTCACTGCCGCCCAGCTCTACGGCGACGGCGTGCCGTTCGCGGTGGTGCTGCCCCTGGTTCTGCTGGTGGCCATGGCGATCGGCGCGTTGAACGGCCTGGTTTCCGCCAGCCTGGCGATCCACCCGCTGATCGTGACGCTCGGTACCGGCACCGCCCTGCAGGGTGCGGTCCAGCTATGGACGGCGGGCTTCCCGACCGGTGCCGCCCCTTCCTACGTGACCAGCTTCGTCTCGATCGGTGGCAGCATCGGGCCGATCCCGGTGCCATGGCTGATCCCAGCCTTCCTGGTCCTGGCGGCACTGGTGATCCTGGCGCTCGGCCGGACTGTGTATGGCCGGCGCCTCTATGCGCTCGGCAGCAATCCGCGCGCCGCCCAGCTGGCGCTGGTCGACCCGGTGCGCACCTGGACGATCACCTTCGCCCTGAGCGCCGGCTTTGCGGCGCTGACCGGCGTCCTCCTGCTGGGCTTCTCCGGCGCCGCCTATGCCCGGGTGGGCGAGCCCTATCTGTTCCAGACCATCGCCGCCGTGGTGATCGGCGGCACCACGCTGATCGGCGGCCGGGGCGGCTATCTCGGCACGATCGCCGGCGCGCTCTGCCTGATCGAGCTCACCACCGTGCTGGTCGGGCTCGGGCTGAAGCCGCCGCTGGTCCAGGCCACGCTCGGGGTGACCATCGTGGCCCTGGTCGCGATCTATGGCCGAGAGGCCCATGTCCGCGAGCTGATCTGACCCGCGCCGGGTTTGATCGCAGGTTCCTGCCTGCTGGCGGGACGCGTCGTTCAGGACGCGCCCTGCCAGACTACCTGCCCGGGTTCCGGTCAAGCCGCCCGGGTATCGGCCTTGCCGAAGAAGCTGGTCTTCAGCCCGCGCTGGTTCTCGTAGATCGAGCCCTGGCTCCTGGCCGGGGGCAGCGGCAGGCGGACCGGCACGTCGGCCAGGCGCGGGGCGATCGGATCGGTCTGCCCGGTCAGCATCAGCGCCTCCCAGGCCTCCCAGTCCATCTGGTTGCCGGCGCACAGGGGCCAGGCATCCGCAGCGCGATACTGGAACAGGAGGAGCCGCCGCATCCGGTCCGACGTGTTCAGTGCCGAGCCGTGGATGGTGCGGGCATGGTGGATGGAGATGCTGCCGGCCGGGCCGATGCAGGGCACGGCCTGTTCGAAGGCGATGTCCGAGCCGGTGGGATCGATCGCCCCGCAGAAATATCCGTCCGCATGATGGTCGTAGACCTTGCCCTTGTGGGTGCCGGGGATGCAGAGCAGCGGCCCGTTCTCGATGGCGCAGTCGTCCATCATCACGCCCACCGCGCACAGATCGTCGTTGGTGTGCGGATAGAACGCCCAGTCCTGGTGCCACTCGACCGCGGCACCGTAGCCGGCCGCCTTCATGTTCAGCTTGGACGTGTCGAACCGGATCGCCGGCGCCACCAGATCCTGGAGGATCCCGAGGATGGTCGGGTGGCGCATCACCTGGTCGTAGATCGGCGCCTGCAGGTGCGGGGTCTTGATGCGCCGGACCCGAGGCTCCTCCGCCGAATGGCTGGGCTCCAGGTCGTAGACGTCGTTGTGCGTCGTCACGCCACGCGCCTTCTCGACCAGCTCCTCGGTGACCCGGCGCAGCTCCGCCACCTCGGCCTGGGACAGCACGTCCTTGACAACTAGAAACCCGTCCCGCTCGTAGGCGGCAATCTGTTCGCTGCTCAGCACGGCCATGTCCTGCCTCTCCCGATCTTGGTCGCTCACGGCAACTGCTCAAGCCTGCGCTTGCCCAATGAAAACGTCAACATGGCGCTAGAAGAACCGGTGGCCGGCCGCCGACGGCCCACGATTCGGGAGGTGGCACGCCAAGCCGGGGTATCGACCGTCACCGTGTCCCGGGTCTGCAACGAGCCCGACAAGGTGGTGCCGGCGACAAGGGCGCGCGTCGAGGCGGCCATGCGCAGCCTGGGCTACATCCCGAACCTGGCGGCGCGCGCGATGCGCACCCAGGCGACCCGCACGATCGGCATCCTGATCCCGAGCCTCACCGTCTATCCCAACGCGGCGGTGGCCCAGGCGGCGGCCGACCGGCTGGCGGAGCGCGGCTACGCCATGCTGCTCGCCAGCAGCGACCAGCAGGTGCAGCGCGAATGCGCGGCGCTGGACCTGCTGCGCATCCGGCAGGTCGACGGGATCATCCTCTACGTGTCGGACCAGACCGACCCGCAGATCCGGGCAGGGCTTCGCCGGGTCGATGTCCCGGTGGTGCTGCTCGACCGCGACCTGCCGCTCACGGCCGACCGGGTCTGCACCGACCATGCGGCGGCGATGATCGCCATGGTGGCCCGGCTGGCGCTGCTGGGCCACCGCCGTATCGCGCTAGTCCAACAGACCCAGGCGATCCGCCCGACCCTGGAGCGGCGCCGCCACTTCCTGGCGGCGGGGCTGGCTGCCGGGCTCGAGCCGGCGTGCCTGCTCCCCGTTGGTTTGGCGCCGGGCCAGGACATGGCGGCCGAGCTCGGCCGGCTGCTCGACGGCGCCAACCGGCCCAGCGCCGTGATCGCGGAGGGCAGCCGGCTGCTGCTGGCACTCCTGCGCGCCTGCCGGGAACGGGGGCTGGTCGTGCCGGAGGACCTGTCGCTCGCAGCGCTCGATGCGGAGGATGTGGCGATGGCGGCGAGCCCCGAGGTGAGCTCGGTGGTGCGCGACTTCGGTGCCATCGGCCGGGCAGCCGCGGACATGATGCTGGCTCGCCTCGCCGACCCCGCCCCATCTCCCCTATCGGTCGAGCTGCCGAGCCGGTTCGTGGACCGCGCCAGCCTGGCGCCGCCCGCTCGTGTCCGGGGCGGTCCCCCCTTCAGCCCGGCTTGACCGCGCGGGCCGGGCGGAGCCATCTGCTGATGCTGCCACCCGGGGATCCCGCCATGAGTCCGTGCCGCTTCCTGATCGGCTTGGCCACTACCCTGCTTCTGGCGCTCGGCAGTTCACATGCCCAGGCCCAGGCGCGCCCGGTCGGCGAGATCCTGGTGATGACCCAGAACCAGTATATCGGCGCAGATCTCGCCACCCTGTTCGGGGCCAGCTCGCCGTCAAAGCTGAATGAGGCGGTGCTCGGTCTCCTGCGTCAGGCGGCGGCTAGCCCGTTCCCGCCGCGTGCCGAGCGGCAGGCCGCCCAGATCCAGGCGCGCCGGCCGGAACTGGTCGGCCTGCAGGAAGTCTTCCACCTGGGCTGCCGCGAGCTGCCTCCCAGGCCCGGCGCCTGCACCGAGCCCGGCATCGCCGCCGCGTTCGGCGACCATCTCCGGACGACGCTCGCGGCGCTGGATGCCCACGGCGGCGGCTACGAGGTGGCAGCGCGAGTCGTGAACTTCGACCTGCGCGATGCCCTCTCGGAACTGCCGGGGATCGGGCTGCTGCGCGGGCTGCCGTTCACGATCGACGGCAAGCTGGGCCTGCTCACCGCCTACGACCAGGACGTGATCCTGCGGCGCCAGGACATCACGACCAGGCCGGTGACCTTCCCCGGCTGCCGTCGCTCCGCCCAGGGCTGCAACTATCGCAGCGAGGCGAGCATTCCCCTGCCGCTGCCGGGCAACTTGGCCCGGATCGGCTTCAAGCGCGGCTTCGTCGGCGTGGACACGGCGATCCTGGGGCGCAGCTACCGGTTCGTGAACACTCATCTGGAAGTCGCAGGGCTGGGTGACGGCCAGGCCCGCTTCGCCGCCATTCAGTCGGCCCAGGCGGCCGAGCTCCTGGGCGCGCTGAATACGGCGCCACGCGCGCAGGCGGGCCCGA
This sequence comes from Geminicoccus sp., assembly GCF_035556675.1. Lineage (GTDB taxonomy): Bacteria > Pseudomonadota > Alphaproteobacteria > Geminicoccales > Geminicoccaceae > Geminicoccus. The sequence continues at coordinate 7,700 of NZ_DATMFZ010000366.1, read as the reverse complement.
CCATCGTCGTGGGCGACTTCAACTCCGGCCCGGCCGACCAGCGGCCGGCACCGATCGTGTCGCCCTATCGCCGCTTCGAGGCCGCCGGCTTCCTGGACAGCTGGGCGGCAGGCTTTCCCCTGGCACGCGGCTTCACCTGCTGCCAGGCCGCCGACCTGCGCAATCCTACCTCGATCCTGTCCGAACGGATCGATCAGATCTTCGTGAGCCGGCCGGCCCTGGTTCGCGCGGTGCGGCTGGACGGCAACCAGCCCGCCGGGAAGACCGCGCCCGTGGATGGCGCACGTCTGTGGCCTTCGGACCATGCCGGCGTGGCGGCCTGGCTGCGCTTCTGAGTGGCGTAGCCAGGGCCGCACGCCACATCGACTGCATGGTGCCCATCAGCGAACGCATGGTATGCTTTGCACAAGGATGGCCCGGCGGAAGGGGCGGGGCCGTTCCCCGGAACAGCACAGGATATCTTTCGATGTATCGCGGATCTCGTCATCAGACCGTCGTCACGACCCGCGGCACCCTTCCACCGATTGATCTTCGTCACTTTCCCGCTCGTCATGGCCGGCTAAAATATTTCATGGTGGCCGGTTGAGTGAACCCATTGCAGGCTTGAACGAATGTTTCACGTTGTTTTCCGGACATTCCGGTTGCCCCTGCCCTGGCCGGCGCGTGCCTGCTTGGGCGCTGTGGCACTCTGCCTGTCGTGGATCCTCCTGGCCGCGACCGGCGCACGCGCCGCCGACCGCCCGGACCTGCGCCGCTGGCCGGGCGAGATCGACGTCATGACGCAGAACCAGTACCCGGGCGGCGATGTCGACGGGCTGCTCGATGCGGCGGCGGCCGGCGATCCAGGCGAGGCGGCAGTGGCCCTGCTCCGCCAGGTGGCCGAGAACTATTTCCCGCGCCGGGTCGAGCGGCAGGCCGCCGAGATCGTCCGCTGGCGTGCCGACCTGGTGGCCCTCCAGGAAGTCTATCGCCTGACCTGCCAGGACCTGCCACCCGTGCCCGGCGCCTGCCGCGACCCGTCGATCGCCCGGGCGTTCGGCGATCAGCTCGAGGCGACGCTCGCCGCGCTGCGCGATCGCGGCGCCGACTACCGGGTCGCCGCCAGCATGATCGACCTGGACCTGCGCGAGATCGAGACGGCCCTGCCGGGCGTCGGCCGGCTGCGTGGCATTCCGTTCACGATCGACGGCAAGCGTGGCCTGCTCAGCGGCTACGGCCGCAACGTGATCCTGCGCCAAGCCGCGGTGGAAACGCGCCCCTTCGAGTTCGCCGGCTGCCTGCGCTCGGAGGATGGCTGCCGCTACCGGGCCGACCCGCCACGTCCCCTGCCGGGCCTGGGCAATGCCGCCCGCCTGACCGCGCGGCACGGCTTTGTCGGGGTCGAGACGATGATCCGCGGGCGCAGCTTCCGCTTCGTCACCACCCGGCTGGCGCGTGGCGCCGAGCATGCACCGGCCCAGGCCGCCGAGCTGGTCGCCGCCCTGACGGCCGCTTCCGGGCCGGCCACGCCGCCGGTGATCCTGGCGGGCGAGTTCAGCGAGGGGCCGGACGCCTATGGCCGGGCGCCCGAAGGCAGCGCCTATGCCGTCCTCACCGGGGCCGGGCTGGTCGATGCCTGGAAGCTCCGCTACGGCAGCCTGCCGGGCGCCACCTGCTGCCAGCCGGCGAACCTGCGCAACCCGCGCACGGAGCTGGCGCAGCGGGTTGACCTGATCTTCGTCCAGGAGCCGATCCAGCCGCGCCAGCTGCGGGTGGTGGGCGCCGAGGCCGCCGGCAGGACCTGGCCGCTCGACGGCTGGCGGCTGTGGCCCTCCGACCATGCCGGGGTGAGCGCGCGGCTGGGCCTCAACGTGGCGCTGCCGGCGGCGGAGTAGAATTCCCTGTTCCTGGTGAATCCCGCCGGCAGACTGACCTCAGACTTCCTGGATAGCCAGGATGTCTCCCACGGCCTCGATCCGGACCAGGTCGGTGATGCCGACGGGCAGGTCGGCTGCACAGGGCTCGTAGACCATGTCCGCCAGCAGGCGCGCGCCATAGCGACGAAAGCAGACATGCCAGCGGTGGCGGATGCTGACGTCGATCGGCAGATCGATATGGCGCTCGCTGATGCCGGAGGCCAGGCAGAGCGAACCAGTCCGCACGGCGTGGCTCAGCTCGGCATCGTGCATGAGATGGCCGGCTTCATTGATCAGGTGGTCCATCAACGGAATGTCCAGCAGAGCACTGGACGTCGGCCAGATGCTGCGGAACCCCGCGGAGAAGGTCACCATCCGTATGCCGTCGCAGTCGATCAGGGCACGAATGGCCGACTGACGGCCGATGAACAGCCGGTCCAGCGCCAGCTCGTCGCGTATGGCGCCAGCCATCAGCTCCTGAAGCCGGGCGAGCCTCGCGGGTGACGGCAGGTCCAGCCCCCGTTCCCAGCGGGCCACGGCTGGCTGGGAAACCCCCAACTGCTCGGCTAGCGCCGCCTGCTTGAGGCCCTGGGCACGGCGCCATGCCCTGAGCCGGGCGCCGAATCGCTCTGCGATCGTCGCCTCCGCGGTCGTAACAGCGGCGTTGATCGGGGCCTGCAAGCTTCTTCCTCCCGATGCGACCCGACCATCTGGGACCGCCCGCCGGGCCAGGCATTGCGGGGCCAGTCGCCCGAGGGACATCAACGGAACTGCGCTTATTTCTTATAAGTAGTCAATCCGCAGTTCGGCCGATAATGCTGATCGAGCAGGATGTACGCTTGTCCCGCTACGAGCAACGGGACACTTCCAATGTATATTCTTGATATTACGGAAATATCATCAAGATATTCAGATGATGTTCGCAGGAGTACATTCCGTCTTCTCCAAGGCAAAATCTCCTGACCAAAAATATATTATGCGACTTTCGCCGCCACTCTTCCTCGCAGCAAGGCCCGTTACGGATCAATCGTCAGATGCACACAGTACAGAAGCCCACGAAGAGGTGCCTGCGCCAGACAGGCAATGCTGTTCTAGCGCCTGCCATGCTTGCTGGACTGATGAGCCTGGCGCTCCCGGCACTCGGCCATGAGGCGGCCCGCCATGTGACGGAAGCGACCTTCCCATGCACGACCGCTGGCGTTCTCGGCGAGGGGCAGCGTCAGGTGCTTGAGCCACCTTTCGGTGCGGCCGAGCCATTTGCGGCGTTGCAGAAGACGGATCTGTGGCAGAATGTGCTGTCCCATCTGCGCATGAACCTGGACAAGGCCAATCCCTGCTTCGGCTTCAGCGATCAGGACAGCTGGACGAAGGTCGTCGATAAGATCCCGGCGGACGTGGTCGCCGTGCAGATCTCCGAGGATGGCAAGGATGCGCTCGTCTATGTGAGTGGCATCCCCGACTATCAGATGGAGATGCCGGAGGTGTTCTCCAGCTTCAAGCCTGGCGAGACCTATGGCATCTACCGCATCTCGTCGGAACCGGCCGAAGATGAACGTGCCGTCCACGACTTGAGCGACCGGGGCACGGTCGGCATCTTCGTCAACGGTGTCAGCATCTTCAACTATACGGACACGTTCTCCTATGCCGACAAGGGGCTATGGTCCTATGACGCCAATGTGGCCGAGGCGCTGATCGTCAATTCCGACATCTCGCACGCCACCCCGTCCAACCTGCCGCAGTTTCCGACCAGCCGCGGCATCTACCACAATCATCGGGTCTCGAACCTCCTGCTCCATCAGCTGCAGGATCCCTTCGTCGCCGGCAGGCTGGAGCATTCCAGGCTGCTGGGCTTCGCGATGGACAGCAATCCGATCTACGGCCCGATCGGCTATGGCTCGACCGACCAGAGCTCTGGCCTGAAGGTGCTGACCAGCAGCTATGTGCCGCGCCGCTGGCTGACGGAACAGGGCACCGGTCACCGCAGCTCGCTGCCCGGATGGGCAGTGATCAACTGGGACGGCAGCCAGGTCTCAGGCAGCCAGCTGCTGAACCTGTTCCAGCTGGACAAGGCCGACGTGCTTTATCGCGATGATGCGAGCGAGGGTCCGGTCGTCTATGCCGGCACGGATGAGCGCCTTGCCGCCGAGATCGCCGCACTGCAGGCCTCGGTCGGCCTCCAGCGTGACGAGCAGGGCTATGTCTATTGGGAAGGCCGGGTGGCGATACCGGACGGCACGAGCGCCACGACCAGGAACTATCTGATCGGCAGCTCCGAACTCTGGGGACCGGATTTCGACGCCCAGATCCTGCCGGCCAGCTATCAGATCGCCGATGTCGACAAGTTCTACTTCGAGGCGAGGCTGGGCAGCTTTGCCGAAGACTACGAATACGTAGCCGGCTACGGGGATCTCGACTTCTACAACGGCATCTCCAGCTACCTGCCGGACCGCGGGGCGCACGCCTATCACTACGTGACGCCCTTTGCCGCCACGGTCGACGACGAGAATCGGCTGAGTGCTGCCAGTTTTCCCTACGTGGTGGGCATCCAGTACAAGAGCAGGACGGATGCCTTCAACGACACGATCGAGAACGAGGAACGGATCGCCTACTTCGCCGAGCATGCCGACGATCTGACGACCCTGTTCGATCTGGGCGTTACCGGCAGGGACGAAGCCGGCTCGAACCTGAGCGGCGCGGTGACCACCCTCTGGCAACAGAAGCTGCACGGGGACTGAGATGAGCGCCGGGGTCGCCGCCCCGGCCGGCCGGAACCTGCGGAGTGCCCTGGACATGGTCGCCAGGTCCCATGTCAGCGCCGGCCCCGTTCACCATCCGGCGCTTCAGACGGGCTCCACCGGGCCGGGCAGCCGCACCAGGTTCATCGGCTGCTCGATGCCCTGGAACCGTGCGACCTCATGCTGCGCCGCCTGGCCATCCAGCAGCTTCTGCACGCCCGGATAGCTCCACACGTCCTCCGTGAGCCAGATCTCGCCGGCTCCGGCCATCTGCTGGACGCGTGAGGCGATGTTCACGGTATGGCCGAAATAATCCAGCTGGTCGTTCAGGGTGACCGCGATGGCGGCACCGTGGTGGATGCCGATCTTGACCGCGACCACGCGGTCGGACTGGCCGGCGCTGAACCGCCGGATCGCGTCCCGCATCTCCAGGGCTGCCGCCACGGCCCGGGCGGCGTCCGGATAGACTGCCATCACCGCGTCGCCGATCGTCTTCACGATCGCTCCGCCATGCTGGCCCGTGGCCTCGCGCAGCCGGTCGAAATGCTGCTGCACCAGCTCGAACGCGTTCAGGTCGCCGATCCGCTGGTAGAGCCGGGTCGAGCCCTTGATGTCAGTGAACAGCAGCGCAACGTCGCGGATTGCCAGCCCCTCGGCCCCGCCGATGGTCTCCGAGCGGAACAGGCTGCGGAAGGTCTGGCTGGTGATCAGGCGCTTGCCGGTGAGATAGGGCTCGAAGCGCAGGAAGCCGTATTCGTCCGCGGCACCGCCCTGCAGGATCGCCACGATGCCGCGCTGAGGCGTGTCGTTGGTGATGTCGAGGACGACCGGCCCCGGGGTGATGGCGGCCTGGTCGGGGACGTAGTCCTGGCCGTGCCAGATGAGCGTCAGGCGCTGCGGCACCTCGGCCGGCCGGCCCTCCACCCGGAGGGCGAACCCGCCATCCGCGTCGCGGCTCAGCCCGAACACCATGCCCTCCGCCGCCTCGAAGGCGAAGCTCCGGGTCTCGCCCGGCTCCAGATAGCCGATGCCGTGCAGGGCCCGCCGGCACGCCTCGACGAACGAGGTCCCGTCCGGGGCGATGCCTTCGCGCACGCCGCGGAAGACGTAGAGATAGTCGAACGGCTCCAGCGTCTCCGGGCGGTGGTAGCGGATCGTGCGGATCTTTGGCGACACGCTGAAGTACACGGCGATGAAGTCGTCCAGCGCCGCCTCGTAGTCGTGGTGGCATTCCGGGCAGCGATACCGGCTCTTGAGCGCGCGCAGATGGGCAAAGCTCTTCACCGCGCAGGCACAGCGCGGGCAGACCAGCAGCCAGTCCATCTCGAACAGGCCCAGGGCCGTCGCGTGCAGGAGCAGGTCGACCGCCTCCTCGGTGGCGACACCGCGTTCCTTCGCGAAGGTGAGCGGGTTGACGCGGAACAGGTCCCCGTCCTCGCCCGCCGTGATCAGGGCCTCCAGGCGCGACACGACCCTGGGGCTCCAGGAACGCGCCGCCTCGAGCTCGCCCAGCGCCCGGTCGAGGGAGACTGCATCCACGATCCTGGCCATGCCCTGCCTCCGTACCACGCGGCACAGCCGCGGGGACGCGATGCTAGGAGCGAAGCCCGGCTCCGCCAACCCGCTGGAGGGATCGTCCGCCTCTCACCTGCCAGCGCCTTGTGGACTTGCGGCCAACCTAGGATGGCCGCAGCCGGACATCGGATTCCAGCCGCTGCGCCAGCAGTTGCAGCGCACCGGCCTTTAGGGCCGCCAGTATCAGGCTTGCCCCAGGAGAGTTCCACCGCTCGGCGCGCATCAGCAGGTGCAGGTAGCGGCGCAGTTCGGAGAGCGGCAGGTCGTTCAGGAGTTCCGGCCGCGCCTCGATCAGGTGCAGAAGCACGTCGTCTGGCGGGATGTCCCGGCAGACGAAGCCCAGCGCATAGGCTCCTCCCATGCACAGCTCGTATTCCGGCAGCCGGTAGAAGCGCTCGTGGTCGTCGGGACCAATGCGTGCGCGCCGAGCGGCTGCCTCCAGGAGGCGGATCAGCAGGGCCATGTGCCTTGCCTGCTCCTCCCGCACGGCATGGCGGCGGCTGAACAGATGCGGCGAAAGGGTCTGCATGGGCTGCTTCCGGTCGCTGGCGGCAGACGGCAGGACCAGCCTGCCATGATTGAGCCGCGCCGGATGGAGGAAGTCGCGGCTGCCATACCGGCATGCCGCTCAGGCCTCCGGCAGTTCCTCCGCCCCCGCGGGCAGCGGCGGCTCGCGCGACGGGCGGCGGCGGGTGCGCACCGGGCCCTGGTCGAACAGGCCGGCCTCGTTGCCCCAGATGTCCCAGCCTGGCCGGCTGTCCCGGCCGAACATCTCCAGGTACGGCCCGTCGCACAGGGCCTCGATCCGGTCGCGCACCTCGTCGGGCTTGCGCGAATGCTCGCGCCTGGGCGCCACCACCAGCCGCTTGACCCCGCCCGAGCGGCGCTTGGGCTTGCCGCGGGTGGCGAGCAGGCAGAGTTCGGGATTGGCCCGGGTCCAAAAACCCATGCCGGTGAAGAAGCCGTCCCCGGAGCGGTTCTGCTTGGTCCAGTGGAAGCCCACCGTCTTGTAGGTGAAGCCCCAGGCGCGGATCACCTCCAGGCCGCGCGGCAGGAGCGGGTCGGTGATCCACATCAGGAGCACGGCGTCCTTCGCTGCCCAGTCCGCCACCGGCAGTGCCGCGATGCCGTCGATGCCGAGCGTGTCGTAATGCGCCTCGGCACTGCGCCCCTTGCCCCGTTCCGACCAGGTGCCAAACGTCCAGGGCGGGTCGGCATAGATGGTCCGATAGCTGCCCGCCTTCGGCGGCGGGGCCAGGCTCATCGGCCGGCCACCCGCGCCACCTCGTCGACCGACACCCAGGTCCCGGTCCTGGCCGACATCAGCATGGCGTCGATCACTGCCTGGATCTCGGCGGCCTCGCGGAAGTCCGGCACGAGTTGCTGCCCCTGCCCGCACAGGCTGCGCACGATCTCCGCGACCTCGATGGTCTTGATGTCGTTGAAGCCCAGCTGGTGGCCGGGTGCCGGAATGAACCCGGCATAGTCCTTGTGC
>NZ_DATMFZ010000365.1:0-5622 GCF_035556675.1 Geminicoccus sp. | reverse complement strand
CCGCCACGGTCTCGATCACGACGCTCCTGTCGGTCGCGACGCTGCTGGGCTGGCTCTACGCGCTGTCATGGCTCGTCGGGCCGGTCTGACGCCGGCACGAAACTGGCCTTCCCGGATCTCAGTCGAAATCCTCAGGGGCTTCGGGACCATCGTCCGGCGCCGGCCGATCCTTGATGATCTCGTACAGCCTGAGCGCCAAAGGCGGGAGCTCGTCCTTTCCTTCCGGCGCTTGGCTGTTGGTGATCACCGTGACCACCAGGTCGTCCTCGGGAAAGTAGAAATAGACCGCCCGGTAGCCGAGCGTCATGCCCTCGTAGAACCACAAATGCCCGAGGCCGGGCACATAGACCGCCGCCACGCCCAGGCCGAAGCCGCGCGGCTCCTTGGCCGTGGTCTCGCGGATGGGCTCTCCGGTTTCCGACGAGACCAGCTCCAGCATCTCCTCGAGCTGCCTGGGCGGCAGGACGCGCCCGCCGAACAGGCCGCGCACCCAGCGCTGCAGGTCGCGCGGCGTCGACACGACCCCGCCGGCCGCCCCCGTCCAGCTGATGTCGGCGCGGCGCATGTCCTTGCCCACCAGCGGGGCCAAGGGCGCCACGGTGCAGTCCGGCTCGTACTCGCCGCAGGTCGGGTTGTTGAAGTAGCCGCTCGACATCCGGGCGATCACGCTCTCGGGCAGGGCCCACGGCTCGTAATAGCTGTCCTTCATGTAGAGCGGGTCGAAGATGAAGCTCTGGTAGAGCTGCTTCATGCTTCTGCCGGATGCCTTCTCCGCGATCATGCCGGCCAGGATGTAGTTGGTGTTCGAATAGAACCAGCCCGTGCTGGGCGGCAGCTGGTTCTTGGGCGTCGGGTAGGCGAAGGCGACCAGCTGTTCCGGCGTGAAGTGCTGGTTCGGGCGGCTCGCCTGGATGTCCATGAACCTCGGCGCCTCCGTATAGGTCGGGATGCCGCTGGTCATGTTGAGCAGGCGGCGGATGCTGACATGCCGCCAGGCCTTGTACTGCGGCAGCCAGTCCCCGACCGTCTGGTCGATGTCGAGCAGCCCCTTGGCCTCGAGCTGCAGCAGGACCGCCGCCGTCATCTGCTTGGTGTTGCTGCCGATCTCGTAGAGGGTCCGGCGCGTGACCCGCTCGCCGCTGTCGAAGTACTTGGTGGTGCCAGCGACGGCGCTGATCCCGGTCTCGCCATCCTTCAGGCTGACGAAGGCGGAGACCCCGCTGATCATCTCGACCTTGCGGCGCGCCGCAAGGTACTCCTGCAGCGCCTCCGTCATCTCCGCCCGCAGACCCTCGCGGCCGGCAGCGGCGGCAGGGAGCGTTCCGGCGCCCAGGAGCAGCCCCGCCACGAGCATGCCCAGGAACGAGCGGCGGATGCGGCCAATGCCCAGAGCAGGCTGCGGACTGGTCGTCATGTATTCCTCCCGGCCGTAGGATGTGCCCAGCAGACCGATGAGTCCGCCCGCGCCATCGTCGGTGGATCGCACGCTGGTGTCAGGAAGTCCCGCCCCCCCTCGTGGAAGTTTCTGGAAACCAGTGGAAGATCCTGGCGAATCCTGCCCGACGATCGGTCACTGCCCGCGCACGGAGGTCACGCGCAGGCCGGTTTCGGACGAATGCGAGAGTGACAAGCCGATCCGCCACGCCTATAAGCCCGTTCATGATCGCTACCGGCACCTACTTCTGGTTTTTTGGCTACCGCAGGCCAAGGGCGGAGGTATCGGGGTGCGCGATCGGATGAACTGAAGCGAAATATCCCGGAACAGCCGCCAGCCCCACTGGCGGCTTTTTTGTTGCCGCCGGTATGGCCCGAACCCTTGGAGTTCCCGCCCATGTCGACCGCAACCGACGATCTGCGCATCCGCGAGATCACCGAGCTCAGCACCCCTGCGGAAGTGATCCAGGAGATCCCCCGCAGCGACGCCGCCACCCGCACCGTGCTGGCGGGACGCACGGCCTTCCAGGACATCCTGCACGGCCGGGACGACCGTCTCGCCGTGGTGATCGGCCCCTGCTCGATCCACGATCCCGAGGTGGCCCTGGAATATGCCGGCCTGCTCGCCGAGCAGCGCCGCCGCTTCGAGGGCCAGCTCGAGGTCGTGATGCGGGTCTATTTCGAGAAGCCGCGCACCACGGTCGGCTGGAAGGGCCTGATCAATGATCCGGACCTGGACGGCAGCTTCCGGATCGACAAGGGCCTGCGCCTGGCCCGCGGCGTGCTGAGCGACGTGGCCGATCTGGGCGTGCCGGCCGCCTGCGAGTTCCTGGACATGACCACGCCCCAGTACATCGCCGACCTGGTGACCTGGGCGGCGATCGGGGCGCGCACCACCGAGAGCCAGGTCCATCGCGAGCTGGCCTCGGGCCTGTCCTGCCCGGTCGGCTTCAAGAACGGCACGGACGGCAACGTGCGGATCGCCGCCGAGGCGGTGATGTCGGCCTCGCACCCCCACCACTTCCTGGCGGTGACCAAGTCCGGTCGCTCCGCCATCGCCCACACCGCCGGCAACGCCGACTGCCACATCATCCTGCGCGGCGGCAGGCAGCCCAACTACGACGCCGCAAGCGTCGCGGCGGCGGCCGACGAAGCCCTGCGCTGCAAGGTCCAGCCGCGGCTGATGATCGACGCCAGCCACGCCAACAGCGCCAAGAAGCCCGAGAACCAGCCGCTGGTCATGGACGACGTCGCCCGGCAGCTGGCGGGCGGCGAGGAGCGGATCATGGGCGTCATGATCGAGAGCCACCTCCTGGCCGGCCGCCAGGACCTGAAGCCGGGCGTGCCGCTGGTGCGCGGCCAGAGCATCACCGATGGCTGCATCGACTGGGCGACCTCGGTCGAGGTGCTGGAGAAGCTGGCCCGCGCGGTCGAGCAGCGCCGCCTGGCCAGGCGCGCCCAGGTCGACCGGCTGGCCGGCTGAACTGATCCTCGCCACGCCCGCCCGGCTCTGGTCCTGGCGGGCGTCTGCCCCTAGGCTCGCTGCGTGCGGCGAACCGGCAGGACCAGGCCAGGGTGCAGACTTCCACGATGACGCGAGCGGCGGCCACCACCGGCCCGGTGGTCGAGACCCGGGGCATGGAACTGGTATTCCAGACCCGTGACGGCCCGGTCCATGCGCTGTCCGATGTCTCGCTCGGCATCGAGAAGGGCGCCTTCGTATCCCTGATCGGCCCCTCGGGTTGCGGCAAGACCACGCTCCTGCGCGTGATCGCCGACCTGGAGCAGCCCACCGGCGGCACCATCACGGTGAACGGCCGCACGCCGGAGGAGAACCGCCGCCAGCGCGGCTACGGCTATGTGTTCCAGGCCCCGGCCCTCTACCCCTGGCGTACGGTCGAGCGGAACGTCACCCTGCCCTTGGAGATCATGGGCATCCCTGCCGCCGAGCGCCGCGAGCGAGCGCGCCGCAACCTGCGGCTCGTGAACCTCGAAGGCTTCGAGCAGAAGCATCCCTGGCAGCTTTCCGGCGGCATGCAGCAGCGCGTCTCGATCGCCCGCGCCCTGTCGTTCGAGCCGGACCTCCTGCTCATGGACGAGCCGTTCGGCGCGCTGGACGAGATCACCCGCGACCACCTGAACGCCCAGCTCCTCCATCTGTGGCGGACCACCGGCAAGACCGTGGTGTTCGTCACCCACTCGATCGCCGAGGCCGCCTTCCTGTCGACCCGGATCGTGGTGATGTCGCCCCGGCCCGGCCGGATCCTGGACGTGATCGACAGCGACTTCCCGCCGGACCGGACCCTGGACATCCGCGAGACGCCCGAATTCGCCGAACTGTCCCGCCGGATCCGCGACGGCCTGCGCGCCGGCCACTCCTACGAGGACTGAAGCGGCGCCCGCCGGACATCCGCTGGCTCACGCGGGCGCTGGTTCCCGGCAATTGGCATCCCAGGCGAGCAGGGCCTGGGTGATGGCCGCATCGATGGCACCGGCGGGAACGCCATCCCGTGCCTGGATCGACAGGCCGACCAGCAGCCCCTCATAGAGCGTCGCCAGCCCGACCAAGTCGGTCGCCGGCCGCAAGCTGCCCTCGTCGACCCCGGCTTTGACGCAGGCGAGGAATGCCTCCCGGTTCGCCGCCCGTTCTCGGCGGTGCTGCGACGCAGCTCCAGACCGCATCGGCCGACGCTGCCGGCAGCGGCGTCGACCTCGCCAACGCCATGGTCACCACCGTCTGGAACGGCGCGATCGCGGCAGGCGGCATCCTGGGCGGCCTGCTGCTCGACCACTTCGGCGCCGGCGCCTTTCCCTGGGCGGTACTGGCACTCTCCCTCCTCGCCCTCGGCATCGCCTTCCGCGCGGACCGGCATGGTTTTCCGCCCGGCCCGCGCATGCATGCCTGAATCCACTATCAACCCTGGAGATCCAGCGATGTTCGTCACCTTGCTGAAGCAGGGCGCGGTAGCGCTCGCCCTGGCCACCGCACTCCCTGCCATGATGCCGGTCGCGGCGGCTGCAGCCTCCACGGCGCAGGAAGAGTTCCCGGCACCTGCCGGGTTCGTCCCCGGCTACCTTCAGGTGGATGGGGTCGACCTGCACTACCTCAAAGGCGGCGAGGGCCCGCTGGTCCTGCTCGTTCATGGCTTCGCGCAGACCTGGTACGAATGGGTCCGGCTGATGCCGCTGCTCGCCGAGACCCACACGGTCGTTGCGGTGGACCTGCCGGCGCTCGGTCTTTCCGGAATACCGCAATCCTATGCCGGCCAGGACGTGGCGCGACTGCTCCACCAGTTCGCCAAGAGCTTCAGCCCGGACGCGCCGTTCGATCTGGTGGCGCACGACATCGGCATCTGGAACACCTACCCGATGGTGGCCGCGCATCAGGCCGACATCCGTCGGCTCGTCTACATGGAAGCGCCGATCCCCGATGATCGACTGTACCAGTTCCCGGCCTTCACCCCGGAAGGAGAATCGCTCGTCTGGCATTTCAGCTTCTTCTCGGCCGGGAACCTCCTTCCCGAGCGGCTGGTGACCGGCAACGAGCGCTTCTTCCTCGAGCATTTCATCAAGGCCCACGCCACCAACCAGGACGTGTTCACCCCGGCGCATATGGATCTTTACGGCCGGTCCTTCGCCAAGCCGCACACGCTGCACGGCAGTTTCGAGTATTACCGCGCGCTCAACGAGACTGCCCGGCGCAACAAGCCCCTCGCGGCGACCAAGCTGGCCATGCCGGTGCTCGCGATCGGCGGCGGCGGCCAGGGCGGGCTGGGCGAGTTCCAGGGCGACCAACTGAGAGAGTATGCCGTGAATGTCCGGGACGTGGTGCTGCCCGGATGCGGCCACTGGCTGACGGAGGAGTGCCCTGATGCCCTCAACCCGCTGGTCGTGGACTTTCTGACGGCAGAATAGACGGAAAGGCGGCCGGCGGAGCCCGGGCTTCGCCGGCCCACGTCATGCAAGGACAGAAGAAGAGACCGGTACCCTAAAGCTGCGCCTCGATGGCGGCCTTGTCGACGATCGACCATACTCGGGCGATCTTCCCGCCGCGGAACTGGTAGATCACGCTCTCGGCGAAGGCGACCTTCCTGCCGTTCACCGCAAGGCCGAGAAAGCTGCCCTTCGGCGTGCAGTCGAACCAGATCCGGCTCACCACATGAGGCGGGTCGCAGAGCAGCATCCGGA
>NZ_DATMFZ010000364.1:0-16336 GCF_035556675.1 Geminicoccus sp. | reverse complement strand
TCTAGAGGGTGTTACGGACTGAGTAGATGACCAGATTGGGTGTATGACGGATGCTTCTTGCGCCTACCGGTACCCCACTGACTGCAGTGAGGAGGAGTGGGCGTTCGTCGTGCCCTACCTCACGCTTCTGCCGGAGGAGGCCGGGCAGCGCCGGCACGACCTTCGGGCCGTGTTCGACGCCCTGCGCTGGCTGATGCGAGCGGGAGCTCCCTGGCGCTTGCTGCCCGGCGACTTTCCGCCCTGGCATGCGGTCTACGACCAGGCCCGGCGTTGGATGATGGCAGGCGTGTTCGAGGTCATGGTGCACGATCTGCGCGTCGTGCTGCGCTTGGCGCAGGGTCGTGCCCCCGAGCCGAGCGCGGTGGTTTTGGACGCACGCACGCTGCAGAGTACGCCGGAGAGCGGGGCACGGGCGGGCTATGATGGAGCCAAGCGGCGCAAGGGCTCTAAGGTACACGTGGCGGTGGACACGCTGGGGCACCTCCTGGCGCTGCACGTCACCTCCGCCACGGACGGGGACCGGGCGCAAGTGGCCCACCTTGCCCAGGCCGTGCAGGAGGCTACCGGCCAGAACGTCGAACTTGCTTACGTCGACCAGGGCTACACCGGCGCCGAGCCGGCCCAAGCTGCTCAAGAGCACGGAATCGTGCTGGAGGTGGTGCGCTTGCCCGAGGCCAAGCACGGCTTCGTGCTGCTGCCGCGACGATGGGTCGTCGAACGTTCCTTCGCCTGGGCCGCCCGCTTCCGCCGCCTCGCCCGCGATTATGAGCGTCTGCCCCAGACCCTGGCTGGCCTGCATTTCGTCGCTTTCGTCACCCTCATGCTCAGTAAGACAGTCGCGCTGTTCGACTTGGTCCGTAACACGCTCTAGGCCGGCGCCGAGGGTGGCGAGCCGGTGAGGGCAGGGCCCCTGCACAGCCGTATACGGCTATGCAGGAGCAGCGACAGGACGTGCCGGGCCGGCTCCCCGATCTCCCCTCATCGATGAGCGGCACCACCTCTGCCTGGATCAATGGGTGACGGTGAAGCCCCCGTCGACCACCAGCAGATGGCCGTTCACATAGGCCGAGGCCGGTGCGCAGAGGAACAGCAGGGCCGTGGCGAGGTCCGAGGTCTCGCCCCAGCGGCCGACCGGCGTGCGGGTGCGAACCGCGGCGTCGAAGGCCGGGTCGGTCTGCAGGGCGACATTGATCTCGGTGCGGATATAGCCCGGGCAGATCGCATTCGCCGTGACCCCGGAGGGGCCGAGCTCCGCGGCCAGCGCCTTGGTGAGACCGGCGATGGCATGCTTGGTGGACGCATAGGCATGGGCGTTGCGCTTGCCGTGCAGGGCCATGATCGAGGCAGTGTTGACGATCCGGCCAAAGCCCTTCGCCACCATGCCGCGCGCCGCCTCGCGAGCCAGCACGTAGGGCGCCACCAGGTTGGTGTCGACCACGCTGCGCCAGGCATCGGTCCGGCTCTCGATGAGCGGGCTGCGCTCGATGATCCCGGCATTGTTGACCAGGATGTCGGGGGCGCTGCCGGCATCGCGCAGGCTGGCCAGGCTCGCGGTCACCGCCGCCTCGTCGCAGACGTCCAGGACCAGGGGGCGGGCCTTGCCGCCCTTGGCGGTAATCGCGGCGGCCACCTCTTCCAGGGCGGGGCGAGAGCGGGCGGCCAGGATCACTTCCGCGCCGGCATCGGCCAGCGTCTGGGCCATGGCCCGGCCGATGCCGCGGGAAGCCCCGGTGACCAGGGCGGTGTGGCCGGACAGGTCGAACAGCTGGGCAGGGGTCATGCTGTCACCGTGCGTGGGGCGCGATAGCTCTCGAAATTGCCGCACACGCCGATCGACTGGCCGGAGATGTGCCGCGCATAGTCGGAGGCCAGGAAGATCGCGAGGTCGGCGACCTCCTCCTGGTCGATCATCGTGTGCATCGAGACGTTGTGCAGGAGGTTCGGCAGGTATTCCTCGAAGCTCATGCCGCGCTTCTCGGCCTGCTCGGTGATGACGCGCCGGCCGCGCGGGCCGTCGACCACGCCCGGCAGGATCGCGTTCACCCGGATGTTGTGCTCGCCCAGCTCGATCGCCATCACGTCGGTGAAGCCGCGCACGCCGTATTTCGCCGCCGAATAGGGCGAGCGGTTGGGCATGCCCATGCGCCCGGCCGTGGACGACAGGTTGACGATCACGCCGCTGCGCTGCGCCTTGAACAGCGGCACGGCGCGGCGGGTGCAGAAGAAGGCGCCGTTCAGGTTCACCCCGATGGTGCGCTCCCATTCCTCCGGCGTGATCGCCTCGACCGGCTTGGTCGGACCCGAGACGCCGGCATTGTTCACCAGCACGTCGAGCCCGCCCAGACGGGCAATGGCGGCGTCGAAGAAGGCGTCGACCTCGCCGGCCTGGCCGACATCGGCCCTGGCACCGAAGATCCCGGGCCTGGTCGCAGCGAGGTCCTTGAGGGCGGCATCGTCCACGTCGCAGACGGCGACGCTGGCGCCGACATCGGCGAACCGCTCCGCCATGACCCGGCCGATTCCCGATCCGCCGGCGGTGATGACGACGCGGCGTCCGGTGAGGTCAACGCGCATTCTGGGTGCTTTCGATCAAGTTGGCATCTCCCTGTCGTTCCCGCCGGCTCAGCCAGCCCGGCATCGGGATCTCCCGTCCTTTGGTCAGCCCCTGCGGGCGCGAGATCAGGACCACCAGCATCACGATGCCGAGGCCGACCTGGCCCAGGCCGGACGGTGCGGTGATGGTGAAGTCGCCGATCTGCCAGCCGCGCTCGAGCTGGCGCAGCAGTTCCGCGACGAAGGCCAGGATCGCCACGCCGATGACGGCACCCGCCAGGCTGCGCATCCCGCCCACCACCAGCATGGCGAGGATCAGGAAGGTCAGGTTCAGGTGGACGTTGGCGGTGGTGGTGAGCGCACCGTTGAAATGGCCCTGCAGCACGCCGCCGGCTGCCACCACTGCGGCACTGACCACGAACGCGATCAGGCGCATCCGCTCGACCTCGACGCCGGCCGCGCGTGCCGCCGCCGCATCCTCGCGGGTCGCCCGCAGCAGCAGGCCGTAGCGCGAGTGCTGGAACAAGAGCGCCAGCAGCATGGCGACCAGCGCTGCCGCCAGGGCCAGCTTCGGCCCGGCATAGACCGGCAGGCCGACCAGCGAGGCGGTGCCCTTCGTCCAGCCGGTCCAGTTGTTGTAGATGACCACGATCACGCTGAAGAAGGCGAAGCTCGCAATCGAGGCGGCGATCCCGGCCAGCCGCATCAGCGCCAGGCCGATCACGAAGGCCAGCACGGCTGCCAGCAGGACGCCCACCAGCCCGCCGGTGAACGGGTCCAGGTGGATGGACTGCATGAAGGCCGGCAGGCCCGGCAGGATCACCTTCTTGAAGGTCGGCGGGATGGTCATCCAGGCCGAGGCATAGGAGCCGACCACGATGAAGGCGGCATGGCCGAACGAGAAGATCCCGCTATTGCCGATGAAGATGTAGAGACCCACCACCATGGTGAGCTTGATCAGCGTGTCGGTGACCACGCGGGCCAGCACCGGGCCGGTGGAGGCCAGCAGCAGTGCCGCCACGGCGACGGGGATGCCCAGCACCAGGAAGGTCCAGACGATGCCCTGCCAGGAATGGGTGGGATCGTTGCGCATCAGATCCGCTCCCGTGCGGTGGCGAGCATGATGAGGCCGCCCGGGCGCAGCAGCAGCATCAGGACGACCGCGCCGAACACGAAGGCCTCGCGGAACGGCTGGAGGTCGGCCGGCAGGGCCAGCTGCAGGAGGGTGGTGAGGAAGCCCACCAGGAAGCCGCCGAGCGCGCAGCCGACCAGGCTGCCCATGCCGCCGATCACGGTGGCGACGAAGCCGATGATGGTGAGGTTGAGCCCCAGGAACGGCGTCATGGTGCCGGTCTGGGCCACGAACAGGACCGAGACGGTGACCGCCAGGAGCGCGCTGGCGATGAAGGCGGCGGCGATCACCTTGTTGATGTCGACGCCGACCAGCCGCGCCATGGTCGGGTTCTCCGACACGGCGCGCATCTGGTAGCCGATCCGGGTGAAGCGGATGAAGGCGGCGAGCGCCCCGGTCAGCACGATCGTCGCCACGATCTGCAGGATGCTGACCCCGGCGATGCGGATGCCCATGATCTCCAGGTTCGTGCTCATCGCGGGCAGGAAGTTCACGGTGCGCGCAAGCGAGCCGAACATCATCACGTAGCTGTATTGGATCGTGTAGCTGAGCGCGAAGGACACGATCATCAGCGTCTCGGGGCTGGCCAGCCGGACCGGCCGGAACGCGACGAAGTCGGCGGCGAGCGCCACCATGATCAGGACCAGGGCCGCGATCAGGATGGTGACCGGCCAGTAGAAGCCGATGGTGAGCAGGATCGTGTAGGCGCCGATCATCACGAAGTCGCCATAGGCGAAGTTGACCAGGCCCACGACGCCGAAGATCAGGCCGATGCCGATGGCGGTGAGGGCGTAGAGCCCGCCCACGCTCACGGCGTCGATGATGAACTGGACGAGGAGGTCCATCACGCGCTCCCTTGGGCGGCGACGTCGCTCGGGACGCCGAAATAGGCTGCATCGATGTCGCCGGCATGGGCGATCTCGTCGGGCGTGCCGGTGAAATGGACGATGCCGGCGGACAGCAGGTGGGCGCGGTCGCAGACCGAAAGCGCGCGCACCGCGTTCTGCTCGACCAGCAGGATGGCCATGCCCTCCGCCCGCAATGTCCGGATGCCGGCGAACACGGCATCCGTCACCACCGGGGCGAGACCCAGCGACGGCTCGTCCAGCATGAGCAGGCGCGGCCGGGACATGAGTGCCCGGCCGATCGCGAGCATCTGCTGCTCGCCGCCGGACAAGAGGCCGGCCGGCCGCGGGAACAGCCGCGGCAGTGCCGGGAACAGCTGGCCGATCCGCTCGATGTCCTGGGCGATGCCCTGCCGGTCGCCGCGCGTGCTGGCGCCGATCAGGAGATTCTCCATGACGGTGAGCTTGGTGAAGATGTCGCGGTTCTCCGGCACCAGGGCGATGCCGGCCCGGACGATCTTCTGGATCGGCATGCCGGCCAGGTCCTGGCCGTCGAAGCCGATCGTGCCGGCCCGCGGCCGGACCACGCCGGCAACCGCAGAAAGCAGGGAGGTCTTGCCCGCCCCGTTCGGGCCGATGAGCGCCACGACCTCGCCGGGCGAGACGTCGATCGAGACACCCTGCAGGGCGGCGACGGCACCGTACTGGACCGCCAGCTCCCGGACCTTGAGCAGGCTCATCGCTCCCCCTCGCCCAGATAGGCCTGGCGTACCTCGGGCTGGGCGCGGACATGGTCCGGCGTGCCCTCGGCGATGGTGGCGCCGCTGCGCAGCACGTGGACGCGGTCGCACAGGCCGAACACGATGCGCATGTTGTGCTCGATCAGGAGGACGCCGCAGCCGTGCCGGTCGCGGATGGCGCGGATCGAGGCCAGGAGCTCGTCGCCCTCGGCCTCGTTCAGGCCGGCGGCGGGCTCGTCCAGCAGGATGAAATCGGGCGCCATCACCAGGGCCCGGGCAATGCCGACCCGGCGCTCCAGGCCATAGGGCAGGCTGGACGCGATCGCACCCGCATGGGACGCCAGCTCCAGCGCGCGGAGCGTGTCCATGGAGCGCTGCCGGGCGTCCGCGCGCGGCAGCCCCTGGGCCAGGGCCGCGATCTCGACATTCTCCAGCACGGTCAGGCCGCCGAACAGGCGCACCGCCTGGAAGGTCCGCACCAGGCCGGCGCGGGCGCGC
Organism: Geminicoccus sp.; assembly: GCF_035556675.1. Taxonomy (GTDB): domain Bacteria; phylum Pseudomonadota; class Alphaproteobacteria; order Geminicoccales; family Geminicoccaceae; genus Geminicoccus. The sequence goes on along the minus strand of NZ_DATMFZ010000364.1, from coordinate 10,568 downwards.
TGGGCGGGCTTCCAGGGGGTCACGTCCTGGGCCCCTAAGCGGACATGTCCGGCATTCGGGCGCTGGAAGCCCGAGAGCACGTTGACGAAGGTGGTCTTGCCGGCGCCGTTCGGCCCGATCAGCCCCAGGATCTCGCCCTTCTCGAGCGTGAGCGAGACGTCCGAGATCACGGTCAGCCCGCCAAAACGCACCTGGATTCCTTCGGCGGCGAGCCGTGCGCCCGTGCCGTTCATCGCGGTCTCCTCAGCATGCGGCCCCGCCCTTCCGGATCATCTCCGAACGGAGCGGAGCCGCAGCCGTCATGGCATCGACGGGTCGGGGATCAGAAGGTCGGCTCGGCCGGCTTCTGCGCGGCGAACCGGCCGATCGGCTCGTACTTGCCGTTCACCGCCCGCATGATCAGCAGGGGCCGGGTCAGGTCGATATGCAGGTCCGGCCGGAAGGTGGAGGGGCCGACCAGCAAAGGCTCGCCATTGAAGGAGTCGAGCGCGGCCTGAATCTGCTCGACCTCGAGCGAGCCCGCCTTCTCCGCCGCGCGCGCCCAGGCTTCCACCGCGGCATAGCCGGTCACGGCATGGCCCATCGGCGCCTGCTCGCCGAAGTTCTTCTCGTAGCGGGCCATGAACTCGTTCACCCGCTCGTCCGGATCATTGCCGTAGATCGAGGCGTAGACCGCGACATAGAAGTCGTTGAGGTCGGGAACGGCATTGGCCCAGTAGGCGCCGTCCATGGCCTCGGAGCCGACGATCGGGGTGTCGATGCCGGCGGAGCGGACCTGGCGCAGCACCGAGCCGTGATTGGTGAAGCCGCACCACATCACGAAGTCGCTCTTCTCCATCGCCGGCTTCATGCGGGAGATCTGGCCGGCGATCGTGGTGTCGTTCAGGCCGTTCCAGGTGTCCTCGCCGCTGATCGCCTCGGCACCGGCAAGCTCGGTCCAGCGATCGCGGAAGCCCTGGCAGAGCGACTTGGTGTACTCGATCGCCGTGTCCATCATGACATAGGCCGAGCGCCAGCCCTGGGTCTCATAGGCCCACTCGGCCAGCATGGTGCCCTGGGCTGTGCTGGCCAGCGACATGGTGTAGGCGAGCGGGCCGATGCCCTGGACGCCGAACTTCGGGTCGGCGGCACAGGTCGAGAACACGATCTTGTTGGCGGCCACCGTCGCCATGGCGGCGGGGGCGGCGAAGTCATAGTCGCAGGCGACGATGACCATCTCCGCACCCTGGTCCAGCACCTCGGCCGCGGCCGTGGGGCCGAGCGAGGGATCGGACTTGGTGTCGCTCACCACGATCGAGAGGGGACGGCCGAGCACGCCGCCCTTGGCATTGATGTCCTCGATGGCGAGCTCGGCGCCGCGGCGGCCCGCCAGGTCCCATGGGCCCAGCACGCCGGTCTGGCCGGAGGCGACGCCGATCACGATCGGGTCTTCCTGCGCTGCCGCCGGCAATGCCACTGCTACGGCGAGCGTCATGCCCGCGAAGATAGCCTTCACGTTCTTCACAAGGGTTCCTCCCCTGAAGTCTCTGGGCGATGCGGGGCGGTCAGGCCGCCTCGCGGAGCCTAGCCGTTTCCTTCTCGTCGATGCTGCCGTCCGCGTTGATCACCACGCCGTAGACCGAGCGTGCCCGCTCGCGGCTCACCAGGCCCTCGCGCACGTCATAGGCAACCTGGGCGAGGCTGCGCCGCTTCGGATCGCCATAGCCGCCACCGCCGCAGGTGTAGGAGACGATCCGCTCGTCCGGGTCGATCTCGACCGAGATCACCACCGGCAGCTCCTCGAGCGTGCCGTCGGCCCGCTTGCGCAGCTGGCGCGACGCCCCGCCATCGGCACCGCCACGGACACCCTTGGGCCGGTTGATCCCGCCGTCGGACACGGCATTCACGCTCATCTTGCAGCCGGCGGGGCCGTATTCGCACACCATGGACGGCGCGCCGTTGAACTGGCCGGCACCCTCGGTGTCCGGCACCACCCGGCGGTCGTAGAGCCGGATCGGGTAGGCCAGCTCGATCACCTCGATCGAGTCCATGTAGCACATGCCGGCATTGCCGGCGTGCAGCAGGGTGAGCCAGGCGTCGTGGGTCGGGCTGCCGGCGCCGCCGGTATGGCCCAGGAAGATCTGGTTGACGAAGGGCGTGTTGCGGCGCGGGTCGGTGCCGGAGATCACCGCCATCGATGCCGGCAGGATCGCCCCGGTCTCGGCCAGGCCGTGGGTGGCGCTGACCTCGGCGAACGCCGCCTGGATCGGATTGGTGATCCGGTCGGCGACGTTGGTGGTGGCGACCGAGCAGCTGGTCGGGTGCCTGGGGATGCCGACCACCGCACCCTCGCGCAGCTTCATGCGCACCCGCCGGAACGAGCCGTCGTTGCGCGGCACGTCGGGATCGAGCGAGTTGAACACGCCGATCAGCACGGCACTGCGCGTGCAGGCTTCGGACACGTTCAGGCCGAGTTCCAGCGCGTCGATATTGTCGGTGAGGTCGACGTCCAGATAGCCCTCGTCCGGATCGATCGACACGGTGGCATTGATCTTGATCCCTTCCTCGGGCGTGCCCGGGACCGGATCATGGGTGCTGGAACGGCGCACCGTCGCCTTGGGCAGCTTGCGGATCGCCTCGACCATCCGGCCTTCGCTGTACTCGAACCAGCGCTGCTCGTACTCGGCCAGATGATCCCAGCCGACTTCCTTGCCCAGTGCCGTGATCTCGCGCTCGGCGATGCGGCCGGCTCCCATCATCGCCAGATAGTCGCCCCACCACTGGTCGGGCACACGGATGCGCATCCGGCACATCCGGACGATGTCGTCGATGTCCTTATAGTCGCGCTGGACCTGGACGGCCGGGAAGATCAGCGCGCCCTCGTTATAGACGTCCTTGGCCGCGCCCATATAGGTCGTCGGCAGCGAGTTGCCGATATCGGCCTGGTGCGCCTTGACCACCGCGGTGTAGCGGTGGCGCCCATCGTCGTCGAACACCGGGATCAGGACCGACAGGTCCGCGGCATGCGAGCAGCCGTGATAGGGCGAGTTGTGCAGGTACGCGTCGCCCTTGCGCAGGTTCGGATGGAACTCCGCCATCGAGCGGGCCATCATGTCCGGCCCGACCAGCACGTGGATCGGGATGCTCTCCGCGGCGGACAGCAGCTTGTGGTCGCCGGTCACGATGCAGCAGGAGAAGTCGCGCGCGGTGGCAAGCACGCCGGAGCGGCCGGTACGCAGCAGCGTGTTGGCCATCTTGCGTGCGATCGATTCCCAGCGGTTGTTGAGAATGGCGAGTTGGACGCCGTCCATGGGCTTCGTCATCTTCACGCTCCGCCGTTCTGCCGAGAGGGTGCCACGTCCACGATCACCGAGCCGGAAGCGCCGCGCCGCGCCACGGCACCGGGGTCGACCACCACGGTGGTGAGCGGCGATTCCACGATCGCCGGGCCCTCGATCCGCTCGTCGATGGCCATGTTGCCGAACGAATAGACCGGCGTGTCGACCCGGCCGGTTTCCTTGAAGTAGCAGTGCCGGGTGCCGGAGATGGCGGCACCGATGCTGTCGGTGGCCATGCGCCCCAGCGCCTCGTCGCGCAGCCTGGCCGAGACATGGGCCTGCCAGCCGATGATCTCGATCGGCGAGCCGATGTCGGCCATCGCGAACAGTTCCTCGTGGACCCGATGGAAGGCTTCCTCGAGTGCCTTCACGTCGGCCGCGGTCTCGACCTGGCCGGACGGCAGCGGCACGTCGATGTCCCAGACCTGGCTGGGATAATGGCCTTCCAGGCGGAACGAGATGTGGGTCTCGATCGCACCCCGGGCGTTCTTCGCCAAAAACTCCTCGCAGCGGGCGCGCAGGCTCTTCAGCAGCTCGTTGACCTTGTCGTGGTCGAACGCGTCGGTGCGGGTCGGCAGCACCTCGCGGAAATGGGTCGAGAGATCGGACACGAGCCCGCCCGAGGCGGACAGCACCGGCCCCACTTCCGGGATGATCAGCTGATCGCAGCCAAGGCGGCGCGCGATCAGCACGCTGTTCAGGCCGGCAGCACCACCGCCGCCGATCAGCACGGCACTGGCAGGATCGATGCCCTGGGCGATCGTGATGTCGGCGATCGCCTTGACCATGTTCTCGGTCACGACCTCGAGGATCGCCGCTGCGGCGGCATCCACGCTCAGGCCGAGCGGGCGGGCCACCTGCCGCTCGATGGCGGCGGCCGCCGCCTCGACCTGGAGGCGCATCGAGCCGCCCAGGAAATTGTCGGGATCGAGATAGCCCAGCGCCAGGGCTGCATCGGTCACGGTGGGCTCGGTGCCGCCATTGCCGTAGGCGACCGGGCCCGGCACCGCACCGGCACTGCGCGGGCCGACATGCAGCATGCCGCCCGTGTCGACCCAGGCGATCGAGCCACCGCCGGCACCGACGCTCTTCACGTCCACCGACGGGAACCCGGTCATGTGGCCGCGGAACGGCTGGCCGATCCAGGTCTCCTTGGCCCAGGGGATCTCGCGGTTGCGGATCAGGCTGACATCGTAGGTGGTGCCACCGGTGTCGGCGACGATCGCATTGGCGGCACCCACGTCCAGGTCGGCGAAATAGCGGCCGACCACCGGCGCCATGGCCGGGCCGGAATTGATGACGTGGATCGGCGTGCGCGCCACGTCCTTGGCATCCAGCACGCCGCCTTGCGAGGTGAAGACGAGGATGCGCCCGCCAAAGCCGACCTCGCGCAGCCGGTCCTCCAGATTGCCCATATAGTCGGCCATCAGCGGCTTGAGCGAGGCATCGATCGCCGCTGCGGTGGTGCGCCGGTACTCGCGGATGACCGGATTGACCTCGTGGCCCAGCGTCACCGGCACGTTCGGCAGGCGCTCGGCCAGGCGCTCCTGCACCTTCAGCTCATGGGCGGGATTGGCGATCGACCAGAGCAGGCTGACCGCGATCGCCTCGACCCGCTCCTCCTCCAGCCGGTCGATGATCGCGTCGAGTGCCGCCAGGTCCAGTTCCTCGGCGACCGTGCCGTCGTGCAGGACCCGCTCGGGCACCTCGAAGGTCAGGGCGCGCGGCACATAGGGGTCGGGGTAGGGGACCCGGAAGTTGAACGGCTCCATCCGGCCGCCCTCGCGGAACACCAGGACGTCGGGGTTGCCCTTGGTGGTCAGCAGTGCCGTGCGCGCGGTGTTGCCGGTGATGATCGCGTTGATCGCCCTTGTGGTGCCATGGATGAACAGCTCGCCCTTGCCCAGCAAGGTGCGCAGATCCATGCCCATCGTGCCGGCCGCGACCTTGAGCACGTCGATGACGCCGCGGATCGGGTCGTCGGGCGTGGTGGACGACTTGAACAGATGCAAAGCACCGTCGTCGTCCTCGACGATGAGGTCGGTGAACGTGCCGCCGGTATCCGTAGTGAAGCGCATGGAGTAATCCTCAGAACGCGACCAGGTCGCCGCCCTTCAGGCCAAGGAGCGCGCGCGCTTCGGCCGGCGTGGCGATGTCGATCGAGAGTTCGGCCAGGATCCGGCGGATCTTGGCCACCTGCTCGGCATTGGTGCGGGCGAGCTGACCCTTGCCGAGATAGAGACTGTCTTCGAGGCCGACCCGGACGTTGCCGCCCATCACCGCCCCCATGGTGGCCAGGCCCATCTGGTGCCGCCCGGCTGCCAGGATCGACCACTGGTAGGCATCGCCGAACAGGCGGTCGGCGACCTCGCGCATGTGCATGAGGTTCTTGGGCTCCGCCCCGATGCCGCCCAGAATGCCGAAGATGGTCTGAACGAACAGCGGCGGCTTCACCAGCCCGCGCTCCAGGAAGTGGGCGAGCGTATAGAGGTGGCCGACATCGTAGCACTCGAACTCGAACCGGGTGCCGCAGCCTTCGCCCAGCTCCTTCAGGATATACTCGATGTCCTTGAAGGTGTTGCGGAAGATGAAGTCCCGGGAATTCTCCAGATAGGCCGGCTCCCAGTCGTGCTTCCACTGGTCGTACTTGGCCAGGATCGGGAAGAGGCCGAAGTTCATCGAGCCCATGTTGAGCGAGCACATCTCCGGGCTCGCCTTGAGCGGGGCGGCCAGCCGGTCCTGCACGGTCATGTTGTGACCGCCGCCGGTGGTGATGTTGATGACCGCGTCGGTCTGCTGCTTGATCCGCGGCAGGAACTGCATGAATACTTCAGGATCGGGCGTGGGACGTCCGTCCTTCGGGTCACGCGCATGCAGATGCAGGATGGCGGCACCGGCTTCCGCCGCCTCGATGGCCTGCGTCGCGATCTCGTCCGGGGTGAGCGGCAGGTGATCCGACATGGTCGGCGTATGGATCGAGCCAGTCACCGCACAAGTAATGATCGCCTTGTGATTCTTCGCCAAATTGCATCCCCTGGAAGATCGAACAGCACATCGTCAGAGGTCGGCGGCTTCATGGAAGATGCGCCGGGCTAATTGTCCCGATGCGCCTTGCCGGAACAAATGCTCAGCATCTTGCTGCACGGATGTGCAGCATTCTTGTCATGAAAGCAGCAGACAGTGCCTCCGTTTTCGGCACGGACTCTTTCGACCGGAAGCCAAAGCATTTCCTCCACCGTTAAGCGGACGGTAGGACTGCTCGCGCATTCGTGTCAACATGCCATATATGATATACCAAATACCAAACCCTATCTGGACGCAGGGGCTGGCTCTATAGTGCAGCGCAGCAACCCGGGCCCTGCGATTGGCTCTGGATAAAATTGATGTACATCGAGTCCAACCGGCAGTATCCGAACAAAGCCGGATCATTAATCCGATCTACCAGGCACGAACAGGCAGATGCACGAAAGACTGGCAAAGGTAGAAAAGCTCACGCTTCAGGAGCAGATCTATGATCAGCTGAAGACCGGCCTGATGCGTGGCCAGTTTTCTCCGGGCGACGTCCTGGTGACGCGTAAGCTCGCCGAGGAGATGGGCACCAGCGTGATGCCGGTGCGCGATGCGCTGCACCGTCTGGCCGCGGAACGGGCGCTGGTCCTCCTGCCCAACCGCTCGGTGGCGGTGCCGACCACGACCCGCGACCAGTTCGACCAGCTCACCGAGATCCGCACCCGGCTGGAGAGCCTCGCCGCCGAGCGCGCCGCCAGCCGGATCGGCGAGGCACAGCTGACGGCCCTGGTCGACCTCAACACGCGCATGGAGGCCGCCATCCGCCAGGGCGACGGCGCCACCGTGCTGGAAACCAACATGGCGCTGCATCTGGAGGTCTATCGGGCCGCCGACGCCGAGATCCTGCTCGGAAACATCGAAAGCCTCTGGCTGCGCTTCGGTCCCCTGCTCGTGGTCCCGCTCTACCAGCGCAGCGAGATGTTCGATCAGGGTGCCGTCCACCACCGCGACCTCATCGCCGCCCTCGCCGCCCGCGATCCGGACGCCGCCGGCAGAGCCGTGCGGGCCGACATCCGACAGGCGGCCGACTGGTATGCGCGGCATCGGCCGTTCGATGCTTCCACCACCCCGGCAGCTTGATCAGGCCATGTCCCGTCACGGCCATGATCCCTCGCCGCTTCGACGTCGACGCGCCCGACCGTGCGGCCGGGACGGGCAGCGCCCTGGGGACAGGCCCTGGACAAGAAGCCGGCCAGCCAGCCTGCATGACAACGACGATCCATCGGCTCGGCCATGCCTGCGGCCGGACGATGCTGCCGGATCGCGGCAGATATGGAATGGGATCGGCCGGAGTGGTCACAGGATGCGCCGCTCGTGGAAGTCTTAGTGCTTGCCCGGCATCTCGACGCAGGGACATTAATCGGCTGGCGCTGTTTCCTTTGATGGGGAAGAAAGGTACCCGATTCCGATCGGCTGCAACCTGATCTCGTCTCGGTGCCGTTGTTCGATCCACCAAGAAGTTTGGCAGGAATGATGAGCCCCTTGTCACCAAGACGCCGTCGCATCAGTCGCACCAATCGGGTGCAGGTCGCGGTGCGCGATCAGGATCATGGTCATCTCGAAGCACTCGCACGCATCCTCGATGCCGACGATGCCGCGGCACGGCGACTGCGCAATCAGATCGAGCGGATTCTGGCGGAAGACAGCGGCCATAGTGAGGAAATGCGGATACTGCCCAGGCATGGTCCGACCCGGCACTAGAGCGGTTTCCGAACGGATCGGATCGCCTGGGAGATTCTCCAAGGGCCGAGGCTGTGCTTCGAGCTGCTGGCCGGCAGGAATGCCGGCAGAGAGCTGCCGGGGTGCGGTCGGTCGATCGTCGCGAGCGGGTGGTGCGGGCCTTGCGCGCCGCCATCGCCGCCTGCGGCCAGAGGATCGCGGCCGACGAGCTGCATGACTGGCGGGACGAAGGCCGCCGGTGAGCGCCTGCGTCCTGGACAGCTCGGCAGCGCGCACCTGGGTCCTGCCCGCGAGGATGACGAGCGCGTCGACCGCCTGCTTGCCTGGTGAGCGCCGGGGCTGCGCTGGTGCCGGACCTATGGCTCCTGGAAGTGGCCAATGTCCTGCCGATGGCGGAGCGTCGCCACCGCATCACGCTCGCCGAACGCCGCCAAGCCCTCACGACCCTGCGCGAGCTGCCCCTGGAGGTTGAGCCCTGCTCCGCCCGGTCCGTCTGGCAGGATGTGTTCGAGCTCGCCGCCGGCCAGGCCTCACCGTCTATGACCCGGCCTATCTGGAGCTGGCCCTGCTGGGCCGAAACGAGATCGGACCCGGGTTGCTGGCCGGGCTTCGGCCTTTCCGCTAGGCTCGCAGCCGATCGGATGCTGGGCCCGCGCCTCATGTCAGGAGCGGGGGAATCCAGGGAGGAAGGTGGGTGCTGCAGCGCGGCACGGCACGGCGCACGTTTCTCCAGGCCGGCCTGTGCCTGTGCGGCTGCCTGGCCGCGGGCAGGGCGGCCGGGTCGGCGCGCCTGGTCGAGGTGGCTCCGGGCGTGCTCGTGCGCCGCGGGCCGGACGAGGAAGCCAGTGCCGCCAACGGCAACGGCATCGCCAATATCGGCTGCATCATCGGGAACGACGCGGTACTGGTGACCGATCCCGGTGGCAGCCTCGCAGACGGGCAATGGCTGCGCGAAGAGATCCGCCGGCGCACACAGCGGCCGATTCGCCATGTCGTGGTCAGCCATGTCCATCCCGACCACTGCTTCGGCACTGGCGCATTCCTCGACGATGCGCCCGAGATCCTGGGCCACCACCGCTTGAGCGCCGCCCTTGCCGCGCGCGGCGACTATTACCAGCGCCAGCTGGTCGAGCTCCTGGGAGATGGCGCGGCCGGCCCGGTCGTCCTGCCGACCCGGGCGGTGGGAGAGGATGAGACGGTGCTCGACCTGGGTGGCCGGCGCATCCGGCTGGCCGCCTATGCAACGGCCCACAGCGACTGCGACCTCGTCATGCTGGACGAAGCGAGCGGCCTCCTGTTCCCGGCCGACCTCCTGTTCGTGGGCCGCGTACCGTCGCTGGACGGCAGCCTGTCCGGCTGGCGGGCCGCATTGGGCCGGCTGCGCGGCACCGGTGCGGTGCGGGCGGTCCCGGGCCATGGACCCACGACCGTCGAGCTGGGCCAGGCGATCGGCCCGCTCGAGCGCTATCTTGCTATGTTGCAGGACGAGACCCGCGCGGCCCTGGCCGCCGGGCGGACCATGGAGGAGGCGATCGCCACCGTGGCGATGGCCGAGCGCGACCATTGGGCCCTGTTCGACGACTATCACGGCCGCAACGTCACCCAGGCCTACAAGGAGCTGGAATGGGAATGAACCAGAACCGCAGGATGGCATGCGCCGGCCTGGTGCTGGCCCCGCTCCTGGCGATCGCCGGCCCGGTGCTGGCCGCGGGCGGCACCGACCAGGAACGGGAGGAGCGCTGGCAGGACCTGCGCCAGTCGATCTTCGGCGAGCGCCCGGTCGAGGACGGGGTGGGCCTGATCACGCTGGAAGCGCCGGCGCGTGCTCTGGACGCGGCCCTGGTGCCGCTCACGATCCGGATCGCCCCCGAGCAGCGTGACCGTGTCGCTGCCGTCCATCTGGTGATCGACGACAATCCCTCGCCCTATGCCGCCAGGGCCAGCTTCGGCCCGGCCGGCGACCCGGTGGTGCTGCGCCTGCGGGTGCGGATCGACGGCTACACCAATGTCCATGCGGTGGCCGAGACCAAGGACGGCCAGCTCTACGGCACCGCCGCCTTCGTGAAGGCATCGGGCGGCTGCTCGGCCCCCATCGGCGTCAGCGACGAGGTCGCGATGCAGGGCATGGGGGAGATGAAGCTGCGCCCCGGCGGGCCGGACATGCATGGCGAGGCCACGCTGCTGATCCGCCACCCGAACTTCAGCGGCATGCAGATGAACCAGCTGACCCGCACCTACACCCCGGCGCGCTATCTCGACCTGGTCCGGATCAGCCAGGGCGATCAGACCGTGCTGGAGCTGGCCGGCGACATCTCGCTGGCGAGCGATCCGGCGATCGGCTTTGCCTATCGCCCGGGCGAGGCGGACGCGTTCACCGTGCTGGCCACCGATTCGGATGGCGCAAGCTGGCAGGAATCCTTCCCGATCCCGGCGAACACCCAGTGATGGCCCTCACCTTTCCACGACGCGGTGCGCTGGTCCTGCTGGCCGGCCTGCCGCTCG
>NZ_DATMFZ010000363.1:0-9340 GCF_035556675.1 Geminicoccus sp. | reverse complement strand
CCGCGAGCGCAGCACGTCGAGCTGGAGCTGGCCGACCACGCCCACGACGAAGCCCGCCCCCAGCATCGGCTTGAACACCTGGGTGACGCCCTCCTCGGCGAGATCACCCAGCGCCTTTTGCAGATGCTTGGCCTTCATCGGGTCGTCGAGCACCACCCGCATCAGGATCTCCGGCGCGAAGTTGGGCAGGCCGGTGAAGCGGATCGGCGTGCCCTCGGTCAGCGTGTCGCCGACCCGCAGCGCCCCGTGGTTCGGGATGCCGATCACGTCGCCGGCCACCGCCTCCTCGGCGATGGCGCGATCCTGAGCGAAGAAGAAGATCGGTGCGGAGATGGTCAGCGGCTTGCCGGTGCGCACCGGTGCCAGGCGCATGCCACGCTTGAAGCGGCCCGAGCAGACCCGCATGAACGCCACCCGGTCGCGATGCTTGGGGTCCATGTTCGCCTGGATCTTGAACACGAAGCCGGACACGTCGTCCCGGGTCGGCAGGATCTCGGCCTCGCCCGCCGCCTGGGCGCGCGGTGCCGGCGCATGGGCGCCCAGCGCATCCAAAAGCGCCCGCACGCCGAAATTGCGCAGGGCCGAGCCGAAGAAGACCGGCGTCAGATGGCCCTCGCGATAGCTCTGCAGGTCGAATTCGGGCAGCGCACCCTGCGCCAGCTCGCGCTGCTCCTCGAATGCGGCGAGCACGGCCGGGTCGACCCGGTCGCGCAGCGCATTGTCGCCCACGACCTCCTCCACGTCGCGGCCGTTGGCGTCCGGCCGCATCAGGAGCGCCCGGTCGTCCCACACCGACCAGACGCCGCGGAAGCTTTGGCCCATGCCGATCGGCCAGTTGGCCGGGGTCACGTCCAGCGCCAGCTTGGAGGCGATCTCGTCGAGCAGGTCGAGCGGGTCCTGGGTCTCGCGGTCCATCTTGTTGATGAAGGTCATGATCGGGACGTCGCGCATCCGGCAGACCTCGAACAGCTTCAGGGTCTGCGTCTCGATGCCCTTGGCGGCGTCGATCACCATCACCGCGGAATCGACCGCGGTCAGCGTCCGGTAGGTGTCCTCGGAGAAGTCCTCGTGGCCCGGCGTGTCGAGCAGGTTGAAGGTGTGCCCGCCATACTCGAAGGTCATGACCGAGGTGGTCACCGAGATGCCGCGCTGCTGCTCGATGCGCATCCAGTCCGAGCGCGCCCGGCGCCGCTCGCCCTTGGCCTTGACCTCGCCGGCCAGATGGATGGCGCCGCCGAACAGCAGCAGCTTCTCGGTGAGCGTGGTCTTGCCGGCGTCCGGATGGCTGATGATGGCGAATGTCCGCCGGCGCGCCACCTCGGCGCCGAGGCCGCCGGCGGTCCTGCTCTGATCGAGGTCCAAGGGTTTCGGGTCCAAGGCTGGAAGGTCGGAGGCGTCTAGCACGGCCGGGCGGAGGAAGGCCACCGCCCGGACAGCCGGCCGCGGTCGTCTATCACTTAACTGTATGGTTATGTCTTTTCGGGATACAACAGGGGCACCACAGGGAGATCGTCATGAACGAGACGCCGCAGCAGGAACATGCCTGGCTGCAGAAGATGATCGGCGAATGGACCTACGAGTCCGAGGCGCAGATGGGCGAGGGCCAGCCGCCGTTCAAGGCGAGCGGCACCGAGACGGTGCGCCCGCTGGGCGAGTTCTGGATCCTGGCTGAGGGCCGGGGGACCATGCCTGGCGGCGGCGATGCGACCATGCTCCTGACGCTCGGCTACGACGTCCGCCAGGGGCGCTTCGTCGGTACCTGGATCGGCTCGATGATGAGCTGGCACTGCGTCTACCAGGATGGCCGGCTGGATCCGGGCGGGACCAGGCTGCAGCTGGAGGCCGACGGGCCGAGCTTCGCCGAGGAGGGCAGGACCGCGCGCTATCGCGACGAGCTGGAGATCGTGGCGCCGGACCACCGGGTGCTGCGCTTCGCCGTACGGCAGCCGGACGGGAGCTGGCACGACTTCATGGCCGCCCACTATCGCCGGCTCGGCTGAGGCGGGCCGGGACGGCGCCGGTGACCATGACCAGGAGGTAGAGCGCTCCCATCGCCAGCGGCAGGCCGTTCGGGCCGAACCCGGTCATGGCCAGGCCGGCCAGCGGCGGGCCGACCATGCCGCCGATCCCCCACATCAGGGAGAAGGCGGCGTTGCCGGCCAGCAGCATCGAGCCGGTGAAGCGCTCGCCCAGCTCGATCAGCGCCACCGTGTAGAGGCCGAAGGCGGCCGAACCCCACAGGAAGAACATGGCGTAGGTCAGGGCCTCGGTGCGGATCACCAGCGGCAGGAGCAGGGCCCCCAGCACGGTGAGCCCGCACAGCAGCAAGCTGGTGCCGCGCCTGGACCAGCGGTCGGCCAGCCAGCCGATTGGGATCTGGAACAGGATGTTGCCGACGATCAGGATGCCCAGTGCCGTCGCCATGCTCGTCTCGGGCATGCCGAAGCTCATGCCGTAGGACGGCAGGAGGGCCAGGACCGACTGGTCGAACGCCGCCACGACCCCGATGCTCAGGAGCAGGAAGGGGGCCAGCGGCAGGAAGGCCAGCACCGAGCCCATCTGCCCGTCATGTTCGCCCCCGTCATGCCCGCCATGAATCTCCGGCAGCCGCCTGCGTGCGAGGAACAGGATGAGCGCAGTCGCCAGGAAGACGACGACGCCCACCAGGAAGGGCGGCCAGCCCTCGGTGCCGGTCAGCGTCAGGGTGAAGGGGCCCAGCGCGAAGCCAGCGGAGAGGCTCGACGCGAAGATGCCGAGCAGGCGCCCGCGGCGGTCGGGCGGAGCCAGCAGGTTGACCCAGGTCTCGCTGGTGACGAACAGGCCGTTGACTACGAAGCCCAGGAGGAAGCGGGCCACGAACCACACCGGCAGCGACTGCCAGGCCCCGATCGTGAGCAGCAGGGCTGCCAGGGCCAGGGCGCTGCAGAGCGCCAGCCAGGCGGCACCCAGCCGCCGGGCGAACCACGGGATCAGCGGCGAGGAGGCGATGATGCCGATCGGCGTCATCGCGGTGTTCAGGCCGATCAGGGCCGGCGGCACGCCCTGGCGCTCCAGGATGAAGGCCAGCAGCGGGTAGGAGAGGCCCTGGGCCATCGCGAACACGCTGGCCATGAGGATGACGACGAAGACCAGCCGGTCGGCCACTTGCTCACCGTTTCGCGTCGGCGCAGCCGGCCGCGCTCAGTCGTGCAGGAGGCTCGGCAGGTACAGCGCCAAAGCAGGGAAGGCCAGCAGGATCAGCACGCCCAGGATCTGCAGCACCATGAACTGCATCATGCCCTGGTAGATCTTCATGAGCGGCCAGTCGGGCACCACGCCGCGCAGGAAATAGGCGGACAGCGCCACGGGTGGGGACAGCCAGGCGGTCTGCATGCACACCGCCACCAGGATGCTGAACCAGACCAGGTCGATGCCGAGCTGCTTGACCAGGGGCAGCATGATCGGGACCACCACCAGCACGATCGGGACCCATTCCAGCGGCCAGCCCAGGACGAAGATCACGCCCAGGATCAGCAGCAGCAGCATGGTGGGCGACAGGTCCAGGCCCAGCAGCAGGGACGCGATGTAGCTGGCGCTGCCCAGGCGCGAGAACACCGCGCCGAACAGGTTGGAGGCCACCACCAGCAAGAGGATCATGCAGGAGGTCTCGAGCGTGGCCCTGCTCGCCTGGATGAAACCCGGCCAGGTCAGGCGGCGGTAGAGCAGGGTCAGGACGAACACGGCAAAGCAGCCGACCGCCCCGGCATCGGTCGGCGTGGCGATCCCGGCCATGATCACGCCGAGCGTGGCCAGGAGGATCACCACCACCGGCGCCATGCCGAGCACCAGCTCCTTCAGGATCACGCCCACCGAGGCGGCATGCTCCTCGGGCGGCAACGGCGGGCCCAGCTCCGGGTTCAGGTGGCAGCGGATCAGGCAGTAGGCGGCATAAAGGCCGGCCAGCATCAGGCCCGGCAGGATCGCACCAGCGAACAGGTCGGTCACCGGCACGCCCACCACCGGGCCCATCACGATCAGCATGACGGACGGCGGGATCAGGATGCCGAGCGTGCCGCCGGCGGCGATCGCACCTGCCGACATGCGCACATCGTAGCCGCTGCGCCGCATGACCGGTGCCGCCATCACGCCCAGCAGCGTCACCGAGGAGCCGACGATGCCGGTGGCGGCCGCGAAGATGGTCGCGGTGACCAGGACCGCCAGATAGAGCGAGCCGCGCAGGCTGGCGAACATCAGCTGGAAGCCGCGGAACAGCCGGTCCATCAGGCCGGACTGCTCCAAAAGATAGCCCATCGCCAGGAAGAACGGGATCGAGGTGAGGGTGGGATCCCGCATCACCGCGAAGATCTGCAGGGTCATCAGGTTCACGACCAGGCCACCCAGCGCGAACCAGCCCACGGCCAGCGAGATCACGATCAGGGTGAAGGCGATGGGAAAGCCGATGAAGATCGCGACGAACAGGATGCCGAGCGAGACCAGGCCCAGGAGTTCCTGGCTCATCGTGCGTCACCGGCGGGCCAGTGGCCGGTGCGCGCCGCGTGGAGGCTCTTGATCAGCTCGGACAGGCTCTGGACCAGAAGCATGGCCGCCGTCAGCGGGATCGCGAACTTGAACGGCCAGACGATCGGCATCCAGGGGCTGGTGACGATCCGCTCGTCCTGCAGGAACGAGCGCTGGAAATAGAACCAGCCGACCCAGAGCATCGCGATCAGGGCTGGGATGAAGATCACGTAGCAGAGGCTGTCGACGATCCCCTGGGTGCGCGGCGACCACTCGCCATAGAAGGTATCGGTGCGGATATGGCCCTTCCTCGCCAGGGTGTAGGCCGAGCCCAGCATGAAGAAGGTGCCGTACAGCATGTAGGTGAGGTCGTAGGCCCAGATCGTGGGCGCCATGAACAGGTAGCGGGCCGCCACCTCCCAGACGAGGCACAGCACCATCGGCACGATCAGCCAGGCGACGAGCCGGCCGCTCCACAGGCTGAAGCGGTCGATCGCGCGGGCCGCGCGCAGCAGCGGATCGGTCATGCGCCGTTCTCTCTCGAGAGGAGCCGCCGCGCATCGGGGTCGCACGTCCGCGGCGGTGGTTCTTCTTCAGGCGGCGTGGCCGTCAGTTGTTGGTCTGCAGCGCGGCGTTGCCGAGATTGCTGTAGAGGTCGAGGATCTTGGTCCAGTAGGGCACCGCGACCTTCGCGAAGCTGCGCTGGGATTCCAGCACCTCCTTGAAGAACGGGTCCTCGGCGGCGTGCCGGTCGAGCACGACGTTGGTGGCACGCACGAACTCAGGAAAGAAGTCCGCCGGCGTGTCGTGGATCTGCACACCGAACTCGTCGCGCAGCTTGACGATCGCCTGGGCGTTGCGCGCGACGTTGAAGGCATAAGTTTCGGCCATCGAGGCCAGGGCCGCGGTGCGGAACATCTCCTGGATGTCGGGCGGCAGCCCGTCGAACACCGTCTTGTTGACGATCACCTCGCCGACATCGGTCGACTGGTGCAGGCCCTGCAGATAGTAGTTCTTCCAGACCGCGTTCAGGCCGAGATTGAGGTCGTCGGCCGGGCCGATCCATTCCGCGGCGTCGATCACGCCGCGCTGGGCGGACGGCACGATCTCGCCACCCGGCAGACCCACCGCGGCAATGCCCATCTCCTTGAAGATCTCGCCGGTGATCCCGGGCGGCGAGCGGTATTTCAGCTTTTGGAAGTCGGCCACGCTCTCGATCGGCCGGGCGAACCAGCCCAAGGGGTCCGGCCCCATCGGCTGGACCATGAACGGCTCGACGTCCGCACCCAGCACTTCCGCATAGAAGCGGCGGTAGAGCGCGTTGCCGTCGCCTTCCAGCAGCCAGGCGACATGGGAGAGCTGGTCCATCCCGGAGCCGGCGCCGGCCATGGGATTGCTGAACAATCCTGCGGCCGGGTGCTTGCCCGACCAGTAATGGGTCCAGGCATAGCCCGCCTCGACGATGCCCTGGTCGACCGCGTCCAGGATCTCGAAGGCCGGCACGATCGCACCATCGGGCAGAACCTCGATCGCGACCCGCCCGTTCGACATCTTGCCGATCCGCTCGGCATAGCGCTGGAGCAACTCGTAATAGATGCTGGCCGACGGCACGGCTGCCTGCAGCCGCAGCTTGATCGGCTCTTCCTGGGCAAGCGCACCCAGGCCGGCGCCGGTCAGGGCGGCGAGCCCCACCAGGCCTGCCAGCGCAAGGCGCACGGCTTTCCGTATTCCGGGCATTCCCCCTCCCTTCGGGTCGGCTGCCTCGATTGTTCGGAAAGCTTACGTACGATCTATCGGGTCGCCAAGCCGGGAACGCTCTTGCGCGCTCAGTTCATGGCCATCCGGCGCCGTTGGAAGTTGACCGCGCGGATCATCTCGCGGATGCGCGGCTGGATCTCGGTCCGCCAGCGCGTGCCGTTGAACACGCCGTAATGGCCGACGCCCGGCTGGACGTAGTGGACATGGTTCTCGGCCGGCAGGTTGTGGCACAGCCGGTGGGCGGCCTCGGTCTGGCCCAGGCCGCAGATGTCGTCGCGCTCGCCCTCCACCGTCATCACCACCGTGTCCTCGATGGCACCGCAATCGATCGGCTCGCCGCGCCACTTCATCCGGCCCTCGGGCAGGTCGTGGTCCTGGAAGACCGTCTTGACCGTCTGGAGGAAGAACTCGGCGGGCAGGTCCATGACGGCCAGGTACTCGTCATAGAAGCGGCGGTGCTGCACGGCCGAATCGCAGTCACCCTTGATGAGCGAGTCGAAGTAGCTCCGATGCGCCTCGACATGGCGGTCGAGGTTCATCGCCATGAAGCCGGAGAGCTGGATGAAGCCGGGATAGACCAGGCGCATGCAGCCGGCATTGGGCCAGGGTACCGGCGAGATCACGTTGCGCTCGAACCAGCCGATGTCCTTGGACATGGCGTGGTGGTTGACCACGGTCGGGTTGCAGCGCGTGTCGATCGGACCGCCCATCAGCGTAATCGAGGCGGGCCGGCACTCGTCCTTCATCGCCGCCATGATCGCGGTGGCCGCCAGCACCGGGACCGAGGGCTGGCAGACCGCGATCACATGGGTGTTGTGGCCGATGAAGCGCACCATCTGGATGATGTGCTCGATGAAGTCGTCCAGGTCGAACCTGCCGGCGAACACCGGCACGTGCCGGGCGTCGACCCAGTCGGTGACGTAGACGTTGTGCTCCTGGATCATCGCCTGGACGGTGCCGCGGAGCAGCGTGGCGTAGTGCCCGGACATGGGCGCCACCAGCAGCACCTTGGGATCGTAGCGCTTGCCGCAAACCGTTTCATCGCGATCGAAATGGCGCAGCTCGCAAAAGGGGGTGCGCAGCACGACCTCCTCGCGCACCGGCACGGTCAGGCCGCCCATCCGGGTCTCGTGGATGCCCCACTCGGGCTTGCCGTAGCGCCGGGTAACCCCCTCGAACAGCTCGCAGGCAGCCGAGATGGTGCGGCCGAGCCTGGTATGCGCGAGCGGGACCAGCGGGTTGTCCAGCACCTGGGTCATGAGCTTGGCCTGCGCCCGCCAGGGGGTCAGCAGTGCGTGGGCCATTTCGTAGGTGTGATATTGCATGGTCTGGTAGCTTCGCGCTCTCGTGTTGCCGGAAAAAAATCATGCTCCGGCAGCTGAGGCAACGCCTGTCATGCCGGGAGGTGCCCCCCGGCGGAGGCATTTCGGCCACAAAGGGCGGCATCGAGGCAACATGCTCACGTGTTGGATCACCCAACCCGCCTGTGGTAATCGCCAGCATCATCCTTGAGGCACCGGAGCGGTCCGATGGTCAGCCAGAACGGTCCGGTACCCGCGGCCAACGCGAAGTCGCGGCGCCAGCAGGCGATCATGGCGGCCCTGCGCGCCGCCCCGGCACTGCGCATCGCCGAGCTGGCCGCCGAGTTCCAGGTGTCGACCGAGACGATCCGGCGCGACCTCGACGAGCTCGACCAGGCCGGGCTGATCGTGCGCACCTATGGCGGTGCCGCGCGGCCGGTGGCGGTCGAGCCGGCGGTGGCGGAGCGTGAGCGGCAGATGGTGCCGGAGCGCCGGCGGATCGCCCAGGCGGCGCTGGCGGCGATTGGCAGTGCCGAATCGCTGATGTTGGGCGGCGGCTCGACCACGCTGCATGTAGCCCGTCTGCTGGCGACCACGCTCGCCCGCGGCACGGTGGTCACCCATGCCTTCGCGCATGCCGCGGTGCTGGGCGCCAATCCGGGCATCCGGGTGCTGATGGCGCCCGGCCGCTACGAGCCGCGCGAGGGCATGGTGGTGGGCAGCGACACGCTCGAGCATATCACTCGGTTCCACGCCGAGGTGGCCATCGTGGGAGCCAGCGGCATCACGGCCTCGGGTGCCGCCGATGTCGACGACGAGGCGGCCGCCGTCTACCGGGTGATGCGCCTGGCCGCCACCCGTACCCTGATCGTGGCCGACCACACCAAGTTCGGTCGCGCCGCGTTCGCCATCCATGCCGAGCTGGCCGAGATCCACCGGATCGTGACCGACCGGCAGCCTGGGGGCGAGCTGGCCCGCCTGCTCGCCCAGGCGGGGGCGGAGATCACGGTCGGGGGCTAGGCCGGATCGACCTTCAGGGTTCCCAAGCGGGCTGCTCGCTGATTCATAGGGCTCTGTGCCAAAGCATGGAGCAGATGGTTGGCAGTCAGGCGATCCGAGTTGAGCGAAGCCCAGTGGGCACGGGTTGCGCCGCTGCTGCCTGGCAAGGCGGGCGATCCTGGCCGCCGATCCTGCGGATGACGGATCATCCGTCTGCTGATGGATGATGGTGCGATCTGCCGGAGCGCTACGGACGCTGGAAGACCGTGCACCGACGCTTCAGCCGCTGGTGCCATGCCGGCGTAGGGGAGCGGGTGTTCGACGCGCTGACGGCCGACCACGACAACCAGTATCTGATGATCGACCGCACCATCGTCCGCGCGCACCAGCAGGCGGCGACCGGAAAAGGGGGGCCCAGAACCAGGCGCTGGGGCGTTCCCGAGGCGGACTGACGACCAAGATCCACATGTTTGCCGGTGCGCTCGGCCGCCCCTTGCGCCTCATCGTCACTGCTGGCCAGACCGGCGACAGCACGCAGGCACCAAAGCCGTGCTGGCCGACAAAGCCCATGATGGTCATGCTTTACGTGCGGCTATCGCAGGAATGGGCGCCGAGGCGGTGATCCCATCCAACCGCTCCCGCAAGGTTGCTATCCCGCACGATGACGCCGCCTATCAGCACCGCAACTGCATCGAACGACGCTGCAACAGGCTCAAGCCATTCCGCCGCTTCGCCACCCGCTACGACCGATGAACCGTCCACTTCACCGGCTTCGTCCACCTCGC
>NZ_DATMFZ010000362.1:0-6564 GCF_035556675.1 Geminicoccus sp. | reverse complement strand
CCGGCCCTCGTCCGTGGCGACCATCTCCTCGACGTCCACCTGGACATAGAGCTTCTCGGATCCGGTATTGGCGAGGGTGAGGTCCCGTCGCGACTGCGCCGGATCCGCCATGTCGACGAGCAGCGTGTCGACCGTCAGGTTGGCCTTGGCGGGCGTCGGGACGGCCGATGCGCACAATAATGCCACTATGGTAATGATTCCTAGGTAAGTTGAGAGTGTCATTCTCAAGTTACCTGTTGAACGCGATCGCATCAGTATGAAGACCATTGAGCCTGTTTACTCAGACAAAGCGCATATACCACCGGAAATTTCTCAGAATCAAGAAAAATAAATCTTTAATTAAGTACTGGAAAATATTATTAGGCTAATTTTTATCTTAAAAGTTGCAATGAGTGGTTTTCTGGAGGCCATGCTCCGCATAGCGAGATGCCTGCGGCAGTGAAATTCGATGATGCCGGCTGGCGAGCAACCGTGTCGGCAGTCGCGCGGCTACGTGGCGTGCGGGCCGCCATCGACTGAAGGGGCTTTCGACATCCCGAAGAGAAGGGCGAGATTCTCGGCCTGTTCCTGATCTCGGACGGAGCGGCGCTCGACCCGGACGGCGGCGTCCAGGTGGTGAGCGGCTTCTATCAGGGGGGATGGCGCTGGGCTTCGCGGGCCGGAACGTCGGCTCGGGCTGGGCCGGCGGCGACTACAGCGACCTGGTGGTCAGCTCTCGCACGATGGCGGCCGAGCGGACCGAAGCAAGAAAGGAACGGCCGGCGCAGTTGCGCCGGCCGCTTCCGTCAGTCTGCCGCCATCTCCAACTCGCGCTGGCGGCCGAGCTGGGTCATCCATTCCTGGAAGCGCGGCTGGGCCCGGAGCTGGTGGGCGTAGTGCCGGGTCAGCGCCTCGGTGAGGCGGCCGCGCCGGTCCAGCGCCTCGTCGGCGAAGCGGACCATGCGCGAGTTCGGCCAGGCCTGCGGGCGGATCTCGCGCAGGCGTTCGAACAGATGATCCGCGTCCTCGTCTGGACGGTTCTGCGCCATGAGCGTCAGCATTGCGGCGGTCGAGCGCGATACGCCCATGTGGCAGTGGACCAGGAGATGGCCTTCGGTCCGGCCGGTGCGCGATTCGGCCAGCTCCGCGCCGAAGCGCAGGATGTCCTGGACGTGTTCCGGCTGCGGCAGGATCTGGCCGGGCCGGGGCTCGATGATGTCGTGGAAGCGCAGCGTGGTGCGCTCGTGCGCATCGTAGCGGTCGAACGCGGCGATCTCTGGTGCCTCGGGATCCAGGATCGAGAGGACGTGGGTGACCAGCCGCTTGTCGTGCGACGGCAGCTCCTCGATGCCGCAGATCGTGAGCATGGAGATCGAGATCGATTGCATGACGGTCGTCCGTGGCTCAGGTGATCGCCGTCCGGGCCTTGCCCTTCAGGCCGAGAATCTGGCGTGCCTCCTCGGGCGTGGCAATCTCCAGGCCCAGGCCCTCCACGATCTGCCGGGCTCGGGCCACCTGCTGGGCGTTGCTCTCGGCGAGCCGGCCGGGGCCGTCCCAGAGATTGTCCTCCAGCCCGACCCGGACATGGCCACCCTGCGCTGCAGCGGTGGCGGCGATGTTCATCTGGTTGCGGCCAGCTCCCAGCACCGACCAGACATAGCTGTCGCCGAACAGCCGGTCGGCAGTGCGCTTCATGTGCGCCACGTCGTCCGGATGGGTGCCGATGCCGCCCAGGATGCCGAACACGGTCTGGACGAACAGCGGCCCCTTCACCAAGCCGGCATCCAGGAAATGCGCCAGGTTGTAGAGGTGTGCCGTGTCGTAGCACTCGAACTCGAAGCGCGTCCCGGCATCGCCCAGCTCCTCCAGGATGTAGGCGATGTCTGCATAGGTGTTGCGGAAGATCAGGCCACGGCTGTTCTCCAGGTGCTGCTGCTCCCATTCATGCGCGAACTGCTTGTAGCGCTTGAGCATGGGGAACAGGCCGAAATTCATCGAGCCCATGTTCAGGCTGGCGAGTTCCGGCTTGAAGGTACGGGCCGGGACGACGCGCTCCTGCACGGTCATGTGCGGGGCACCGCCCGTGGTGATGTTGATGATCGCCTCTGCCTCGGCATGGACCTTCGGCAGGAACTTCGCGAACGCCTCGGCCGACTGGTCGGGCCGGCCGGTCTCGGGGTTGCGGGCATGGAGGTGGACGATCGCGGCCCCGGCCTTCGACGCCGCGATCGCCTGTTCGGCGATCTGGTCGGGCGTCACCGGCAGATGCGGCGACATGGAGGGCGTGTGGATCGCACCGGTCAGCGCGCAGGAGATGATGACCTTGCGGGGTGCCGCCATGGGTTCAGTCTCCGATCTCTTGGGATGAGGCCTGCTTCTGGCGGAGCAGGGCCATCAGGCGCCGGTCGCGCCAGCGCGAGCGCTCGGCCAGCTTGTCGAGCGGCAGGCGGGCGCGGCGGTCGGCCAGCACCTTCTGCAGCACTTCCGGCGCTTCCCAGTCGACCCGGCGCTGCTGGTCGACATGCATCTCGCGATACATGTGCTGGAAGCGGGCGATGTAGTCGGCAATGCCGCCCGGCGCATTCAGGTCGATGGTCTCGAACGGGCCCATGAACGACCAGCGCAGCGCCAAGCCGTGCTTGACCGCGGCATCGACATCCTCCGGACCGGCGAAGCCGTCGGCCACCAAGCGGAAGCCTTCCTCCATGAGCGCGCCCTGGAGGCGGTTGACCACAAAGCCGTCGATCTCGCGGCCCATCACCACCGGTTTCTGGCCGATGCCGGCCATGACCTCGACCGCGCGGCGCATGGTCGCGGGGGAGGTCCAGGGGGCGGGGACCAGCTCCACGCAGGGGATCAGGTGGGGCGGGTTGAGCGGATGGGAGACCAGGCAGCGCTCCTTGCCCGGCAGGCCCTCGGTGAAGGAGGAGGGGACGAGCGCCGAGGTCGAGCTGCCGAGCACGGCGGTGGCAGGTGCCAGCCGGTCCAGCTCGCGCCAGAGCTCCTGCTTCACGTCCAGCTTCTCGGGCGCGCTCTCCTGCATCCATGCGGCACCATCCAGCGCCGTGGCGAGGTCGGGAGCAGTGCGGATCCGCGCCAGCACCTCGGCCGGCTGCTGGCCCTGGAGGAGGCCGGCCTGGTGGAGGTCGTCGGCAATGGTGCGGGCCAACTCCAGGCTCTTTTCCGCAGCCCCCTCGACGGGATCCCACATCGCGACGTCCCAGCCGCCGCGCGCGAACGCGACCGCCCAGCCTCGACCGACCAGCCCGCAGCCGACGATCGCCACCTTCTCCGCCATTACCAGATCCTCACAAGCTCTCGACATTGCCGCACACGCCGAGCGACTGCCCGGACAGGTTGCGGCCCAGGGACGAACAAAGGAACAGGACGGTGCCGGCCACATCGTCACCGCTCACCATCCGCCGCAGCGACACGCGCTCCAGGTAGCGCCGCTCCATCTCGGCGGCCTCCACACCCATTTCCCGGGCGCGGGCCTCGATCACGCCGGCCATGCGCGGCCCCTCGACGATGCCGGGCAGGATCGCATTCACCCGGATCCCGGCCGGGCCCAGCTCCTTGGCCAGCGACTGGGTGAGGCCGATCACGCCCCATTTCGCCGCGGCATAGGGGGTGCGGAAGGCGTAGCCGAACCGGCCGGCGGCCGAGCTGATGTTGACGATGCAGCCTTCCAGGTTGCGCTTGAGCAGCGGCACCGCCAGGCGCGTGACCAGGAACATGCCGGTGAGGTCGACCTCCAGGCAGCGCCGCCACTCGGCCGGGTCGATCGTCTCGATCGCCCCGGTAGGCCCGGCGATCCCGGCATTGTTGACCAGCGCGTCAAGCCCGCCCAGCTCCCGTGCCACGTCGGCGAAGAGCCCTTCGACCTCTGCATCCACGGCTACGTCGCACACACTGCCCGACAGGTTCAGGTGCTGGTCGGTCAGCTCGCGCAGCGCCGACGCATCGGTATCGCAGATGTGGACGCGGGCCCCGACCTTGAGCAGGGCGAGCGTGATCGCCTGGCCGATGCCCGACGCACCGGCCGTGACCAGCACCCGATAGCCCGGCGGCAGCAGCAGGCTGGGCTCGACGGTCACCGTTTCCTCCGAGGCTCAGCCATGCAGGGCCTTCATCTCCTGGATGCCGCGGCTCATCGCAGAACGCAGCACCGCCACGTCGGTGCCGTAGCCCAGGCAACGATAGCCGCGCTCGACCTGCGCCTTCATGAACGTCATGTCGGCATCGGCGGTGGCGGCGGTCTTGCCGGTATTCTTCGCCGCCGTGGCGAGGCCCTCGAAGGCGCGGATCATCACCGGGTCCTCGAACCGGCCGGGCATGCCGAGATCGTCGGACATGTCGAAATGGCCCATCCAGCCGATGTCGAGGCCGGGCGTGGCCAGGATCGCCTCGGCATTCTCCAGGCCCTTCCTCGTCTCGATCAGGGCGATCAGCGCGATCCGCTCATTGGCGGCCTTCTGCGCCTCCACCGCACCCATGGCCCGATAGCCTTCCTGGGCAAAGCCGAACGCGCAGCCGCGCTTGCCTTCCGGGCGATAGCGCGACCATTCGACCAGCTCGCGCGCCTCCTCCGGCGTTTCCAGCATCGGCGCCATGATGCCGTCCACGCCGGCATCGAGCAGGGTGGCGACATGGGCATAGGACTTGGCCGCCGGCCGGGCCCAGACGGTGATGCCGAGCCCGCGGGCATAGGCGACCTGCTGCCTGATCGTCTCGACGCCGACCCCGCTATGCTCGGTATCGAGCAGCACGAATTCGCAGCCGGAAGTGTGCAGGAGTGCGGTCAGCCCTGGCGTGAAGAACTCGAACGCCATGGTCCCGTACGCCATGCCGCCGCCGTTCAGCTTCGCCCGCAACGCCGTCGCAGCATCCATCTCCAGCACTCCCCTTCTTGTCGGCGGGCGCAACCTAGACGTGGCGGGGCGGGGAGGCCAGGGGTGGTGGGGCAGGAATGCAGGCGGCGGGGCGGGCGCTTATTTAAGGGAAAGGTGGTCCGCTTAATTAGGCGGGGCGCGAAGGAAGCCCGCCTTAACTAACTAAGGACGCACTCAGGGGCTGCTGCTGCAGCGCCTCTGTCCGATGGCCGCACTCGACAAGCGCCACGACAATGCCGATATGGATGGCATGGACTGGGGGATGTTCCCGGTCGGGTACGGGCTCCGGGATATCCTCGGAGCCCGTCGCCTTTTCAGGGGAAGACCTTCAGCCCCCACCCTTCGACCTTTCCGGCAGGGCTCCGCCGCAGCTTGGTGGCGATGATCTCGTAAGCGCGGTTGGGTTGCTGCGGCGCGAGCACATGGCGGCCAATGGGACGAGCCGTGAGGTCAGCGAGTTGCAAGCCCGACGAGTTGACACGCTTGTCGGCAGGCACGAACCGCAAGCTCGGCATCAGGCCCCAGCGGTTGGCGCCATCGCAGACCCGACGGAAAGTCAGCTCAAGCTCATCGTCCTCGCGCTTCCCCCGCCGCTCCACGATCACCGCCGTCTGCTTCAATTCCTGGGCATGCTCTCGCAGGAACGCCCAGGTCCGCTCCATGCAGAACCGGAGCCCGATCCCGTAAGGGTTCTCCGGGCGGGCGTAACGGTGCAGCAGGCGACGCTTGTCGATCACTGCACTTATGAGCGTGAACTCGGCTCGCTCCATAATTGCCGTCAGCTCCTGTATGAAACCATCACGCTTGATCGGATTCTGCAAGAAGACGAACGGTGGCCTCTGCTTCACGATGTCATGTTCGTGCAGGATCACCACGTCATGACCGAACCAGCGAAATTTGAAAGACTGCAGAGCGGGAACAACCGAGTTGATATAGTGGTCTTTCCTGAAGATGCAGAAGTTCAGGACGAAGATGGGAAAGTTCGGATCGATATTGGACAGGCCGTGGTCGCCACTTTCGTCCACGAAGATCACGTAGTCCGAGTAGGCGTCATCCGCCGGGGATGTCATTGCCGCATCCGCGGGTCAGTCCGTGGCGGCTGGCTCGGCCGGCCACTGCCACCCCCGCAACGCCTCCACCAGCCGCTCGCCATCCAGCGCCGGCACCACATGGCCCTTCGGCCGGAAGGTCGGCGTCGGCTCGGAGAGCAGCATCGCGTCCAGGACCGCTTCCTCAGTGGCGTCGATCACCGCTTGGTAGATCGGGTCGAGCAACGGGTCGGTCAGGCAGCGCAGGGACTGGACCAGGGGCGGCTCGGGCGGCGGCATGGGGGCGGGAAGGGCGGTGGAGAGGGCCAGGAACAGGTCGCCGGACGAGTTGCCGCCGACCGCACCGGAGCGGCCGATGCCGAGCCCGGCCCGGCGGGCCACGCGCTGGAGCTGGTGGGGCAGGAGTGGGGCGTCGGTGACGACCACCACGATCACCGAACCCTGTTCCCCGCCGCGCCAGGAGGAGAGGCCGAGCAGAGGAGCCACCGGAATGCCGCCGACGCGTAGCTGGTCGATCCGGCCGTGATTGGCCTGGACCAGCACGCCCAGCGTGTAGGGACCGCCCGGCAGATCGAGGATGCGGGAGGCGGAGCCGGTGCCGCCCTTCAACTCGTAGGCGATCATGCCGGTGCCGCCGCCCACCG
>NZ_DATMFZ010000361.1:0-5624 GCF_035556675.1 Geminicoccus sp. | reverse complement strand
GCGGATGAGATAGTCGCGCGAAAGTGACAACAGCATCGCTCGTCGACGTCTGAAAGACTCGCGGGCCCCGAGAAGCGATGCAGTCAGGCCTGTTCTCCTCCTGCATCACGCCAGCCAACCAGCATCTGACGCTCCCGGCTCTTTGCCTGCAAGCGTCGGATGCCGTCGGGCGATCACGTCGCAGTGCGGGTCCCCGGGCGCAGGTCCTGCCATGCAGTGCTCGCTGGAGATCCTGACCGGCACCATCGGTACCTGCTGGCGCAACCATGCCATCGGTCGATCTTGGTCCCATGGTGTCGCCGCTGCTGCGAGCCCTCATGGGCCGGTCCGGCTGAAACCTCACCATCTCTCGATGGTGAGAGGCCAGCGCATCCGCGCTTGCCTGAAACGGCCTCAGCGCTGCCCGAACCACTTCGCGGCGAGCGTCACGTCGCCCTGGGACAGGCCATGCCCGACCGGCAGGGTGCGGTGCGCTACTTCGGCACCCGCCGATCCCAGCATGTCGGCAAGGCGATCGGCGTTCGCGGCCGGCACGAGCGGATCGGTGCTACCCGAGAGCAGCAGCACCGGCTTGCCGGCAAGACCGGCCGCCGGCGGCTCTGCGAGCGGGACCATGGCGCGGATCAGCACGGCGCCAGCCAGCGCCTCCGGGCGCAGCAAGAGGGTCGCTGCGGCGATGTTGGCCCCGTTGGAGAAACCCAGCGCCAGCGGTGCCTCCAGGCCATAGGCGGCACGCGCCTCGGCGACAAAATCGGCCAGCTCGTCGGCACGGCGCCGGACGTCTGCTTCGTCGAACACGCCTTCGGCGAGACGGCGGAAGAAGCGCGGCATGCCGTGCTCCAGCACCTTGCCGCGCGGCGAGAGCAGGGCCGAGCCGGGCGCCACGGTCCGGCCGAGCGGCAGGAGGTCGGTCTCGTCGCCGCCGGTGCCGTGCAGCAGCAGGACCGGCGGCCGGCCGGGCAGCGTGCCCGGCTCGAACCGATGGAGGAAGGACAGCTCGGTCATCGGATTTGTTCTCCGTCAGTCGATGGCCGGCAGCAGGGCCTCGAGCTCCGCCCGGCGCCCCTGCACGGAGCGCGGCAGCTGCAGGCCGGTGCCGAGCGCTTCCGGCGCCTCGTCGATGGCAAAGCCCGGGATGTCGGTCGCGATCTCGAAGATCGTGCCGCCGGGGGCGCGGAAATAGACCGAGCGGAAATAGTCGCGGTTCTTCTGCTCGGTCGCGGCGATCCGGTGGTGCTGCGCCAGCCTCGTGACCATGGCCGCCTGCTCCGCATCGTCGGCGGCGCGGAACGCCACATGATGCACCGAGCCACCGCCCATCCGTGCTGGCAGGAAGCCCGGCACCACATGGATGTCGACGATCCCGCCGACCGGGTTGCCCGGCGCCTGGAAGCGCACCAGCGACCCCTCGCGCTCGCCCTTCTCGAAGCCCAGCACGTCGGTCAGCACTGCCCCGGTCGCGGCATCGTCCTCCAGAAGGAGGCGGACGCCGTGCATGCCGCGGATCGCATGCTCGGCCGGCACGCTGCCCTTGCCCCAGGCCGGCTCGCTCTCGATGCCGGGCAGGGCGATCAATGCCAGGCGCATCCCGTCCGGGTCCTTGAAGGTCAGGACGGTCTGGCCGAAGCGCCGGACCGGGTTCTCGTGCGGCACACCCTTTTCCAGGAAGCGCTGGGTCCAGTAGCCGAGCGAGCCCTCCGGCACGCGCAGCACGGTCTCCTCCGTCTCGCCGACGCCGAGCCTTCCGGCCGCCACATGCTCCCACGGGAAGTGGGTGAGGATGGTGCCGGGGCTGCCCGCCTCATCGCCATAATAGAAGTGATAGGTGGTGGGATCGTCGAAATTGACAGTCCGCTTGACCATGCGCAGGCCGAGCGTGTCGACGTAGAAGTCACGACTGCGGCGGGCAGGTCCGGCGATCGCCGTGACATGGTGGATGCCGTGGGTGGTCATGGTGCTTTCCTTGTCCGGACGGGAGGCCCCGCCGTTGCTCGTCACAGCAGATAGGCTGTCGGGCTCTGTCCGCCAGAAGCAAATCATTGCCTTGATGCAATGCCATCTCTGCAGAACCGCATTTTGCATTGCGCCTTCGAAAGATGAACATTCGAGCCATCACCCATCAGTTCGAGGATCCGCACCATGATCGATCAGCGTCTGGCTCCCTACGGTGTGCTTGCCCTGCGCGCCGCACTGGGCATCATGTTCATCGCCCACGCCTACCTGAAGTACGCGGTCTTCACCGTCGCCGGCTTCGAAAGCTTCCTCGGCTCCGTCGGCCTGCCTGCCCTGCTTGCCTGGCCGATCATCCTGGCCGAGGCGGCCGGCGGTATCGCCATCCTCGTGGGCTTCCACAGCCGGCTCGTCTCGGTGCTGCTCTTGCCGGTCCTGCTGGGCGCCCTGGTCATCCATGCCCCCAATGGCTGGGTGTTCAATGCCCCGAACGGCGGCTGGGAGTACCCGGCTTTCCTGGCGGTCGCCGCCCTTGCCCAGGCGCTCGCCGGCGACGGCGCCTTCGCGCTGAAGCGGACGGTCGTTCCGGCACTGGGCACTGGCAAGCCGGCGATCCGCGTGGCCTGATGCCGGGCACCGTTCCGCTGCCGGGGCCGGCGGCCATGTCGCCGGCCCCGCCGCATGACCAGGATCCGATGGCCGACGCGTTCGAGAAGCTCGCCTGGGACGACCTCCGCGTGGTGCGCGCCGTCGCGGAGACACGAACGCTGCCTGCTGCCGCCGCGAAGCTCGGTGTGAACCACTCCACCGTGTTTCGGCGCCTGCGCCAGATCGAGGAACTGCTCGGCATCGTCCTGTTCGAGCGTCACCGCACCGGCTACGTCCCGACGGCCGCGGGCGAGGAGATCGTGGCGCTGGCCGGGCGCCTGGACGAGGAGATCACCGCCGTCACCCGCAGGCTCGCAGGGCGCGGCAACAGCCCCGCCGGCGAGCTGCGCGTCACCACCAGCGACAGCCTGCTCGTCCACCTGCTGACGCCGCTGTTCGCCCGGTTCCGCCAAGCCTGCCCGGACATGTGCCTCGATGTCGTCCTGACCAATCAAGCGCTCAACCTGTCCAAGCGCGACGCCGACGTCGCGATCCGGGCCACCGAGCACCCGCCGGAGAACCTGGTAGGGCGCCGCCTGGCGAGGATCGCC
This sequence comes from Geminicoccus sp., assembly GCF_035556675.1. Taxonomy (GTDB): domain Bacteria; phylum Pseudomonadota; class Alphaproteobacteria; order Geminicoccales; family Geminicoccaceae; genus Geminicoccus. The sequence goes on along the minus strand of NZ_DATMFZ010000361.1, from coordinate 2,475 downwards.
TGGGCACTTTATGGCCGTGCCATCGATTTCCCGATCCCGCTGGAAGGCGAACCGGACCTGCATGGCCGCGTCTGGGTCTCGCTCGGCGATGACCTCGCCACCGTGCACGCCGTCCGCCGCGTCCGCGCCCAGGTGGCGCCCGAGCGGATCGTCTACAAGGTCAACACCGTGCTGGGCGCGGCCGAGGCGGTGCAGGCCGGGATCGGCATCGGCTACCTGCCCTGCTTCATCGCCGACACGATGCCGACCCTGACCCGGCTCGCCCCGCCCGACCCGGCGCTCGCCGACGATCTCTGGCTCCTGACCCACCCGGACCTGCGCCATGCACCCCGAGTGCGGGTGTTCTCCGACTTCCTCGCGCGCGAGATCGGCCGGTGGCGCCGGTTGCTCGAAGGGGCCTGAGCAGGCTGACCTGATCCATTCCCGGACCGGAGCTTCTGCCTGGACGACTGCTGAAGTCGCTGGCGGATCGTCGCGACCGGTTTCTGTCGAGGCTTTCCTGGGTGGCAGGAGTCTTCTGGCCGCGAATGCCGTGTCGGACGGCTCACCGGCCCTCTACTTTCTCGGGCAGCTCCGAAAGATCATAAAACCATAACTCGTGAATTGACCTGGTATGCAGAATAATTCTCAAGTCAATTACAACACGAATTTGTATCAACAAAGTGTGAACGAGTGATAAATATCAATAGGGGACTAGGATAGCATGGTAACATATTTGGCGTGGCAACGAGGTTCTGTCAAGCCGCAGAAAGGACGTCAGCCGTAGCAAGCCCGTCTTGATGCAACGGCGCGAAAGCCGGCTGATGTTTTTGGCAGAAATACTGTCGCCATTTGCCAGAGTGGTTTCGATCAGTCAGGAGGATAACGCAGTGCAGCCCACCATCTACAGAGCCAGCGCCGTCGCCCTCAGCCTCGCCGCCTTTGTAGCCGCGCCGTTCAGCCAGGCGGCGGCGACCGACTTCCAGGTCTGCTACAAGGTCGTCGACAAGGATGACAACCACGCCTATCAACCGGGCTACTACTCGCCCGAACGCCTCGTGCTCGACGTGGCCTTCCACTCCTATCTGAAGACGACGCGGTCGAACGGCAAGCAGACCGTCTACGACGCGGACGGCAAGCACACCTACTGGGAGGGTGGCTCCGGCCACAATTCCAACAGTGACGCCCATACGGTCATGGCAGTGTTCGACGGCGCCATCGTGACGTCGAACTATTCCTGGAAGCAGCCCAAGGGCGCCCACCTGGGCGGCACGTCCTATTTCGTGCGCGATCCGGAAGAGCGCGGCTACGGGCCGGAAGGCGGCCCCTACTACAGCCCGATCCACTGGGAATGCACGTCCAGGCAGGCGCAAGCGGCGCCCGATACCTGGAGATGCACCATCTCCTATCAGGCCTTCGATGACCACAACAGTTCCGGCCAGTATGAGTATCGAGGCGTGTATCTGAAGAAGGTGAAGCACAATCGGGATGAGAAGTGCGACATCTTCCAGGACACGGATGATTACCAGCCGGATAACAACTACAGCGAGTAGATACAGCGCGAGTTCCTGCCCGACGCTGTCCTGATCAATCGACGTTCGAGCTGCGGCCGCGGGTATTCCCGCGGCCGCTTGCGCATCCAGACCTGCCGGAACGGCTAGGCCGTGCCGCCCAGCACCTGCCAGACGTCGTCCTTCGGCCGGTAGCCCAGTAGTGCCTCGGTCGGCCCCAGGTCCCATGGGGCGCCCATGTTGGCCGACATGGCGTTCACGATGATGCCGGGAGCGGGCCAGCCGGCCGCGTCGGCCAGGACCGCGCCCTGCACCACGCCGACCAGATCCCGGTTGGACAGCCACATGTTGCGGAACCAGCGCAACGCGCGCTGGCCGGCCTCGTCCAGCGCATCGGCGCTCTGCTGCGGCGTGCCCGTGCCGGTGATGGTGCGCGGATGATTCTCGCCCGGCTGGCACCAGCCGATGCGCAGGGCGACCGCGGTGAGGCCACCCTGCTCGGACTCCATCACGCACAGGCGCTCGCCCATCAGCTTGGCCGTGGCATAGGCGGTCGAATCCTGCACCCCGCTGCCGCTGTCCCAGAGCGTGCCGACCCTGGGCGGGGTGTCCGGCCGCAGCGAGCCCGCTAGTTCCGCCTCGGGCAGGTCCTTGTAGCGGCCCATGACGTGGTTCGAGGTGGCGAACACCAGCCGGCGCGGCCGTCCCTCCCGGGCCGCGGCCACCACATTGATCGTCATGTCGAACGACGCTGCGGAATCGACCCAGGTCGCCTCGGGATAGGGAACCTGTGCGGCCAGATGGATGATCGCATCCGCCTGTTCGATCGCCTGGCGCCAGGCGGGATCGGCGCGGTCGGTCAGGTCGCCGGTGACAGCCCGGGCCTTGTCGGTGCCGAAGCCCGGTTCGGGCGGGGCCCGGTCGATCGCCAGGATCGTGCCGCACCAGTCCTGCGGGGCGAAGGCCGCGATCAGCTTGCGGCCGA
>NZ_DATMFZ010000360.1:0-3812 GCF_035556675.1 Geminicoccus sp. | reverse complement strand
CGGGCGCGCATCGCCGTCCTGGACAAGACCGGCACCCTTACCCTGGGGGAGGCCGAAATCGCCGGGATCGAGGCAGCACCGGGCTTCGATCCCGACGAGATCCTGCGGCTCGCCGCCTCGCTCGACCAGGCCTCGACCCATGTGCTGGCGACGACCCTGGCCGAGGCGGCCCGGGCGCGCGGGCTCGCCCTCGCCGAACCGCAATCGGTCGCCGAGGAGAGTGGCGCCGGCCTCGTCGGGTGGGTCGACGGGCATGACGTGGCCCTGGGCGGCTACGGCTTCGTGCGCGCCCACGTCGCGGCCATGCCGCCGCGACCGGATGACGGCGACGCGGTGATCCAGGTGGGGATCGACGGACGCTATGCCGGGCTGCTGCGCCTGCAGGATCCGCTTCGCCCCGATGCCGCCGACGTGCTGGCCCGCCTGCGCAGGGTCGGCTTCGCCCGGATCCTGCTCGCCACCGGCGACCGGGCGGATGTCGCGCACGCGATCGCCGCCGGCCTGCAGCTGGACGAGGTGCGGGCCGAACTGTCGCCCGCCGACAAGGTGGAACTGGTGCTGGCGGAACGCCGCAATGGATCGGTCCTGATGGTGGGCGACGGGGTGAACGATGCCCCCGCCCTCGCGGCCGCCGATGTCGGGGTGGCGATGGGTGCCCGCGGTGCCGCCGCCTCGGCCGAATCCGCCGACATCGTGCTCCTGGTCGACCGGCTGGACCGCCTGGCGGACGCGGTCGAGGTGGCGCACGGTACGGGCCGGATCGCCCTGCAGAGCGTGGCCGCGGGCCTGGGCCTGTCGGTCGCCGGGATGCTGGCAGCGGCGCTCGGCTACCTGCCGCCGGTGGCAGGTGCCCTGTTTCAGGAGGCCATCGACGTCGCCGTGATCCTGAACGCGCTCCGGGCGCTGCGGCTCTGAGTGGGAATGTCGACCCGGGATATGCTATGCTGATCGGCCGGACCGTCCGGCCGCCACGGGGCCAGCTTCCGGCATGCATGCGCGAATCTGCACAAACGAACCCGAGAAGCGAATTTTATTTTTATATATCAATAAGTTAACCGAGACTGATCCTGCGCGCAGAACTGCGTGAATCCCGCCTCGCTCGCCTCGAACCCTTCCGCCTCCGCCAGCTCCCACGGCCGCTCGCACTGGGCGGTGCGGGCGCACCAGCGATAGCCGGCCGACGCGCGGCAGCCATGCGCGTCGGCATCGGCACCCACGCGCCCGGGCTGGTCATCGGCCGGGGACTGGCAGGCCGCCAGCGTCATGAGGGCGAACAGGACGGCGAGCGCGCGCATGGGTTCAGCTCCGGCAGGGAAGGAATGGATGACGCAGCCAGGGCAGGCCGCGCCATCCATCGGCGGTCAGTCCGGCACGTGCCGCACGGCACCCTTGGCAGCACTGGTCGCCATGGCCGCATAGGCCCGCAGGGCAGTGCTCACCTTGCGCGGGCGCGCCTCGGCCGGCTTCCATGCATTACCCTCGCGGGCGGCCATGGCGGCACGGCGCCGCGCGATCTCGGCATCGTCGACCGCCAGGTGCAGCTTGCGGTTCGGGATGTCGATCTCGATCCGGTCGCCGTTCTCGACCAGGCCGATCAGGCCGCCCTCGGCGGCTTCCGGCGAGACATGGCCGATCGACAGGCCGGACGAGCCCCCGGAGAAGCGCCCGTCGGTGACCAGCGCGCAGGCTTTGCCCAGGCCCTTCGACTTCAGGTAGCTGGTCGGATAGAGCATCTCCTGCATGCCGGGGCCGCCACGCGGGCCCTCGTAGCGGATCAGCACCACGTCGCCCGGCTTGACCTTGCCGCCCAGGATGCCGCTCACCGCCGCGTCCTGGCTCTCGAAGATCACGGCCGGACCGGAGAACACCAGGATCGATTCGTCCACGCCCGTGGTCTTCACGATCGCCCCGTCCTCGGCGAGGTTGCCGTAGAGCACCGCCAGGCCGCCGTCCTTGGCGAAGGCGTGCTCGGCCGAGCGGATCACGCCGTTCTCGCGGTCCAGGTCGAGCGAGGGATAGCGCTGGTCCTGGCTGAACGCGGTCTGGGTGGGCACGCCGCCCGGGCCGGCCCGATAGAAGTCGTGGACGGTGGCGTCGCTGGTGCGCTGGACGTCCCAGCGCTCGAGCGCGGCACCCAGGTTCGGCGCATGCACCGTGCCGACCGAGGTGTCGAGCAGCCCCGCCCGGTCGAGCTCGCCCAGGATCGCCATGATGCCGCCCGCCCGGTGCACGTCCTCCATGTGGACGTCGGACTTGGAGGGCGCCACCTTGCAGAGCACCGGCACGCGCCGCGACAGCCGGTCGATGTCGGCCATGGTGAAGTCGAGCTCGGCCTCGTGCGCGGCGGCCAGCAGGTGCAGGACCGTGTTGGTCGAGCCGCCCATCGCGATGTCGAGGGTCATGGCGTTCTCGAACGCCTTGCGGCTCGCGATCGCACGCGGCAGGAGGCCCGCCTCGTCCTTCTCGTAGTAGCGCCGCGCCAGGTCGACGATCAGGTGGCCGGCCTCGACGAACAGGCGCTTGCGGTCGGCATGGGTGGCGAGTGTCGAGCCGTTGCCCGGCAGGGAGAGGCCCAGCGCCTCGGTCAGGCAGTTCATCGAGTTGGCGGTGAACATGCCCGAGCACGACCCACAGGTCGGGCAGGCCGAGCGCTCGATCACCTTGATCTCCTCCTCGGAGACCTTCTCGTCGGCGGCCGCCACCATGGCGTCGACCAGGTCGAGCGCCACATTCTTGCCCCGCAGCACGACCTTGCCGGCCTCCATCGGCCCGCCCGAGACGAACACGACCGGGATGTTCAGGCGCAGCGCCGCCATCAGCATGCCGGGGGTGATCTTGTCGCAGTTCGAGATGCAGACCATGGCGTCCGCGCAGTGCGCGTTGACCATGTACTCGATCGAATCGGCGATCAGCTCGCGCGAGGGGAGCGAGTAGAGCATGCCGTCATGGCCCATCGCGATGCCGTCATCGACCGCGATGGTGTTGAACTCCTTGGCCACGCCGCCCGCCGCCTCGATCTCGCGCGCCACGAGCTGGCCCAGGTCCTTCAGGTGCACATGGCCCGGTACGAACTGGGTGAAGGAATTGGCGACCGCGATGATCGGCTTGCCGAAATCGCCGTCCTTCATGCCGGTGGCACGCCAGAGGCCACGGGCGCCGGCCATGTTGCGGCCATGGGTGGTGGTGCGGGAACGATAGGTTGGCATGAAACGTCCTGTTGCCCTGCTCGACCGGTGTCCTGCTCCCCCGGTCGCGGCCGGAGTTCAGGGGGCGGCTCTTGCGCGGCATCGAACGGCAGCGCGGCGTGCCTGCTGGGCACGCCGCGGCCGCCATCCGACGCAAACCGTGACCGGTCCTAGAGGATTTCGCGCTCGATTGAAATCACTCCAATCCGTGCCGGGCGGCGGATGGCCTCCTTCGGGCGCGCCATGCGGGGGTATGGCGCGCCGTCAGGATGGGAAACGATGCCTCAGACCTTGCAGGCGCTGGTATAGGCGACGGTGCCCCACTCGCCGGCATAGTTCTTGGTGAAGCCCCACCAGTCCTTCTTGGCGTCCCAGGCATCCCAGCCGCCGCCCTTCTTGACCGAGCCCCAGATGGCGATGCCGTCGCTCAGCTCGTAGATGGTGTTGAGCTGCAATTCCCAGAACTTGATCGGCAGGTATTCGGTGCCCTTGCCCAGCATGGTGTCGTGGTACTGCGGCCAGACGAACGGGATCACCGGCTTGCCGTACTTGCGCGCTTCCGCGATGTTGGCCTTGGCGAACGTCACCCACTGGTCGCGGTTCTCGGTGATGGTGTAGAGCGAGGGG
>NZ_DATMFZ010000359.1:0-25621 GCF_035556675.1 Geminicoccus sp. | reverse complement strand
CCGAAGGTGCGGGAAGCCCTGCGCCATGCCGTCGACTACGAGGGCATGGTGACCAACCTGCTCAAGGGCCAGTGGCAGGTGCACCAGTCCTTCCTGGGCGAAGGCACGTTCGGCGCACTCAACGACAACCCCTACAAGCTGGACATCGAGAAGGCCAAGGCGCTGCTCGCGGAATCCGGGGCGGGGCCGGACCTCAAGATCACCTTCGATGTGCCGAACACCTCGCCCTATATCGACATGGCCCAGGCGATCCAGGGCAGCTTCGGCCAAGCCGGCGTGACCGTGGAGCTGATCCAGTCCGACCAGAAGCAGGTCCTGACCAAGTACCGCGCCCGCAATCACGACATGGTGCTGATGTACTGGTCGCCGGACTATCTCGACCCGCATTCCACCACCGACTATTTCGCGCGCAACCCGGACAATGGCGACGATGCCGCCAGCAAGACCGTGGCCTGGCGCAACGCCTGGGACATCCCGGAGCTGACCGAGGCCACCGACGCGGCAGCACTCGAGCTCGACACCGAGGCGCGCGAGCAGGCGTATCTGGAGATCCAGAAGGAGGTGCAGCGCAACGGCGCCTATGTGCTGCTGTTCCAGCAGGTCGAGAACACGGTGCTGCGCGCCAATGTCGACGGCTTCATCTCCGGCCCGACCTTCGACACGGTGAACTATTCCGGGGTGACGAAGAGCTAGCCGGGTGGCGGTCGCGCAGCAGAGCGACGGTCCGATCGGGTCGCCGGCGGAGGAGGCCAGGGCGCACAGCGCCCTCCTCCGCCTGTCGAGCCGCGCGCTGTCCCTGATCCTCTCGGTAGTCCTGACGGTGTTCGGGCTGCTGGTGGTCACCTTCTTCATCGGCCGGGTGGTGCCGGTCGATCCGCTCCTGGCCGTGGTCGGCGACCGGGCGCCCGAGCATGTCCGCGCCCAGGCCGCGCTGGAGCTGGGCCTGGACCTGCCGCTCTGGCAGCAATTCCTGCGCTACCTGGGCGACACGCTGCAGGGCGACTTCGGCAACTCCGTGCTCAGCGGCCAGCCGGTGCTCGACGACATCGCCCGGTTCTTCCCGGCCACGCTGGAGCTGGCGACCGCGGCTACCCTGATCGGCGTGCTCCTGGGCGTGCCGCTGGGCGTGCTGGCTGCCACCCGGCACGGGCGCTGGCAGGACCAGCTGATCCGGGTCGTGGCACTGGCCGGCTATTCCGTGCCGGTGTTCTGGCTGGGCCTGGTCGGCCTGCTGGTGTTCTATGCCGAGCTCGGCTGGGTGGCGGGGCCTGGGCGGATCGACGTGATCTATGAATACTCGATCGAGCCGGTGACCGGGCTGATGCTGGTCGACACCCTCCTGGCCGGCGACCATGCCGCCTTCGTCGATGCGTTCTGGCACCTAGTCCTGCCCGCCTCGGTGCTGGGCTACCTGTCGCTCGCCTACATCACGCGGATGACCCGCTCCCTGATGCTGGCCGAACTCGGCCAGGAATACGTGATTGCGGCGCGGGTGAAGGGCCTGTCCGAGCGCCGGGTGATCTGGCGGCACGTGCTGGGCAACATCATGGTGCCGCTGATCACCACGGTCGCCCTGTCCTATGCCTATCTGCTGGAGGGGGCGGTGCTGACGGAGACGGTGTTCGCCTGGCCGGGCCTGGGCCTCTACATCACCCAGTCGCTGTTCTCGGCCGACCTCACTGCGGTGCTGGGGGCCACCATCGTGATCGGCCTGGTGTTCATCGGTCTGAACCTGCTGTCCGACCTGCTCTACACGTTGGTCGACCCGAGGGCGCGATGAGCGCAGTCATCGCCTGGCTGACCACGGCCACCCCGGCTTCCCGCGGCCAGGCACGTGCCGGCCGGCTCTACCGGGGCACGCTCGCCCTGCTTGCCAACCCGCTGGCGGCGATCGGCTTGGTGGTGGTGGCCGTCCTCCTGCTGGTGGCGCTGTTCGCCCCCTTGCTGGCGCCCTATCCACCGGATGCGCAGGACCTGGCCAGCCGGCTGCTGCCGCCCTCGGCGGAGCATCCGTTCGGCACCGACCAGCTGGGCCGCGACATCCTGAGCCGGGTGATCTGGGGCAGCCGGATCACGCTCGCGATCGTGGCGCTGGCCGCGGTCACCGTGGCGCCGATCGGCCTCGCGGTCGGCATCGTCGCCGGCTATCGCGGCGGTTGGATCGACCGGGTGCTGATGCGGGTCACCGACGTGTTCATGGCTTTCCCGCGCCTGGTCCTGGCCCTGGCACTGGTGGCGGCACTGGGGCCCGGCATCGAGAACGCGATCATCGCGATCGCGGCCACCGCCTGGCCGCCCTATGCGCGGCTGGCCCGCGCCGAGACCCTGACCCTGCGCCGCCAGGACTTCATCGCCGCGGCCAGGCTGCAGGGGGCCTCGCACGGCCGCATCCTGGTCCGCCATCTCCTGCCGCTCACCGTGTCCACCATCCTGGCCAGGCTGACCCTGGACCTGGCCGGCATGATCCTGATCGCGGCGGGCCTGGGCTTCCTGGGCCTTGGCGCCCAGCCGCCGTCTCCGGAATGGGGGGCGATGGTCGCGACCGGGCGCGAGTTCCTGACCGACCAATGGTGGGTCGCGACCATGCCGGGTGCTGCGATCTTCCTGGTGAGCCTGGCCTTCAACCTGATCGGCGACGGTGTGCGTGACGTGCTGGACCCGCGGAGCCAGGGGCGATGAGCGCACCGCTTCTGGAGGTGGCGGACCTGCGGGTGGCCTTCCCTGGGCAGGACGGCCTGCGCGAGGTGGTGCGCGGCGTGAGCTTTACCGTCGGCCGGGAGAAGGTCGGCATCGTCGGCGAGAGCGGGTCGGGCAAGTCGATGACCGCGCGGGCCATCCTGGACCTGATCCCGCCGCCCGGCCGGGTCAGCGCCGCGCGGCTGGCCTTCGCCGGGCAGGACCTGACCCGCGCCGGTGCCAGGGCGCGGGCGCGGCTGCGCGGCCGCCGCATCGCCATGGTGCTGCAGGATCCGCGCCACGCGCTGAACCCGGTGATGACCGTGGGCGCGCAGCTGGCCGAGACCTTTCGCACCCATCACCGGCTGGGGCGGGCCGAAGCGCGCCGGCGCTCGATCGAAGCGCTGGACGCCGTTCATATCCGCGAGCCGGAGCGGGTGTTCGGGCTCTACCCGCACGAGATCTCGGGCGGAATGGGGCAGCGCGCCATGATCGCCATGATGCTGGCGCCCGATCCGGAGCTGCTGCTGGCCGACGAGCCGACCTCGGCCCTGGATGCCACCGTGGAGGCCGGGATCCTGGAGACGCTGGACGAGCTCGTCACCGCGCGCGGGATGGGCCTGGTCCTGGTCAGCCACGACCTCGATCTGGTCGCGGCCTTCTGCGACCGGGTGCTGGTGTTCTATGCCGGCCGCATCGTGGAGGAACTGCCGGCCCACGACCTGGCACGGGCGCGGCATCCCTATACGCAGGGGCTGCTCGCCTGCGTCCCGCGGCTGGGCGACCGCCGCCAGGAGCTGCCGGTGCTGCAGCGTGACCCGTCCTGGGCGGCCCCATGAGCACCGCCATCGAGATTCAGGGCCTGACGGTCCGCTACCGCGCCCTGAAGGCGCTGGACCAGGTGAGCCTGAGCGCCGAGCGTGGCGCCTGCCTGGGCCTGGTCGGCGAAAGCGGATCGGGCAAGTCGACCGTGCTGCGCGTGCTGACCGGGCTCGTCGGCGACTGGCAGGGCAAGGTGGCGGTGGCCGGGCGACGGCTGGCGGGCAGTAGGCGCGACCTAGCGTTCTGCCGCGACGTGCAGATGGTATTCCAGGACCCGTACGGCTCGCTCCATCCGCGCCACACGATTGACGCGATCCTGGACGAGCCGATCTCGATCCACCGCCTGGGCGATCCCGGGCGGCTGATCCCGCAGGCACTGGCAGATGTCGGGCTGCCGGCGGAGGTGCGCTTCCGCTACCCGCACCAGCTGTCCGGCGGGCAACGCCAGCGCGTGGCAATCGCACGGGCGCTGCTGCCCGAGCCCTCGATCCTGCTGCTGGACGAGCCCACCTCCGCCCTGGACGTGTCGGTGCAGGCGGAGATCCTGAACCTGCTGACGGGCATCCAGCGGCGGCGTGGCCTCACCGCCATCCTGGTCAGCCACAACCTGGCTGTGGTGGCGCACATGTGCCCGCGCGTCCTGGTGATGGATCGGGGCCGGATCGTGGAGGAGCTCAGCCGGGACGCCCTCGATGCCGGCGTGGCCGGCTCGCCCCAGGCCCGGGCCCTGATCGCCGCCAGCCGGCACGTCCGGCAGGCTTCAAAAGCCGCGGAATAGGGGCTAGAGGCTTGCCCGGACACTCGTTGGGAGGATGGAGCGCAGATGAAGCTCGTGCGGTACGGCGCGCCTGGGGCCGAGAAGCCCGGTATCGTGGACAAGGACGGGGTGATCCGTTCGCTGGAAGGCGTCGTGCCCGACATCGCCGGCGCGGTGCTTTCCGAGGACGGGCTGGCCAAGCTCCGGGCGATCGACCCGGCCAGCCTGCCCAAGGTGCCGGAAGGTACCCGGCTCGGCCCCTGCGTGGGCGGGACCGGCAAGTTCATCTGCATCGGCCTGAACTATGCGGACCACGCCGCGGAGAGCAACCTGCCGGTGCCGAGTGAGCCGGTCGTGTTCATGAAGGCGACCTCGGCGATCATCGGCCCGAACGACCAGGTGAAGATCCCGCGGACCTCGGTGAAGACCGACTGGGAGGTCGAGCTCGGCGTGATCATCGGCAAGACCGCGTCCTATGTCAGCGAGGCCGAGGCGCTCGACTACGTCGCCGGCTACTGCGTGATCAACGACGTCTCCGAGCGGGCCTTCCAGGCCGAGCGCGGCGGCCAGTGGACCAAGGGCAAGTCCTGCGACACGTTCGGCCCGACCGGGCCGTGGCTCGTCACCCGCGACGAGGTGCCGGACCCGCAGAACCTCCACATGTGGCTGGAGGTCGACGGGCACCGCTATCAGAACGGCTCGACCAAGACGATGGTCTTCGACGTGAAGCACATCGTCCACTATCTGAGCCAGTTCATGTCGCTCCAGCCGGGCGACATCATCTCGACCGGCACCCCGCCGGGCGTGGGCATGGGCCAGAAGCCCGAGCCGATCTACCTCAAGGCCGGCCAGGTCATGCGCCTGGGCATCGAGGGCCTGGGTGAGCAGCGCCAGGAAGTGATCCAGGCCTGAGCCCATGACCGTGTGACCAGGGGCTGGCTGCCGACACGGCCGTCGCCTCCCTGGTTGCGCGTATGCCAGAGGCCCTGCCGATCCCGCGATCGGCAGGGCTTTCTCGTTCTATCTCGTTGTGCCGGCCTCGATGTGCTTGTGGCGTGCGGCGGTCAGGAGGGTGATCAGATCGCCTTCAGGTCGGTATGCACGATCGGAAGGCTGCGGACCCGCTTGCCGGTCGCGGCGAAGATCGCGTTGCATAGGGCCGGCGCGAACGGCGGCACGCCCGGTTCGCCCACGCCCCCCGGCAACGCGTCGCTTTCCACCAAGTGTACCTCGATCTGGCGTGGCGCGTCGCTCATCCGGGCAACCGGATAGTCGTCGAAATTGTGCTGCTGGACCACGCCATCCCTGGCCGTGATCTCGCCGAAGAACGCGGCGCTCATCGCATAGGTGCAGGCACCCTCCATCTGCGCCCTGACCCGGTCGGGGTTGACCACCGTCCCGGCATCCACCGCCATCACCACACGCGGAATGGCGACCGTGCCGTCGGGCGCCACCTCGGCCTCGACGATCGTGGCCACATAGGTGAGGAAGCTTCGATGCGCCGCGATGCCCATGCCGCGGCGCGGGCCTGGCTGCCGGTTCCAGCCCGCCTTCTCCGCCGCGAGCTCCACCACGTTGCGCAGCCGGCCGGTGTCGATCGGGTAGAGTTCCACCGAGTTGTCGTAGTTGAAGTAGTCCTTCACCCCGGCCTTGGCCAAGTCGACGTGCCGCGGCGGCCCGATCAGCTCCAGGAGATACGCGACCCGGTCCTCGCGGCCCGCTGCCTCCGCGAGCTCGTCGACGAACGATTCGATCGCAAAGGCGTGGAAGATGTTCTGCACCGAGCGCTTCCAGCCCACCCGCACATGCGCCGCGGCCTCTCCGGTTTCGAGGCAGATGTTCGGGATGTTGTAGGGCAGGTCGGTGAGGCCGAAATCCACCTCCCAGGCGTCGGGCTTCTTCTGGCCGGCCACGAAGATCGACATGATCGAGGGAAACACGCTGCGGTGGCACCAGGCCGTCGGCAGGCCGTCATCGCCTACTGCCGCGCGGACATGCTGAGCGGCGGCAGCGTGGTAATAGCCGTGCCGGACATCGTCCTCCCGGGTCCAGGTGACCTTCACCGGAGCGCCGATCGCCTTGGAGACGATTGCGGCCTCTGCGCCGAAGTCGGGCTTGGACTTGCGGCCGAAGGCGCCACCCAGAAGCGTGACGTGGGCGGTGACGTTGGTCGGGTCCATCCCGATCGCGGTAGCCACGGTCTTGCGCAGCGACTGTCCGTCCTGGCAGCAGGCCCAGACCTCGGCATCGTCCTCCCGGACATCTGCGACGGCGGCTGGCACCTCCATCGGCGCGTGCACGAAGTGGGGCGACCAGTAGCTGGCCTCCACTACCTTGGTATCCTTGCCGAACGCCGCATCGACGTCACCCTCCATGCGGCGGATGTCGCCGGGCTTCGTCGCGGTGGCCTGGAGCAATGCGCGATAGGCACTCGACTCGTACCCGGCGTTCGGACCGAGGTCCCACTCGACCTTCAGCCGCTTCCGGCCTTCCGCCGCGGCCCAGGTGTTGCTCGCCACCACGGCGATACCGCCCAGGGCCTGAAATTCGACCGGCTCGCTTACCGCCGGGATCTCGACCACCCGCTCGACCCCGGGCACCTTCAGCGCCTCCGAAGAGTCGTAGGATCGCACCTTGCCGAGCAGCACCGGGCAGCGCTCGACCGAGGCGTACTTCATGCCGGGGACGCGCACGTCGATGCCGAAGACGGCCTTGCCGGTGACGATGTCGCCGAGGTCGACGTTGCGGACCGGCTTGCCGATGTAGCGCCAGTCCTTGCGGTCCTTGAGCTTGAGCGCCTGCGGCTCGGGCACGGCCAGCTCGGCCGCGGCCGAGGCCAGTTCGCCGAAATCCGCACTCCGCCCGCTGGACGCATGAACCACCTTGTGGTTCTGCGCCTTGCACTCGGCCGGGTCGACGCCCCAACTCTGAGCCGCCGCCTGCTCCAGCATCATCCGTGCAGCGGCGCCGAACTCGCGCAGCCGCTGGAAGTTCTTGACGATGCTGCGCGAGCCGTCGGTGTACTGGTCGCCGTACTTCTCGTCGCCATCGGCCTGCCGCACGATCACACGCGCCCAATCTGCCTCAAGTTCGTCCGCGAGGATCTGGGCGAGGCTGGTGCGGATGCCCTGGCCCATCTCCGAGCGGTGCGCCATCAGGGTGACACCGCCATCGAGGTCGATCGACACGAACACGTTGGGCGTGAACGGTGTCGATCCCACCGGCACCGCGAGTGCCCGGCTGCTGGCCAGCAGCCTGCCCCCAAGCACGAGAGCACCGGTCCCTGCCGCCAGGCCCTTGAGGACGCCGCGGCGGCTCACATTCTCGATCGTCAGCATGTCAGATGGCCTCCGCCGCCGTCCTGATCGCCGCGCGGATGCGCTGGTAGGTGCCGCAGCGGCAGATATTGGTCATGACCGCGTCGATGTCGGCGTCGCTGGGCCTGGGTGTCTCCTGCAGCATCGCCACCGCCGCCATGATCTGGCCGGTTTGGCAGTAGCCGCACTGCGGCACGTCGTGCTCCGCCCATGCCTTCTGCACTGGGTGGTCGCCGGCAGCACTCAGCCCCTCAATCGTGGTCACCGCGCCCGTCACGTCCCCGACGGGCAGGCCGCAGGAGCGGACCGCCACGCCGTCCAGATGGACGGTGCAGGCACCGCACTGGGCGATGCCGCAGCCATATTTGGTGCCGGTGAGGCCGATGACGTCCCGGATTACCCACAGAAGCGGCATCTCCGGCGGCACGTCGACCTCGTGCCGCTCGCCGTTGACGACGAGATTGATGGCCATTGCTGCGTCCTCCCTGCTGCCATCGGCATGGCTGCATACTGACGCTCAGACTATAGCACGATCAGATGACAGTTGGCGCGGAATGCCTGTGCCAGAACTGGCAGGAAGAGATATTGTCGGCCATTGCGCCGGCCAGCGGGACATGCCGCGGCAGCGGTGCTTGAGGAGCGTTGCTGCCGCTGGATGGCGTATCCTGGTGGTTACTTGATCGGATACTTATGCTCGATCTCCGCGACCTGCTCCGGCGTCAGCAGGCGCGGGTTCAGATTGCGGAGCATCAGGTAGAGCTTGGCGGTCTCTTCCAGTTCCTCGACCGCGTTGGTGGCGGCCTCCAGGTCCTTGCCGGCGACCACGGGCCCATGATTGGCGAGGAGCACGGTGCTGGCCTTGCCGGCCACACCGCGGATCGCGTCGCCGAGGGCCGGATCCCCTGGTATGAAGTAGGGCAGGAGGGGGACCCGGCCGCAGCGCATGCAGTAATAGGCGGTGAGCGGCGGCAGGACGTTGTCCGGGTCGACCTCGGGCAGCATCGAGACGGCGACCGAGTGGGTCGAGTGGAGATGGACGATGGCGCCGGCCGAGCTGCGTTCGTCGTACATCGCGGAGTGGAGCGGGATCTCCTTGGATGGCGGGTCGCCGGAAAGGAGGTTGCCGTTCGCGTCCAGCCTGCTGATGCGGGCAGGATCGAGGCGGCCCAGCGAGGCGTTGGTGGGCGTCATCAGCCAAGTGCCGTCATCCAGCCGCGCGCTGATGTTGCCGGTGGAGCCGGAGGTCAGGCCGCGGTCGAAGATCGAGCGGCCGATCGTGCAGATCTGCTCGCGCAGCTTCGCCTCGGCGCTCACGGCCGGCCTCCCGGCATGGCGCCGAACGCCTTGGTCAGGAAGTCCGGGGTGCCGAAATTGCCGGACTTGAGCGCCAGCGCCAGAGGCTCGTCGCCGATCGAGACCGTGGCGGGCACGCCTGGGTCGATCTTCTCGCCGATCCGGAGCGCGGAGACCCCGAGCGCTGCCATCACCGAGCCGCTGGTCTCCCCGCCCGCGACCACGAGGCGGCGGACGCCCCGCTCGACCAGGCCCTTTGCGAGCAGGCCCATCGCCCGCTCGACCAGTTCGCCGGCGCGCTCGCGCCCGAGCACCGCCTGAGCGGCCGCCACCTCGCCGGGCTCAGCGGTGGCGTAGAGCAGGACCGGACCGCCCGGCATGTGCTCGGCGGCGAAGGCCAGGGCCGCCTCGATCTGCGCGTCGCCGTCCGCCAGGGTCTGCGGGTCGAGCCGGAAGGCCGGGCGCTTGCTCTTGAAGTCGGCGACCTGGCCGCGGGTCGCGACCGAGCAGCTGCCGGCCAGCACCGCCTCCAGCCCGTGCACTTCCGGCAGGGTGCCTGCCGCGTGGCGGCCGAGCAGGCCCTTTTTGCGGAAGTTCTCCGGCAGGCCCAATGCTATGCCGGAGCCGCCGGTGACCAGCTGCAGCTCCGCCGCGGCCTCGCCCAGGATGCGCAGGTCGGCATCGTCGGTGACGTCGGTGACCAGATGGGCGATGCCATCGGCCGCCAGCTCGGCCATGCGCCGGCGTACCGCGTCGGCACCCTGGTGCACGGTGTCGTAGCGCACCAGCCCGACCTTGCGCCGGCTCTGCGCCGCCATCACGCGGACCAGGTCGGCATCGGTCATCGGGTTCAGCGGGTGCTTCTCCATGCCGCTCTCGTTGAGCAGCCGGTCGCCGACGAACAGATGGCCGCGGAAGATCGAGCGCTGCAGGGTCGGATAGGCCGGGCAGACGATGGTCTGCTCGGTACCCAGCGCCGCCATCAGCGCTTCCGCCACTGGGCCGATATTGCCCTCGGGTGTGGAATCGAAGGTCGAGCAGTACTTGAACAGGATCTGCCGGGCCCCGCGCTCCTGCAGGTAGCGCAGCGCGTCCAGTGACTGGCGCACGGCCTCGGCGGCCGGGATCGAGCGCGATTTCAGCGCCACCACGAGCGCATCGACCTCGCCGGGATCGGTGCCCGGCGCGGGCACGCCGATCGTCTGGACCGTGCGCATGCCTTCCTGGACCAGCACGGCGGCGAGATCGGTGGCACCGGTGGAATCATCGGCGATACAGCCGAGCAGCATGGGTTCAGCGCCTCCGTCGGGTTCGTTTCGCAAGAACTAGCCGCTGGATACCGGCAGGGCGAGCAGATCGGCCAGCCGCATCGCCACGCTGTTGCGCGCAGGATGCCACAGGCCGCGGTCAATCGCCTCGGCAAACCGCGCGGCCATCTCGCGAAGCCCCTCCGGGTTGGCGTGCTGGAGAAATTCACGCACCGCCGTGTCCTCCAGGTAGGCGTCGAACAGCTGGTCGAAATGATGGTCCTCGACCACGCGCGCGGTGGCCGCGAACGCGAACAGATAGTCGACGGTCGCCACCATCTCGAACGCCCCCTTGTAGCCGTGGCGCATGGCGCCCTGGATCCAGCGCGGGTTTGCTGCCCGCCCGCGCACGATCCGGCTGATTTCCTCGGCGAGCCGCCTGGGTCTCGGTGCCTCCGGCCGGCTGTGGTCGACATGGAAGGCTTCCGGCTGGCGGCCGCTGAAATGCCGGATCGCCGCGATCACGCCGCCCTCGAACTGGTAGTAGTCGTCGCTGTCGAGCAGGTCGTGCTCGCGATTGTCCTGGTTGTGCAGCACGAGCTGGCTTTGCTCCAGCCGACGGCGCAGCTGGTCGCCGTCGGCCAGGCCCTCGCGGCCGCTGCCATAGGCATGCGCACCCCAGGCGAGATAGGCGGCGGCGAGGTCGCCATCGTCCTGCCAGTGGCGCTCGTCGATCAGCGCCTGGAGCCCCGCTCCATAGGCACCGGGCCGGCTGCCGAACACGCGGGCACTGGCGCGCAGGCGAGCCCGCTCCGGCGGTTCGCCGGTGGCGGCGAGCCGCGCCACCTCGGCCGCGACATGGGCTGCCAGCGGGTTCTGGTCTGCTGGCTCGTCCAGGCCCGCCACCAGCCGGGCTGCCTGGTCGATCAGCTCGATCTGCTGGGGGAAGGCGTCACGGAAGAAGCCGGAGACCCGGAAGGTCACGTCCACCCGGGGCCGCCCGAGCTGGTCCAGCGGGATCACCTCCACGCCGGTGACCCGGCCGCCGGCACCGTCCCAGACCGGCCGGCAGCCCAGCAGGGCCAGGGCCTGGGCGATGTCGTCGCCGCCGGTGCGCATGTTGGCCGTGCCCCAGGCGGACAGGACCAGCGCTTTCGGCCATTCCCCATGGCGCTCGGCATAGTGCTGCAGGACGGCACCGGCCGAGGCCCAGCCCAGCCGCCAGGCGGCGGGCGTGGGCAGGGCACGGCAGTCGACCGAGAAGAAGTTGCGCCCGGTCGGCAGGACGTCCGGCCGGCCGCGGCTGGGGGCGCCGGAGGGGCCGGGGCGGACGAAGCGCCCGTCCAGTGCCGCCAGGAGTGCCGCCAGCTCCGCAGGCCCCGAGCGGTCCAGCGCCGGGGCGATCTCGGCCTGCAACATGGCCAGCACCGCGGCTGTGGCAGTCCAGGCCGGCGGTGCCGGGCGTTCTTCGGCCAGCAGGGCCAGCGCCAGGGCCTCCAGCCGCTCCACCGTGTCGCCGGCGGTGCGCCAGGGTGCCGGCAGGAGCTCGGCCAGCACAGCGGGGCGGGGGCCGGACCAAGGGGCGGCCAGCCCATCCGCCGCGAGCGGATCGAAGCCGGTCAGCCCCAGATCGGCCGCCAGCGCCCGGGTCAGCGAGGCATCGCCCGGGCGGCTGCCGCGCGGCAGGCGGGCGAGGCTCGCCAGCAGCTCGGCCCGCTGCCGGCCGGAGGGGCTCTGGCCCAGGACGTGCAGCCCGTCACGGATCTGCAGCTCCTTCAGCTCGCACAGCCAGGCATCCAGCGCCACCACTTCATCGTCCGGCCGGCCCCCGCTTGCGGCCAGATCACGGTCGAGCCGCAGCCGCGACGCTTCCTCGACGATCGAGCGCGCCACCAGCCCCGCCCGCTTCGGGTCGAGGTCGCGCGCCTCCGCATACTCGTCCAGCAGGTTCTCCAGCGTCTGGAGGTCGCCGTGCAGGCCGGCGCGGACCAGTGGTGGGGTCAGGTGGTCGATGATCACGGCGCTGGTGCGCCGCTTGGCCTGACTGCCTTCGCCCGGGTCGTTGACGATGAACGGGTAGACCAGCGGCATGGGCCCCAGCAGGGCGGCCGGGTGGCAGGCATCGGACAGGCCGGTGGCCTTGCCCGGCAGCCATTCCAGGTTGCCGTGCTTGCCGACCTGGACCACGGCATGGGCGGCGAAGCCATGACGCAGCCAGAGATAGAAGGCGAGATAGCGGTGCGGCGGCACCAGGGCCGGGTCGTGCCAGCTCGTGGCCGGATCGATCTCGTAGCCGCGCGCCGGCTGAAGGGCGACCACAACCTGGCCGAGCGGCAGGACCGGAAGGAGCAGGGCGCCGTCCCGGCAGAACGGATCGGCCTCCGCGCTACCCCAGCGCTCCGTCACCGCGCCCTGCACCTCGTCCGGCAGCCGGGCGAACCAGTCCCGGTAGCGCTCCAGTTCGACCCGGACCCGCACCTGACGCCTGGTCCCGGCAGGTTCTTCGGCCTCGGCGGACTGGTTCTTCCCGTCGGCCGGAAGATCCGCCTGCGGCGGTACATTGGTGACGCCGGTCTGGAGTGACCGGATCAGCGCGTCCCCATCGTCCGCGATGGATTGGATATTGTATCCAGCCTGTTTCAGCTCCTTCAGGATCGCGATCGCGGAGGCGGGTGTGTCCAGGCCGACGCCGTTGGCCAGCCGGCCGTCCCGGACCGGGTAGTTGGCCAGCACCAGGGCCACCCGCCGGTCGCGGGGCGGGGTGTCGCGCAGCCGCAGCCAGGCAGCGGCCTGCGTCGCTGCACGGGCGATGCCGGAAGCGGAGGCCTGCCAGCGGACGATCCGGCACTGGCTGGGCTCGTGCCGGCTGCCGCCGTCCTTGAACGCGATCACCGGGCCGTGCAGCCGGCCGTCCAGTTCGGGCAGCGCCACCTGCATGGCGAGGTCGACCGGCGGCAGGCCGCGCGGGCTGTCCCGCCAGGCGGGCTCGCCGCAGCCGGCCAGCACGAGCTGGATGACCGGGACGTCCAGCGCGTCGAAGGGGGTCGTCCAGCCGGTCTCGGCACTCGCGGTGGCAAAGCCGGTGGCGGTGAGCAGGATGCCCGGGCACACGGTCTGGCACCATTCGCGGGCGAGCGCCGCCTCGGCCGGGTTCTTCAGGCTGGACACGAACAGGCCGACCGCGCCGATGCCGTGGCCGGCCAGCGCCTCGATCAGCCGGTCGACCGGTTGGAGGTCACCGGCGAGCAGCATCGCCCGGTAGAACAGGACCACGGCCCGGACCGGCGGATCGGCGTTGGCCCAGGCGGTGTGTGGTGCAGTGAAGGTGCGGCCCGCGCGGTACAGGCCGATCCGGGGCAGGGGCGTTGCTCGCCCGGTGGCCGGCCTGCCGGCCAGGATGTCTACGGCATTGGCTAGGAAGCGGCTGGCATTCTCGACGCCGCCCTCGGCCAGGCACTGCCAGAGCAGCTCGCAGGTCGCGCGTGGCAGGGTCGACCAGCCGTCCAGGGACGGGTCCGGGCGGTCGTCGCCCGGCAGGACTGCCAGCGCCACGCCCTGCGCCCGGCAGGCGGCCACCACCTGCTCCAGGCCATAGGACCAGTAGGACCGGCCGCCGATCAGCCGCAGCACCACCAGCCGGGCGTGGGCCAGGGTCCGCTCGACCCAGAGATCGACCGACATGGGATGGCGCAGCAGGCGCAGGGGGGCCAGCCGTGTCTCGGGCAGGCCGCCATCCGGAGCTGCTGCGGCCAGCCGGTCGAGGGCCGCTGCCAGGCAGGCGAGCTCGGTGTCGGCGAACGAGGCGACCACCAGCTCGGCCGGTGCCTGGTCGAGATCGACCGGCACGTCCTCGTTCAGGCTGGCCGCCGCGTCGGCCGGCAGGAGATGCATGGTCAGGCGGCGGCGCGGATCGCCGTCGTGATGCCTGCCTGGTCCAGGCCTTTCTCGCCGATCACCACCAGCTGGCACAGGCGCGGCTCGTCGGCCCGCCAAGCCCGGTCATAGGCCTGGGTCACCCGGCCGCCCACGCCCTGGATCACGAGGCGCATCGGCTTGCCGGCGACCTCGAGAAACCCCTTCAGGCGCAGCACGCGGAACTGGTCGGCGATCCGGCCGAGCTCGGCGGCGATCCGCTCCGGATCGGCGATCGGCGGCAGGGCCACGGCGAAGCTCTCGAAGTCGTCATGGTCGTGCTCCACCCCGTCGTGATGGGAGGGACGGCTGGCCAGGTCTGTCTCGGCTGCTGCACCGATCCCCAGCACCACCTCGACCGGCAGGCGGCCCGACACGGCGCGCACCGTGCGTGCCTGCGGGCGCAGGTCCTGCGCCACCGTGCCGTCCACGGCTGGCCAGTCGGCCTCGGCCACCAGATCGGCCTTGTTCAGGACCACGAGGTCGGCGCAGCCGACCTGTTCCTCGAACAGCTCCTCCAGCGGCGTCTCGTGGTCGAGGTTCGGGTCGGCCGCCTGCTGGCGGGCGACCGCGGCCGGATCCGGCGCGAACAGGCCGCTCGCCACCGCGGCGGCATCCACCACGGTCACCACCCCATCCACCGTCACCCGGTCGCGGATGCCCGGCCAGGCGAAGGCCTTGACCAGCGGCTTGGGCAGGGCCAGCCCCGAGGTCTCGATCACGATGTGGTCCGGCGGCGGATCCAGCGCCAGCAGCTTCTCCATGGTCGGCAGGAAGTCGTCGGCGACTGTGCAGCAGATGCAGCCATTGGCGAGCTCGACCACGTCCTCCTCGCGGCAGGTGACATCGCCGCAGCCCAGCAGAACCTCCCGGTCCACGCCCAGCTCGCCGAACTCGTTGATCACCAGGGCGAGGCGCCGGCCAGCGGCGTTGGCGAGCAGGTGGCGGATCAGCGTGGTCTTGCCACTGCCGAGAAAGCCCGTGATCACCGTCGCCTGGATCTTGCTCATGCGTCGCCCTTCAAGAAAACCTCAGCCCTTCACCATCACCGGCAGCCCGGCCACCAGCAGCACCACCCGGTCCGCTGCCCGGGCGATCGCCTGGTGCAGCCGGCCGGCATGATCGACGAATTCACGCGCCATGGCGTTCGCCGGCACGATCCCCTGGCCGACCTCGTTGGACACCAGGACGACCGGGCCCGCCAGATCCGGCAGCAACCGAACGAGCCCGGCCGACTCCGCCGCCACGTCGCGCCCGGCCACCATGAGGTTGGTGAGCCACAAGGTCAGGCATTCCACCAGCACGATACGTCCGGGCGCTGCCAGCTCCGCCAGCCGCTCGGCCAGCATGAGCGGCTCCTCGACCGTCCGCCAGCGCCGGTCGCGCTCTGCCCGGTGCCGTGCCACCCGCGCCGCCATCTCGGCATCGAGCGGCTGGGAGGTCGCCAGATAGAGCGGGTCGCCAGCGGCTTCCAGGCAGAGTGCCTCGGCATAGCGGCTCTTGCCGGAGCGGGCGCCGCCCAGGACGAGCGTGAGGCTGGCAGGTGAACGGTCGGTCATGATCGGGCGATCTGCCGCGCCTGGACCTCCCGGGTCAAGAACGCCAGATGAGCGGTTTTCAACTGGCCCCGCCGGCTGGATCTGCTAATCGGCCCGGCGTCAATCGCGGAGCGTCCATGCCAGAGAGCCTTCTCGCCGAGTTCTATGTGTTCTTCACGATCGTCCTGATCGACATCGCGCTTGCCGGCGACAATGCGGTGGTGGTTGGACAGCTCGCCTCGGGTCTTCCCGATGTGCAGAAGCGCCGGGCGATCCTGCTGGGCGTGGTGCTGGCCCTGATCTTCCGGGTGGCCTTCGCCCTGGTCGCCGTGCAGCTCCTGCAGATCGTGGGCCTGCTGCTTGCCGGTGGCCTGCTCCTGCTCTGGGTCTCCTACAAGATGTACCGGGAGCTCCGCGAGGGGCATCATGCCGACCAAGTCGACCCTGGCGACGTGCCGGTCGCACGCAAGACCTTCGCCGCGGCTTCGTTCCAGATCGCCGTGGCCGACGTGTCGATGTCGCTGGACAACGTGCTGGCAGTGGCCGGCGTGGCGAAGGACCATCTGCCGGCGCTGATCTTCGGCCTGATCCTGTCGATCGCGCTCATGGGCGTGGCGGCCAATTTCATCGCGCGCTGGATGGAGCGCCACCGCTGGCTCGCCTGGGTCGGCCTGCTGATCATCCTGTTCGTGGCGCTCAAGATGACCTGGGAGGGCGGTCACGAGGTACTGGCAGCACTCTGACGGGCGGGGCTCAGCCGGAAGCGAGGCTGCCGTCGCGCGCCCGGCGGACCGCATCGACCAGCGCCTCCCTGACGCTGCCGGCATCGCCGACCAGGCGGGCGAAGGGGAGGCGCAGCACCTGGCCGCCCCGGCGCAGATCCGCCCCTTCCGGATCCACGCCGGTGAGCGTCCAGCCGGTGCCGCTGCCGCCGAGCGCTGTCGCATAGAGGTCGACCGCATCGGCATGGTCCTCGTTCATATGGCGGAGGATGCCGGCTTCGGCGGCGGCCAGTGCCTGGTGTGACGCGGTATCCAGCAGCAGGTCGGCCCCCTCCACCCAGTGGATCCGGCCGAAGCCCGCCACCAGATGGGCGCGCTGCACCGTCACCCGGAACAGGCCGAAATCTGCAAAGCCCGCATAGGTCGCGGCGTCCGGATGACGCTGGACGAACCGTTCGAGGAGCAGCTTGTCGTCGCTGCGGACCGCGAGCCCCTGGACGCTGGCGCGTGGCCCGGTGAGCGGCGAGGCCAGGCCGGCCGTGCCGTCGAACAGGAGCGAGATGCGCGGGTCGGCGTCGAGGTTGCGGGTGTGCTCGGCCAGGCGCGAGAGGAGCAGGAGCGGGCTCGCGTCATGCGCCAGTGCCACCAGGGCGAGCGAGACATAGGGCGCGCCGCCCGGCAGCATGGTGCCGAGCGCCACGGTGGGCCGCTCGCGCATCAGCCGGCGGACGAGGTCGGCCGGTGCGGGCGGGGTTTCGGCGCTGCTGGTCATGTCCTGGGTCCTGCTGGCCGGGCATTGCCCGATGGCGCTCCAGGTTCAGATAGCGGAATTGCTCCGGCCGGACGAGAGAGGTGCAGCTCAGTGGGAGAAGAGGCGTTGCGTTTTCCGATGGCGGTACCCGAGGCCGGTGAGCCGGCGCTGGTCGCGGAAGGGATCTTCTGGCTGCGCCTGAAGCTGCCCTTCGCGCTGGACCATGTGAACCTGTGGATCGTCGACGACGGCGACGGCTGGACGCTCGTGGATACCGGCCTGGGCGACGCGCCGACCAAGGCGGTGTGGCAGCGCCTGACCACCGGGTTCCTGGCGGGCCGACCGATCCGGCGCGTGCTGGCAACCCATTTCCATCCGGACCATGCCGGCAATGTCGGCTCCCTGGTGGCGCAGACCGGTGCGGAGCTCCTGATGAGCCGGACCGAGTGGCTGACCGCCCGGATGCTGGCGGTGGACAGCAGTGAGGAATTCGTCGAGAGCGGCCGCCAGTTCGACCGGGCGTGTGGCGTACCGGAGGAACTGCTGGCCCGGCGCGCCAGCCGCGGCAACAAGTACCGGCAGGGCGTCGACCCGCTCCCCTACCGCTTCACCCGGCTGCAGGCCGGCCAGACGGTCCGGCTCGGCGGCAGCCGGTTCGAGGTGATCATCGGGGAAGGGCACAGCCCGGAGCAGGTGACACTTTACGCCGCCGAGCGGCGCCTGCTGATCGCCGCCGACCAGGTCCTGCCGCGGATCTCGCCCAATGTCGCGGTCTGGCCGTCCGAGCCGGCGGCCGATCCGCTGGGCGGATTTCTCCGCTCGCTGGATCTCTATGCCGGGCTCGACCCCGAGACCCTGGTGCTGCCCTCGCACAAGCTGCCCTTCATCGGCCTGCACGAGCGGATCGCGCAGTTGCAGGCCCATCACGCGGAGCGGCTGGACGCAACGCTCGCCGCCTGCCGGCAGCGGCCCAGTGCCTGGGAGGTGACGGCCGTGCTGTTCCCCCGCGCACTGGACCTCCACCAATTGGGCTTCGCCCTGGGCGAGACCCTGGCGCACCTGAACCGGCTGGTGGCGAGCGGGCAGGTCCGGCGGACCACTGATCCCGACGGTGTGGATCGCTACGAGCCGGCCTGAACGGCGTGACGCTGCTTGTCGTGGTACATCGCCCGGTCGGACACGCGCAGCAGCGCGTCCAGGTCGTCGCCTTCGTCGGGGAACAGCGCCATGCCGATGCTGGCGCTGGTCTGGACCTCATGGCCGGGAATGGCATGCGGCAGGGACAGGAGCCGCTGTAGCCGGGTACGGACCCGCTCGCCATTGGCGCGGTCGCCGATCCGGTCCATCACCACCACGAACTCGTCGCCGCCCAGCCGCGCGACCGTGTCGGTGGCGCGCAGGGAGCGCAGCAGACGGTTGCCGAACGACTGCAGCAGATGGTCGCCGGCCTCATGGCCCAGCCGGTCGTTCACCGCCTTGAAGTCGTCGAGGTCGAAGAAATAGACGCAGCCGGCCTGGCCGCTGCGCCGGGCCTGGGCGACCGCGCGCTTCAGCCGCTCTTCCAGCAGCCAGCGATTGGCCAGCCCGGTCAGCCGGTCATGGGTGGCGACATGCGCCAGGCGGCGGTCCTGCTCGCGCTTGCGCGCTGCTCGCTGCAGGCAGGTCACGGCATGAGCCTGATCGAGCGGAGAGGCGTCATGCGGCCCGGCATAGGCCAGGATCGGCAGGCCGGGTGCGATCGACTGGAGGCGGACCAGACCGCACAGCCCCCCGGCATCGGCGGTGCACAGGTCGAGCAGCACGGCACCGATCGCCTGATCGGCCAGCAGGCCGATCGCATCGGCGAGGGTAGCGGTGTGCTCGAGGCAGGCGAGCGCCAAGCCCGCGCGGCGAAGGAGCCGGCCGACCTCTTCCGGTTCCTGCCGGTGATCGCTCACCAGCAGCACGCGGAATCTCGGCTCCGGGCCACGACGTTGCATAGGCTTCCCGCTCCGGTGGGGCGGCGGCGAAGAATGGAGCCACCGTTCGCCTTCACGGTTAATGTGGCCCTGCACCCCGGGCAACAATAACATTCTGGGCTAAACTATTCAGAAAATTACATAAAATTGCGCCGAAGCTCGTGGCGCCGCGAGGCGGGAAGGGCGGCGCGATCCCCTGGCCCGGGATCGGGGCAGGGGATCGGAAACGTTCCAACAGTTGTCGAAATCTGTTAGGCCCAACCTCAGGTGCAACCGGGTCTCGGGGGAGACACGGATGGGTCGACTGGTGATCCTGTTGATCGTCGCGGCGGGCCTGCCAGGGGTCCTGCTCGGCAGCATCGCGGCCTTCCTGGCGTTCGGTATCATGCCGGCCCCGCTCCGCGCGACCGGTGCCAGCCTGCCGGACCAGCCCCTGCTGGTCGTGCTGGGCCTGGTGCTGGCTGCCCTGCTCCTGGCAGGGACCGCTGCGGTGGCGCGCAACTGGCGGCCGGTCGAGCTTCAGTAGACGTCCTGGCCGCCGTTCACCGGGATCTCGGCCCCGGTGATGTAGGAGACCTGGTCGCTGCAAAGATAGTGGACCACCGCGGCCACCTCCTCGGGCGAACCCAGCCGCCGCATCGGGATCCGCTCCACCAGCGCCTCGGTGCCGGGCGAGAGGATCGCCGTGTTGATCTCACCGGGGCTGACCGCGTTCACG
Source organism: Geminicoccus sp. (assembly GCF_035556675.1). GTDB lineage: Bacteria > Pseudomonadota > Alphaproteobacteria > Geminicoccales > Geminicoccaceae > Geminicoccus. The sequence goes on along the minus strand of NZ_DATMFZ010000359.1, from coordinate 5,910 downwards.
CGGATGCGCAGATGGGCGAGGTCGGCGGCCAGTTCGCGGGTCAGCGCGGTGAGTGCCGCCTTGGAGGTCGCGTACGCGGTGCCGGCGAACGGGTGGACCCGGCTGCCGGCGATCGAGGTGATGTTGACGATGGCACCGGAGGTCTCGGCGAGCTTCGGCGCCATCTCCCGCGCGAACCAGGCGCAGGAGAAGAAGTTGATCGCGAACACCTTCTGGAACACGTCCAGGTCGCTCTCCAGCGCACCCAGGCGGTGGCCGTCCTCGCCTTTGGGCGAGTAGCCGGCATTGTTGACCAGGGCGTGGATCGGCCCGCCGTCGAGCAGGTCCTCGAGTTCCGCCACCACCTCGGGCAGCTTGGAGAGGTCGGCGAGATCGGCGCAGATATGCATGTGCCGCTCGCCCCGGCCGCATTGCGGCGGCACCGCGTCCCGCGAGCAGGTCACCGCGCGCCAGCCCTGCTTGACGAAGTACTTGGCGGTAGCGTGACCAATGCCACGGGACGCGCCCGTGATGAACACGACCTTCTGATCCTGCACGTCGCGGCTCCGGTGGAGTTGGCCAGGGCCAGGAGATGGCCGCTCGTCGCGGCATACGCAAGCATTGCCCGCATGGGGCGCGCGCTCGGGTCGCTTGGGAGCCTGCCCCGACGCCCCCGGCCGGGGCTCAGGGATTCAGGCGCTCGCGCTGCCAGTCACCGCCCGCCAGGCGCCGGTAGCACAGCCGGTCATGCAGCCGGCTAGGGCGGCCCTGCCAGAACTCGATCGTCACGGGCCGCACCCGGTAGCCGCCCCAGAACGGCGGGCGGGGCGGGGTGTCGCCGAACCGGTCGCGCGCCTCCGCTTCCTGCCGGGCGAGCTGCGCCCGGTCGGCCACCGGATGGGACTGCCTGGACGCCCAGGCGCCGATCCGGCTGCCCAGCGGCCGGCTGGCGAAATAGGCATCGGCTTCCGCGGCCGGCACCGCGCTCACCGGTCCCTCGATGCGCACCTGTCGATGCAGCACGTCCCACCAGAACAGGAGTGCCGCCTGCGGATTGCCGGCGAGCTCCTGGCCCTTGCGGCTCTCGGTGTTGGTGAAGAAGTCGAAGCCATCCGCGCCGAAATGCTTGAGGAGCACCATGCGGCAGGACGGCTGGCCGCTGGCATCGACGGTCGCCACCGCCATCGCGTTCGGCTCGGCCAGGCCGCTCGCGCTGGCTTCCTGGAACCAGCGGCCGAACAGGGCCAGCGGGTCCATGCCGGCACTGGCCTCGTCCAGCTCAGCGCGCGCATAGTCCACCCGCATGTCCTGCGGTGATCTCATCGTCCGGCTCCCCTTGCCCAGCCGCCTTCCAGGTGGCGTGCCCGCCGGCACTTGTCCATGTCCCAGCAGCGGGGGCCGTACGGGAAATCGACCGTACCCGGGCAAACTGGGCCTTTTGCGCGTCCCGGACTGGACCTAGCGTCGCGGCCGGGCGGAGCATCCGGGAGAAGCGGTCGTGGCGCGCGAGGGCATCCTGTCGATCCAGTCGCACGTGGCCTATGGCCATGTCGGCAACTGCGCGGCGGTATTCCCGCTGCAGCGGCTGGGCCACGAGGTCTGGGCGGTCAACACGGTGCAGTTCAGCAACCACACCGGCTATGGTACCTGGAAGGGCAGTGCCAACAGCGTCGAGCAGATCCGCGAGATCCTGCAGGGCGTGGAGGAGCGCGGCGCATTCGCCCGCACCCGGGCGGTGATGTCCGGCTATCTGGGTGATCCGCAGCTCGGCGCTGCCGTGCTGGAGACGGTCGCCCGGATCCGTGCGGCACGACCCGGCGCGCTCTATGCCTGCGATCCGGTGATGGGCGATGTCGGCCGCGGCTTCTTCGTCCGGCCCGGGATCCCGGAATTCTTCCGCGATCAGGCCGTGCCCCAGGCCGACATCGTCACGCCCAATGCGTTCGAGCTGGCCTTTCTTGCGGACCGTTCGATCGACAGCCTGGAGGACGCGCTGGCCGGTGCTGCCCAGGTGCGGCAGCGCGGTCCGAGCCTCGTGGTGGTGACCAGCCTGGAGCTGCCGGGTGCCGTCGACGAAATCGTGGTGCTCGCCGATACGGCTGCGGGCAGCTGGCTGGTGCGCACGCCCAAGCTGCCGCTGACCGTGAACGGCACCGGGGATGCAACCACGGCACTGGTGCTGGGCAACCGGCTGGCCAGCGACGACATCCCAGAGGTCCTGCAGCGGACGGTCTCGGCCATGTACGAGCTGGTCAGGCTGACCCATGAGCAGGGGGCGCGCGAGATCGAGCTGGTGGCGGCACAGGAGGCATTTGTCCGCCCGCCGCGCCTGTTCGAGGTGGAACGGGTGCGATGATCGAGCCCGAGGGGCATGAGCCGGTCTGCCGGCGGCGGCTGTCGACCGCGGCGGTGGCACCACTGCCGCCGGCACAGCCGCCGGCCCGGGCAGCGCTGGTCGGCAGGACGGTGCGCCTGGAGCCGCTCGATCCCGACCAGCATGGGCCGGACCTGTTCCGGGCGGGGCATGGGCCGGGCCAGGCGGAGCGCTGGCGCTTCATGGCCTACGGGCCGTTCGCCGACCAGGACGCGATGCAGGCCTGGCTGCAGCCCCTGGCCGGTACGGCCGAGCCCATGTTCTTCGCGATCTGCGATCCGGCCGGCCGCGCGCTGGGCATGGCCAGCTATCTCAACATCCATCCGGCAGGGGGCTCGATCGAGATCGGCCATGTCTGGTTCGGCAGTGAGCTGCGCCGCCGGACCGCCGCCACCGAGGCGATCCATCTCCTGATCCGCCACGCCGTGGCACTGGGGTTCCGCCGGATCGAGTGGAAGTGCGACGCCGCGAACCTGCCCTCGCGGCGGGCCGCCCTGCGCTTCGGCTTTCGCCACGAAGGCATTTTCTACCGGCACCTGGTGGTCAAGGGCCGCAACCGCGACACGGCCTGGTACTCGATCCTCGCGGAGGAATGGCCGGCACTGGATGCAGCCTTCACCGCTTGGCTGGACCCCCGGAACTTCGGCCCGGACGGCCGCCAGCACCGGCCGCTGATGGCCCGCCAGCCGCTCGTCCCGTAGGCTGCCCGGGCCATGGCCGGCCGATCGGATGATCAGTGCAGGATGTCCGGGCGGCACTCCCCGGCCGCTGCCATCCGCACGGTCCGGCCATACAGGACGGCACTCGCGTCCAGCAATGCGCCCAAGGCGGGCGGCAGCTCCGCCAGGGCCGGCTGCTGCAGGCAGTGCGGGTCGTCCTCGATGGCGGCCGCGGCCGGCCCGTCGCCGGCCAGCTCGGCCTTGCGCCGCAGGAGCCAGCCGATCACGAGGCCCAGCCGGCAGGTCACCCGGTCGAGCTCGCACAGATGGCCGAGCTCGCCCGCAACCGGCATGGCGCCGGCCGGCCGACGCTCCAGATAGTGCTTGGTCGCCTGGACCAGGCCCATCGCCTCGCCAAGCAGCCGGTCCAGCCGCTCGCAGAAATCCTGCTCAGGGTCGTCCTCGCCGCCCGCCATGCACCTTGCCCCGCGTGTCCACGCTTCTAGCCAGACACGCTGGCGTCGGTACCGCGGCGGGTCAACGCTCCACGGCCGGGAACGATGCCGAGGCCGTACCGGAGAACAGGAAGGAGCGGGCGGGCACGACCCGGCCGCCCTCCAGGTCGCGGCGGAGCCGGATCAGGCTGCCCGGCGCGGGCAGGGCGGCCACCCCGACCGGGGGCGCCAGGGCGGCCAGCAGCAGCCCGCCCTTGGCAACGGCGCGCTGCCGGGGCGTGTCGTCCGCGCCGAACAGCGGGCGTGCCGGTGCCAGCCGCCCGAACAGCTTCATGCCGGTGGGTGCGGCATCGGCGCGGGCCACGACCTCCTCGCCCCACGAGCGGTACTGCTCCTGCAGCTTCTCGACCCGCGCCAGATAGGTGTGGCCGCGTTCCGGATCGCGGCTGTGATAGGCGGCCACCGCCGCGCGCCAGCTACCGTGCTCGGCATGGAGCTCGCCCAGGAAGGCCGTGCCATAGGCGACGTTGCGGATCGGATCGAGCGCCTCCTCGATCGTCCGGAACGCGTCGGGATGCCAGTACAGGTTGATCTGCATGCAGCCGACATCGATGTTGCGCCGGCCTTCGGCCTGCAGGCGGCGCACTGTGGCGATCGCGGCCGCACGGCTGTCCGCATACCAGGCCTCGTTGCCCGAGGTGACCGTCCAGGGCCAGGGATAGCTGCGCCGCTGCGCCTTGCTCCACCGCCCGGTCTCGGCGAGCATGATCCCGGTCACGATGCCCTCGGGCAGGTCGGCCAAGCGCTCGGCACGTCTTGCCGCATCCAGGCAGAGGGCGGCAGTTCTTGCCGTTTCCTCGGCGAGGGTGGCCGGACTGGAGCCGGCCGCGAGCGGCAGGAACAGGGCGACGAGGGCGAGGAGGAGGGGCATGGTCCTGGACATGCCGCAATATCTTGCAAGCTCCGGGCCAGCCCGAGCCGGCAAGCGCCGGACCGGCTGAAGCCCGCCTGCTCACTCCGCGGCCAGCGGCCTTGCCGGGGGCAGCATCGCGGCGAGTTCCCGGACCAGTGCGGCCAATGCCCGGCGCAGCGCGGGGGCTGCGCCGGTCTGCTGCCAGTCGGCCGTGAAGAAGCGCTGCCGGCAGAGCTCGAGCTGCAGGGCATGCATGCCCCGCTCCGGCTGGCCGTGCCGCTTGGTGATCCAGCCGCCCGCGAAGGGCCGGTTGCGCGCCACGGTGAAGCCGGCGTCGCGCAGCGAGGCTTCCGCCGCGGCCACCAGCGGACCGGCACAGCTCCGGCCGAACCGGTCGCCCAGCACGATGTCCGGCAGCGCCCCGGCACCGCCGCACGGGCCCGGCATGGTATGGCAGTCCAGCAGCAGCATCTGGCCGAACCCGCCCGCCAGCCGCCGGCATTCCCGCTCCAGCGCCGCGTGATAAGGCTGGTGCACCCCTGCGATCCGCTCGGCCAGCTCGACAAAAGCCAGCCGGCGCAGATGGATGCGCCGCTCGCCCAGCCGTGTCGGCACCAAGCCCAGCCCGGCCTGCACGCGCAGCGACCGGCATGGCCGCACACCCATCGGCAGGCCGTCGATCGCGTCCTCGTCGAACTCCGCGGGATCCCGGTTGAGGTCGATCCAGGTGCGGTTCCAGCGGGCGCGCAGCAAGGTGGCGCCGGCCGCCACCGCCGCGTCCAGCAGCTCGTGGACCGGGCCGTCGTTCAGGATCGCCAGGGTCGCCGGGGCCACGCCCAGCCGGCGGCGCGCCTGCTCGGGATAATGGCGGCCGCTGTGCGGCGAGGAGAGCAGGACCGGCAGGCCGAGGCCGGCTGGCCGCACGAGAGCGAAGGGATCGATCATCACCGCATCCGGGAGAGCCCTGCCGATGCAACCACGGCCGGGACCGTGCCACAACGCCGACAGAAGGCGAAACCATCCGGATTCCTGCAGCCGGCACTTGCCAGCGCCGCCGACAAACGCTATCCGCTCGCCACCGCCGATCAGGACGGGCGCGTAGCTCAGCGGTAGAGCACTACGTTGACATCGTAGGGGTCACAGGTTCGATCCCTGTCGCGCCCACCACCTCCAAGCCCCGATCAGGACGACCCCGCCGCAGGCCGGCCCGCTCCCGCGGGCATGCAGCTGTGATCCTCCGATCAGGACAATGCGGGCGTAGCTACCAGGTCGGGAATGGGCGCCGTTCAACCTGCCGGCAGGACACCCACCAGCGGCCGATAGCCGGCGCGCAGCGTCGCCACGGTCGGCATGGGCGTGAGGACCCGGGCTGGCGTGTCGGGCCGAACCGCACGGGGCACTGCATAGCCCCCCTGGCTCCAGGGATGGAGGCTGCCTTCCCAGAGGAGGAGCGGCACGTCCGGGGCATCGGCAAGCGTGACGAACGCGCCGTCCGGAAGGTCGTCCAGCGTCTTGCTGTGCGTAACCTGG
>NZ_DATMFZ010000358.1:0-27587 GCF_035556675.1 Geminicoccus sp. | reverse complement strand
CACGGCTTCCCCGCCCACGCGGGGATCGTCCCACTGTCTGGGGTGGATATGTCGGCCCATCCGGGGCTTCCCCGCCCACGCGGGGATCGTCCCGCGATCGGCCCGACCGAACCGGCATCCCCGCGGGCTTCCCCGCCCACGCGGGGATCGTCCCGACGAACCGCTGATCAGGTTGCCGAGCTGGCCGGCTTCCCCGCCCACGTGGGGATCGTCCCTGGTCGGGTCAGGGATCATCCGGTTGATCAGCGGCTTCCCCGCCCACGCGGGGATCGTCCCCCAGCAATAAGCACTCCCCGAGTAGCGTGTCGGGCTTCCCCGCCCACGCGGGGATCGTCCCTCGCGAAGAAGTTCGGCGTCGACCGCAGCAACGGCTTCCCCGCCCACGCGGGGATCGTCCCTCCACGGTGTACGGGGGAGTTGTTCCTAGCGGGGCTTCCCCGCCCACGCGGGGATCGTCCCCGGCAGGACAAGCCCAGACCAATCAAGGGCACGGCTTCCCCGCCCACGCGGGGATCGTCCCGTCAACCGGGAGAAGATCCTGCTGGATGACGAGGCTTCCCCGCCCACGCGGGGATCGTCCCTTCGCGGACACGCGCACCTTCGACGTTTCGGCGGCTTCCCCGCCCACGCGGGGATCGTCCCACGTCGGCAAGCTGCTCCAGTGCCCACACCAGGGCTTCCCCGCCCACGCGGGGATCGTCCCGGCGCGCCGTTGTTTTTGGGCGGCCAGTACCCGGCTTCCCCGTCCACGCGGGGATCGACCCCTTGAGGTCCCTTCGAGGCATGCCACAACTGGTCGGCCAGAAAGTGATACAGGGTGAGGGTGGGGGACCCATTCAGATTTACCCCCTCCCCCGGGGGGCTGGGGGTGCCACAATTCCAGCTCAGCTTTGCGGCTGGCTGAAATGTAACGAGAAAGCGCAGTGGCGGCCGCCCCAAGCTGCGAGCTTCGAAGTTGACGCCCTATCTTGGGGCGTCCTGCCGCGGAAAATGCTGGCGCCAGATTGGGAGGGGAGAATTGGCGGCCACGTGTCTACTCCGGTGCATTGGAGCGGCCGTCTGCATGTTGGGCCACGGTGCTTCCGGGGTGCTTCCGGACTTCAGGTGCTTCCTGACGCCCAGACCATCCTGGCTACTAAGCTATTGGATTTTCTAGAGAAATGGTGCTGTCGACTGGAATCGAACCAGCGACCTCGTCCTTACCAAGGACGCGCTCTACCGACTGAGCTACGACAGCGCACCGCGTGCGGCAGCGGGTGACCCCTTGCTGCGCCGCGCGCTAGATGCCACGGGTGTCGCCGCGTTGCAAGAGGCGGTGGCGATGGAAAAGGAACAGGGCAGGACGGCCAGGGAAGAGCGGGCCGCGCGGCTGGCGGCGGCGATGCGCGAGAACCTCAAGAAGCGCAAGGCGCAGGAGCGGGCGCGGCAGGAGCGGGTGATGGCGGACTTGGCTGCGGAGGCGGAGGAGAAGGGAAGCGGGAGTGGCCAGCCTGGTTGACCGCTTCTGCACCTGCGGTAGAAGCGCCGATCATGTCAGCATGTGCTGACGGACGCGGCCGGGCCCTGCCGGCGCCAACGCCTTCTTCTGGATGAAGCCGCATGTCGATCATGCCCGACCACTGGATCCGGCAGCAGTGCCTGGAGCACGGCATGATCGAGCCGTTCGTCGAGCGGCAGACCAGGGTCGAGGGCAAGGAGCGACTGATCTCCTACGGCCTGTCGTCCTACGGATATGATGCCAGGCTCGCGCGCGAGTTCCGGATCTTCACCAATGTCGACAATGCGCTGGTGGATCCCAAGAACTTCTCCGCCCAGAGCTTCGTCGAGCGTGACGGGCCGTTCTGCGTGGTGCCGCCCAACAGCTTCGCGCTGGCGCGCACGGTGGAGTATTTCCGGATCCCGCGCGACGTGCTGGTGATCTGCCTGGGCAAGTCGACCTATGCGCGCTGCGGCATCATCGTGAACGTCACCCCGCTCGAGCCGGAATGGGAGGGGCATGTCACGCTGGAGATCTCCAACACCACGCCGCTTCCAGCCAAGGTCTATGCGGACGAGGGGATCTGCCAGTTCCTGTTCCTCAAAGGTGCCAGCGCGCCCGAGGTGAGCTATGCCGACCGGGCCGGCAAATACATGGGGCAGCGGGGCGTGACCCTGCCGAAGATGTGATGGACCGGATCATCATCGAGGGCGGGGTTCCGCTCGAAGGCCGGATCCAGGTGAGCGGGGCGAAGAACGCAGCCTTGCCGCTGATGGCCGCGACCCTGCTCACCGGCCAGCCGGTCGAGCTGTCCAACGTGCCCGACGTGGCCGATGTCGGCACGATGCAGCGGCTCCTGCAGCGGCTCGGCACCGCGTCGACCATGCAGCCGGGGGCACCCGGCACGCTGCGGCTGCAGACCGAACAGCTGATGTCGACCACCGCTCCCTACGACCTCGTGCGCCGGATGCGCGCCTCGGTCCTGGTGCTGGGGCCGATGCTGGCACGCCAGGGCGAGGCGGCGGTGTCCCTGCCGGGGGGCTGCGCCATCGGCACCAGGCCGATCGACCTGCACCTGATGGGCCTGGAGCGCATGGGGGCCGTGATCGAGCTGGAGCAGGGCTACGTCAAGGCGACGGCACCCAAGGGGTTGAAGGGGGCCGAGATCAAGCTGCCGCAGCCTTCGGTGGGTGCCACCGAGAACCTGATGATGGCGGCCTGCCTGGCGGATGGCGAGACGGTGATCCTGGATGCCGCCCGCGAGCCCGAGATCGTGGATCTGGCCCGGCTGCTGCGGGCCATGGGTGCGCAGATCGACGGTGCCGGCAGTGCCATGCTCACGATTCGGGGCCAGGCGGCACTCGGCGGTGCTGCGCACCGGATCATCGCCGACCGGATCGAGGCCGGCACCTATGCGATGGCGGCCGGCATCACGCGGGGCCACCTGGTCCTGCAGGACGTGCGGGCCCAGGACCTGGGGGTCGCGGCCGAGCGGCTGGAGGAGGCGGGCCTCGTGCTGGCCGACGGCGAGGGCGGCCTGTCGGTGCGCCTGGGCGATGGCGGGCTCAAGGGCGTGGACGTGATGACCCGGCCGTTCCCGGGCTTTGCCACCGACCTGCAGGCCCAGTTCATGGCGCTGATGTGCATGGCCGAGGGCGCCTCGATGATCACCGAGACGATCTTCGAGAACCGCTTCATGCATGTGCCGGAACTGGCGCGGATGGGCGCCAGGATCACCGTGCATGGTGGCTCCGCCCTGGTGCGCGGCCAGGCCCGGCTCACCGGCGCGCCCGTGATGGCGACCGACCTGCGCGCCTCAGTCTCGCTGGTTCTTGCAGGTCTCGCCGCATCCGGCCCTACAACCGTCAACCGCGTCTACCATCTGGATAGGGGATACGAGCGGCTTGAAGAGAAGCTGCGCGGCGTGGGGGCCCGAATCGAGCGGGCCGGCTGACGGAGGGCGAGACTTGGCCGAGAAACGCGTGCGCCTGCAGGCCACGGATGTCGAGGATCTGGCGGTGATCGCTGCGTTCCTCCAGGACGCGCGCACCTGCGTGGCCGAGATGGCCTACGATCCGGCGGCCGGGCGCTTCATGATCGCCTTCATCCGCTACCGCCGCGAGCAGTACCGCGACACCACACGCTGCGAGGGCCTGACCGAGTGCTCCTCCGCGCTGGTGGTCGACGAGGTGGCCAAGGTGCGCTACCGCGGCATCGACGAGACCGCGCGCCTGGCGGAGCTCAACCTCCTGACCATCGCCACCGAGCCCGCCCCGGGCACCGACCTGTTCGTGGACCTCGTGTTCGCGGGCCAGGGCACGATCCGCCTCCAGGTGCCGGCGGTCCGCGCCAAGCTCGACGACTTCAGCGATCCGGTGCCGTGCCAGATCAGCCCCTGCGATCATTTCAACGCCGCCTAGACTAGCCGGCAGGGGTCCTGGTCGCCGGGCCCGGGCTGGCCGATCCGGAGTTCCATCGCTTGCGCTTTCTCGATTCGCGGGCAGCCGACTTTCCCGCCAGCTTCGCCGCCCTGGCCGAACGCCGTCACGACGAGGCGGGCGATGTCGGCGCTGCCGTCCAGGCGATCATCCAGGACGTGCGCCGCCGTGGCGATGCGGCGCTGCTGGAGCTGACCCGGCGGTTCGACCGGTTCGACCCGGACGAGATCGGGCTGCGGGTCGAGCCGGCCGAACTGGAGCGGGCCTGGGCCGCCTGCCCGCCCGAGCAGTTGCGGGCCCTGGAGGTGGCGGCGGCACGGATCGAGGCGTTTCATTCCCGCCAGAAGCCGGAGCCGCTTGCCTGGACCGACGAGGCCGGTGTCCGGCTGGGCCAGCGCTGGACCGCGATCGATGCGGTGGGCCTCTACGTGCCGGGCGGCACGGCCGCCTATCCGTCCTCGGTGCTGATGAACGCGATCCCGGCGAAGGTGGCGGGCTGCCGGCGGCTGGTGGTGGCGGCCCCGGCACCGGATGGGCAGAGCAATCCCCTGGTGCTGGCCGCCTGCCGGCTGGCCGGGGTGGACGAGATCTACCGGATCGGGGGGGCGCAGGCGATCGCGGCGCTGGCGTACGGCACCGCCACGATCCGGCCAGTCGACAAGATCACCGGCCCGGGCAACGCCTACGTGGCGGAAGCCAAGCGCCAGGTGTTCGGCGTGGTCGGGATCGACATGATCGCCGGTCCCAGCGAGGTGGTGATCGTGGCCGACCGGAGTGCCGGAGCCGACCTGGTGGCGGCCGACCTGATCGCCCAGGCCGAGCACGACGTGCTGGCGCAGAGCATCCTGATCACCGACGATCCGGACCTGGCACGCCACGTGCCGGTCGAGGTCGAGCGGCAGCTCCAGTCCGCACCCCGCCGGGAGATCGCGGCAAAGAGCCTGGCCGATCTTGGCGTGGTGATCCTGGTGAGCGGGCTGGACGAGGCGGTGCCGCTGGTCGACCGGCTGGCGCCGGAGCATCTGGAGCTGATGGTCGAGGACGCGGACGCGCTGGCGGCCAGGGTGCGCCATGCCGGGGCGATCTTCCTGGGCACGTGGACGCCGGAAGTGATCGGCGACTATGTCGGCGGGCCCAACCATGTGCTGCCCACCTCGCGCAGCGCCCGGTTCTCGTCCGGCCTGTCGGTCTACGACTTCATGAAGCGCACCACCCTGCTCGGCTGCGGCGAGCCGGGCTTTCGCCAGCTGGCTGATGCGGCCAGGATCCTGGCCGAGGCGGAGGGGCTGGACGGGCACGCCAACGCGATCCGGCTGCGGGGGGCGAGGTGACCAGGCGATCCGACGGCCCCGACCGGATCGTCGCGATCGAACTCGACCAGGGAAGCGTGGTGCGCTGGACGCCGGAGGTGCAGCACGAGCGCAATGTCGCGATCTTCGACCTGCTGGAGGACAATTCCTTCCAGCTGAAGGACGGGTTCCCCGGGCCCTACGAAGTGGCGCTGTCCTTGCGCGACAACAATCTGGTGATGGACGTGGTCCAGCGGGACAGCCGCGCGGAGCGTGAGCTGATCTTGGCGGTGCGGCCGCTGCGCCGGGTGATCAAGGACTATTTCATCATCTGCGACAGCTACTTCCAGGCCATCCGTGGTGCCCCGCCGTCCCGGATCGAATCGATCGACATGGCCAGGCGCGGCCTGCACAACGAGGGGGCGGAACTGCTGCGGGAAGCGCTGGTGGAGAAGGTCGACGTCGATGCCCAGACGGCGCGGCGGCTGTTCACCCTGGTCTGCGTCCTGTCGCTGCGGCGCTGATGGAAGGTGCGGTGCCAGGGGAGGTACCCGGCAGCGTGCTGTTCGCCTGCACGCACAACGCGATCCGCTCGCCCATGGCCGAGGGGATCCTGAAATACCTGGCCGGCCACAAGATCTATGTCGACAGCTGCGGAGTGCGGCCGCAGGGGCTCGACCCGTTCGCACTCGCCGTGATGGACGAGATCGGCATCGACCTTTCCCGCCACGCGGCCAAGGGCTTCGACGACCTCGACGACCATTTCTTCGACCTGGTCATCTCCCTGTCGCCCGAGGCCCAGCACAGCGCGGTCGAGCTGACCCGGACCATGGACGTGGCGATCGAGTTCTGGCACATGCCCGATCCTTCCCTGGTCGAGGCGAGCCGCGAGGTGCGGCTGGACGCCTATCGCAGCCTGCGCGACGACCTGATGCTGCGCATCCGCCGCCGCTTCGCCGCGGTCCGGCCGCCCGGGCCGTGAGCGCCGTCGGGCGGCCTCTGTGCCTCCTGTGCGCTTGACCCGCAGAAAAGCAGCGCGCAGAAGCCAGGGCAGCATGGCGCTCGCGCAAGGATGCGCCATATATCGGTAGAACGGACGACCAAGTGAGGCCGCGGCGCCAAGCCACGCGCCGTGGACTGCCAATGGAGTGTCAATGGCGAAGGAAGATCTGATCGAGTTTGGTGGCGTGATCGCTGAAGTGCTGCCCAACGCGATGTTCCGGGTCAAGCTCGAGAACGATCACGAAGTGCTGGCCCACACCTCTGGCCGCATGCGCAAGAACCGGATCCGCGTGCTCACCGGTGACAAGGTCACGGTCGAGATGACGCCCTACGACCTCAGCCGGGGACGCATCACCTACCGGTTCAAGTGAGCCCCGGCAGCGGGGCGCACGTGCCCCTGGGGCTGGCGTCGGCATCGCCGCGCCGGCTCGACCTGCTGCGTCGCTGCGGCATCGAGCCCAGCTGGGTGGTGGGCCCGGATGTCGACGAGACCACACGCCAGGGCGAGCTGCCGCGTGCCTATGCGCTGCGAGTGGCCAGGGCGAAGGCCATGGCCGGTGCCGCACAGGCGCTGGCGGCCGGGGCCTTCGTGCTGGCCGCCGATACGGTGGTGGCCTGCGGCCGCCGCATCCTGCCCAAAGCACTGGACGAACCCGCCGCCGCCGCCTGCCTGGATCTCCTGTCCGGGCGACGTCACCGGGTCATGACCGCGGTGGTGGTCGCGACCCCGGAGCGGCGCCTGGTGGAGCGGCTGGTCGAGACGGTCGTGCGCTTCAAGCGGCTGACCGCGGCGGAGCGGGATGCCTATCTCGCGTCGGGCGAATGGCACGGCAAGGCCGGCGGCTACGCGATTCAGGGCCAGGCCGAAGCATTCGTGCCGGCGATCCAGGGCAGCTACTCCAACGTGGTGGGGCTGCCGCTGTGCGAGACGCTGGGCCTCCTGGAAGGCCTTGGCTGGAAGAGGACATGAGCAGCGGTCTGGTGATCGAGGATACCGGGTTCGGCCTGCGCGCCGCCCGGCTGGAGGATGGCGAGCTGATCGAGGTGGTCGACCTCGACCACGATGAGGCCCGGGTGACGGACCGGCTGTTCGCAGCCCGGGTCGTGCGGGTCGAGCCCAAGATCGGCGCCGCCTTCCTGGACATCGGCCAGGGGCACAACGCCTTCCTCAACGTCAAGGACGCTCGCCACCTGCCCGGCGCCGACCCGCGCATGCCGATCGAGCGGATCGTCGCCGAGGGCCAGCGCATCGTGGTCATGGGGCTGCGCGAGGCGGTCGACGAGAAGGGGCCCAGGGTCACCTGCGACGTGCGCCTGATCGGGCTGCACCTGGTGCTGCGGCCGTCCTCGCAGGCAGTCGAGGTGTCGGGCAATCTCGGCAAGCGCCAGCAGATGTTGCTCAAGGAGCGTGGCCAGGCGCTGTTCCCCAAGGGCGGCGTGCTGCTGCGCCGGGGGTCTCAGGACCAGCCGGACGAGGTGCTGCTGGCCGAGCAGGAGGCGCTGCGCCGCCGCTGGCACGACTGCCTGGACCGGGCCAAGCTGAAGAGCGGGCCCCTGGATGTCGACGATACGGTGGAACGGCTGCTGCGCACCATCCTGGGCAACCCGGTGGATGCGATCACCGTGGCCGACCCGGCATTGGCCGCACGCATCCGGGCATTCCGGGACGCGCATTTCCGCTCGGGCGAGGGGCCGCTGGTCGAGCTGGTCAGCGGCGACGCCTTCGAGGTGACCGGTGTCGCCGAGCTGATCGAGGCGGCCCTGCAGCGCGAGGTTCCCCTGCCCGAGGGCGGGCGGCTCTGGATCGAGCGGACCCGGGCGCTCACCGCGATCGACGTGGACAGTGGTGGCCAGCCGTCCTTCCGGGTCAATCTCGCCGCGGCCAGGGAGATCGCCCGGCAGCTCCGCCTGCGCAACATTGGCGGGATCATCGTCGTCGACTTCATCGATCTCGTGAGCAAGAACGAGCGGTTCCGCGTGGTCGAGACCCTCAAGAAGGCGCTCGCCGCCGATCCGGTGGCGGGGCATGTCCATGACGTGTCGCCCCAGGGGCTGGTCGAGATCGGCCGGCCGCGGCGCGGCATCGCGCTGGCCGAACTGCTGCTGCGCGATTGCCAGCATTGCCGGGGCGAGGGCACGGCACCCTCGCTGCGCGCCGGCACCGAGCGGCTGGTCAAGGCGCTGCGCCGCTCGGCCCGGCCGCCCGCCACGCTCAGGGCCGCCCGCGATCTCGCCCGCTACCTGACCGAAGCCGCTCCGGCCCGGGCGCTGGCGGCAGCGGGCTTTACCGGTGCGGTGACCGCGGATGACCGGCTGGCCGCGGGAGGCTTCGAGCTCGGATGACCGATACTCCAGCCGCGACCCCGCGCTGCCCGATCTGCGGCAAGCCGCGTGAGCAGCGGTTCCGGCCGTTCTGCTCGCGCGCCTGCCGCGACCGCGATTTCGTGGCCTGGGCGGATGGGCGCTACGCGATCCCGGCGGTGGAGGCCGAGGAACCCGACGGCGACGAGTGGCCCCTGCCGGAGCGGCGCCAGGACGACCGGTGATTTCGCCTGCAGGGGCGGCACCGTCACCCATGGTCGGTGATCGCCCGTCCCGCTAGGATGCGTCCATGAGCAAATCCGATGCCCCGGCGGGGCAGGGCCTCGTCGCCGAGGAGCCCGAGCGGCTGGCATTGCTGCGGTCCTACCGCATCCTGGACACGCCGCCGGAAGTCGGCTTCGACGACTTGGCGGCCCTGGCTTGCCATGTCTGCCAGGCGCCGGTCGGGCTGGTGGGGCTGATCGACATCGACCGGCTGTGGTTCAAGTCGGCGGTCGGCATGGCGGTGGACGCGGTACCGCTGGACGGCGCCATCTGCAGCCATACGATCCGTTCCGCGGAGCCGTTGGTGGTGGAGGATCTGGCTGCCGATCCCCGCTTTGCCGCCAACCCGCTGGTCACCGGCGAGTCACGGTTGCGCTTCTATGCCGGGGTGTCGCTGCGCAATGCCGATGAGGTGCCGCTCGGCACGCTCTGCGTCATGGACCGTCAGCCGCGCCGGTTGACGGAAGCGCAGCTGGACATGCTCGGCCGGCTCGGCCGGCAGGTGGTCGGTCTATTGGAGCTGCGACGGGTGAGCGCGCGGCACGAGGAACTGCTGGCCGAGCGTGTCGCGGTGCAGGACGCCACCGAGGCACTGGGACACGACCTGCAGCACCGCTTCAAGAACAGCCTGCAGACCATCGACAGCCTGATCAGCCTGCAGAGCCGGCGCGAGTCGGACGAGCGGGTGCGCCGTGCGATCGGCCGGATGCGCGACCGGCTGCGGCCGCTCTACCTGATCCAGGACCAGGTGCGCGCCGAGTTCGCCGGGCTGGTCGAGCTTCGGCCGTTCCTGCGCGACCTGGTCCGGGTGATGGTCGAGGCCCAGCGCGAGGCCGCGGGTAACGCCGTGGTGGAAGAGGAAGTGGCCGAGCTGGCAGTACCCCGCGAGAAGGCGCTGCCGATCGGCCTGATCGTGAGCGAATTCCTGTCCAACAGCTTCCAGCATGCCTTTCCCGCAGGCGGCAGCCGAGCCGGCCTCGCGCTGGCAGAGACGGAGAACGGCCGTGCCCGGCTCGAGCTGTGGGACGACGGACCCGGCATGAGCCTGCCGGCATCGCCCGCGTCCGGCCTGGGCCTGCAGCTCATCCAGGTGCTGAGCAGCCAGGTCGGCGCCAAGCCCGGCTGGGAGACGGGGGCAGGCACCCGGCTCGTGCTGGAGTTCCCGGTCCGCTAGGGCCGCGCCCGAGGTCTCTCAGGTGACCTTGGCCGGGTCGAAGCCGTTGGCGAGGGCCTGGAGCTGGAGGAAGCGCCGGTCGTTCATGCTCCAGGCGCGCAGCGCGTAGCGCTCCTTGCCGTGCACCACCAGCCGGACCTGCATGGCCAGCCCGAAGCCGCTGCTGTCCCAGTGGCACTCCAGGTCGGAGCGCTCAGGGCCGAGTTCCGGCTCGCCGCAGCCGCTGAGCGGCAGGGCGCCGAGCGAGGCGATGGTCGAGCCGGTGTCCTCCAGCCGGCGCGCGAGATCGCCGTCCTGCCCGGGCAGGTCCGGATCATCGGCCAGGCCGGTGAAGAAGCTGCCCAGACCGCTGAGATCGACCGTCACCTGGCGCTGCAGCCAGGCCGCCTGATCGCTGGTGTCCTCATCCGCGGGCAGAAGGCGGATGGTCAGGCCGGTAAACGCGCTGAACAGGGAGGCCTGGGGTGCGATGCTGGCCGAGGGCGGCGTGAACGCATCGCCCGGCCGATCGGTGCAGGTCAGGCCCAGCTCCTCGGGGATCGGGATAGCCGGGCAGATCGCCGCCTGGGCCGGCTGGGTCCAGCCGAGCAGAAGCCCCAGCAGGAGCAGGGGGCAGAGCGACAGGCGCTTGATGAACTGCTCCACGACACGACCTCCGGCGCTTCAGTCCGGGACGAGCGAGCCCAGGAACTGGCGCAGATGGGCACGGCCGTGCTGCGAGACGCGGAAGCGGCCGCGCGCGACCAGGAATACCCGCTTGGCGACCAGCGACTGGCGCACGCACTGCGACGGGTTGCCGAGCTTGATGCCCTGCTCCAGCAAACGCTTGTTGGCCTCGGCGGTTGCGAACGTGTCGTCCGCGGAATTGACCTGGCTGTAGTAGCCCGCGGCCAGCATGGTATCGACCTCCGTGGCCGTGCCGGGCAGGCGCTGGATGAACGCGCCGAACTCGCCGAGCTCGGTGTCGGCCTCGCGCGCCGGTGCCGGCTCGGCAGTGGCGGCGAGCATGAGCTCGACACCGTTGGCCAGCCGCTCCAGCAACAGCTCGATCCGCTCGGCATACTCGCGCACGAAGGCCTCGCTGCCGGCGACCTCGAACTCTCGCTGGGCGAGATTCACCCTGAGCTTGGTCTGGATCGTGTCCACCCCGATCTCCGCACGGTACCCGGCCCGGTTGGCACGGATCCGTCCCTTGGTAAAGTTCAGATGGCAGCGGGCAGCAGCGGCTCCATCACCCGCCGCAGCGGCGGCGGGATCGGGGTCGGCCGGCGGGTCGCGCGGTCGACGAAGACGTGGACGAAGAACCCGTCCGCAGCCGCCAGCGGGGCACCAGAATGGAACACCGCGCATTCCCAGCGCACCGAGCTGGTGCCGAGCCGCCCGACCCTGATGCCCACCTCCAGCGCATCGGGGAAGCCCACGCCCTCGTGGTAGCGACAGCCGCTCTCCACCACGAAGTCCATCACCGGCCCGCCGGTCGGATCGAGGCCACCCTCCTCCATCATCAGCCGGTTCACCGCCAGGTCGAACCACTCGTAGTAGAGCGCGTTGTTGGCATGGCCGTACATGTCGTTGTCGGTCCAGCGCGTCTGGACCGGGAAGAAGCGAACATAGTCGCCGCGCCCGGTCCGCCTCGGCCGCTCGCTCATGGCCGATAGCGCCGTGCAATGGCGGCGTGAAGGGCCTGGAGACCAGTGGCCTCGCCGCCCTTGGGCCGGCCAGGGCGGCTTTCCGGGTTCCACGCGAACAGGTCCAGATGCGCCCACCGCTCAGTACGGGTCACGAAGGACTGAAGGAACAGGGCGGCGGTGATCGCCCCTGCGAACGGGCTCTGCCCGGCATTGTTCAGGTCGGCGACGCTGCTCTCGATCATGCGCCGGTAGGGCGCGTGCAGCGGCAGGCGCCAGAGCGGCTCGCCGGCATCGAGGCCGCCCTGGAGGAGTTCGTCCGCCAGCGCCTCGTCGGGCGTGAACATGGCCGGCAGGTCGGGCCCGACCGCCACCCGGGCCGCGCCCGTGAGGGTGGAGGCGTCCAGGAGCAGATCGCATTCCTCCTCGTCGGCCAGCGCCAGAGCGTCCGCCAGGATCAGCCGGCCCTCCGCGTCGGTGTTGCCGATCTCGACGGTGAGCCCCTTGCGCGAGCGCAGGATGTCGCCCGGCCGGAACGCGCTGCCCGAGATGCTGTTCTCGACCGCCGGCACGATCAGACGCAGACGTACCGGCATGGCGCCCGCCATGATGGCACCGGCCAGGCCCGTCAGGACCGCAGCACCGCCCATGTCCTTCTTCATGAGCAGCATGTTCGAGGACGGCTTGATGTCGAGGCCGCCCGTATCGAAGCACACGCCCTTGCCGACTAGGGTGACCTTCGGATGATCGGGATCACCCCAGGTGAGGTCGATCAGGCCAGGCGGCCGGGCGGCGGCGCGGCCGACCGCATGGACCAGCGGAAAGCCTTCAGCCAGCAGTTCCTCACCATGGAGGCGGCGGATCCTTGCGCCATGCCGGCCGCCGATGGCGGCGACCGTGTCCAGCAGTTCGGCCGGACCCAGCTCGTTGGCCGGCAGGTTGATCAGGTCGCGCGCGGTCCAGACCGCTTCCGCCAGCCGGACGCCCTGGTCCGCCGCACCACCGTCCGGCAGCACCAGCCGGGGCAGGCTGGCATCGAACCGGCGGAACCGCTCGAACCGGTAAGCGGCGAGCGCCCAGCCGAGGACTGCCTGATGGGCCGGCAGAAGGCCCTGCGGATCGTCCAGTGCCCAGTCACCTGCCGGCAGGGCACCAACCGCCTGGGCGATGTCGCCGGGCTCGGCTGGATCGGAGAGCAGCAGCAGGACAGCGGCGGGCTCGCCGCCGGCTCCCGGAACGAACAGCACGGCACCGGGTCGCGCCCGGAAACCAGTCGCCTCCGCCCAGGAAGCGGCGGCCGGCGCCAGGCCGCCAAGATGGTCGGCCCAGCGCGCCGCGGGCACCAGGGTGATGCGGCGGGCTGGCGTGCCGGCCGGCAGGAAGCAGGCGAGTGTCATCCGGCGTCCCTTGCTGGGGGGAGAGGGGAGGAGCGGGCGCTCAGCCGCGCTTCTTGCCGATCTCCTCGATCTGGCGCTGCATGGCGGCCAGCTGGTTCTTCAGTTCGGACACCTCGTCGCGGACCGGATCGGCTGCCAGCGGCTCGGGCTGGGCCGGCTCCTTCGTCCCGGCGGCCGCGGCGGCGGCGGCGGCGAACGGGTTGAACATCCGGGCGGCATTCTGCAGCAGGGCCATGTTCTGGCGGGTCATCTCGTCGAACCGCTCGGCCGGGAAGAACGGCCCGAACGTGCCCTGGAGATAGGCGCGCATCTGGTCCTGCTGCCGGGTGAAGCTCTCCATGCTGATGTCGAGATAGCGCGGCAGTACCTGCTGCAGGCTGTCGTCGTAATAGCTGATGAGCTGGCGCAAAAAGCCGATCGGCAGAAGGTTGCGGCCCTTGCCGTCCTCCTCGAGGATGATCTGGGTGAGCACCGAGCGGGTGATGTCCTCGCCGCTCTTGGCGTCATAGACCAGGAAATGCTCGCCGTCGCGAACCATCCGGCTGAGCTCGTCCAGCGTCACGTAGCTGGAAGTCGCCGTGTTGTAGAGCCGGCGATTCGCGTACTTCTTGACGATCGCGACCTTCTCGCTGCCGGTTCCCGCCTCGTCCGCCGTGCGTGTGCTCATCTGGCGTCCCTTCGATGGACTTCGCCCATCCTGCAACCGAAAAGGGGCCCCCGAAGGAGCCCCTGATCTTCACCTGTATCCTGGCCCATCGATGGCCAGTTTGTGCACACGCACACAGGCTTTGCAACGCGGTTGCGCAGTGCAGCGAAATCCGCCCCGAAGGGTCAGCGGATCGCCAGGATCTGCGCTTCCAGGTCGTCCTCGTCGTCGAGCTCGGCCTCCTCGGCCTCCTCCTCTTCGACGGGGGCGGCCTTGCCGGCCTGGATCTCGGCTTCCTCGACCGTGCGGGCGACGTTCACCGTGATGGTGACCTCGACCTCGGGATGCAGCGCCACGATCACCGGATGGAGACCCGAGGTCTTGATCGGGTTCTCCAGGCGGATCTGGTGGTGATCGATCGACAGGCCGTCGGCGGTGAGTGCCGCTGCGATGTCGCGCGCCGTCACCGAGCCGAACAGGTTGCCGGCCTCACCGGCCTGGCGGATCTGCACGATCGTGCGGCCCTCGACGCTGCCGGCCAGCTTCTGCGCCTCGCCCTTCAGCTCGAGGTTGCGGGCCTCCAGCTGGACCCGTCGCTTCTCGAAGTCCTCACGCGCGGCCTTGGTGGCATTGACCGCCTTACCCTGCGGGATCAGGTAGTTGCGGCCAAAGCCGTTGCGCACCTTCACGATCTCGCCCATCTGGCCGAGCTTGTGAACGCGCTCCAGGAGGATGACTTCCATGTTCGGTCCTCCTCAGCCGGCCACGTAGGGCAGGAGCGCCAGCTCGCGGGCACGCTTGATGGCCTGGGCCAGCGCGCGCTGCTCCTTGGCGGTCACCGCCGTGATGCGGCGCGGGACGATCTTGCCGCGCTCGCTGATGAAGCGCTGCAGCAGCTTGATGTCCTTGTAGTTGATCGCCGGCGCATCGGCATGCGCGAAGGGGCTGGCCTTCTTGCGGCGGAAGAACGGCCGGCGGATGGTGATCGCCGGCGGCTCGGCAGGACGGCGGCGTTCGCCGGCATCGTTGTCCATCATGCCACTTCCTCCTCACGGCGCTCGCGGCGCGGCTCGTCACGGTCGCCGCGCGGGCGGTCCTCGCGCGGGCCACGGTCGTCGCGGTCACGGCGATAGCCGTCGTCGCGGCGGCCCCGCTCCTCGCGGCTGCTCTTCGCGACCATGATCTGCGACGGGTTGGGATCCAGCTCCTCGACCCGGACGGTCAGGTAGCGCAGCACATCCTCATGGATGCGCTCCTGGCGCTCCAGCTCCTCGATGCAGGCGGCTGCCGCATCCAGGTTGAAGTGCAGGTAATGGCCCTTCCGGTTCTTCTTGATCCGGTAGGTGAGATTGCGCAGTCCCCAGTACTCGACCTTGCTGACCGAACCGCCGTTGTCGGCGATGATCTGCGCGATGCTCTCGGAGAGCGTCTGCGCCTGCTGAGCCGAAAGATCGGGACGCGCAATCAAGGTGTGCTCGTAAAAGGGCATGACGTTCCCTTTGGCCTGCCTTGATATGGACAGCACGAATCCCCGCCACCACCAAAAGCGGTACGGGTTGCTGATCCGTGCAGCACGCGACCCTCGGGTCCGGTTGCCCGGACCACGAAGCCGGCGGAACATAGCAGCGCATTTGCCCGATGCAAGCGCCCGCACGCTTGACATCCGCGGCTGCCTCGCATCCTCCACGAGCGCGCAAGGCAAGCCAGAAGGGAAGAAGCATGGCCGTGATCGCGGTGTTTCCTGGCCAGGGTGCGCAGGCAGTGGGCATGGGCAGTGCCCTGGCCGCGGCGTCGCCGGCCGCGCGCCGGCTGTTCGAGGAGGTCGACGAGGCGCTGGGCGAGAAGCTCTCCGCCCTGATCTTCGAGGGGCCGGCCGACCGCCTTACGCTCACCGCCAACGCCCAGCCCGCCCTGATGGCGACTTCGCTCGCGGCCGTGCGGGCCCTGGAGGAGCGGCTGGGCGGCAGGCTCGCCGACCGGCTGGACTACGTCGCCGGCCATTCGCTGGGCGAATATTCCGCACTGGCTGCGGCCGGCTCGATCGCAGTGGCCGATGCTGCCCGCCTCCTGCGCCTGCGCGGCGAGGCGATGCAGGACGCGGTGCCGGCTGGCGAGGGGGCCATGGCCGCGGTGCTGGGGCTGGGCCCCGACGCCGCCATGGCGGTGGCCGATGCCGCCGCGGCGGATGGTGGCGTGTGCCAGCTCGCCAATGACAACGCGGACGGCCAGGCGGTCCTGTCCGGCAGCAAGGAAGCGGTCGAGCGGGCTGTCGCCATCGCCAAGGAGCGGGGCGCCAAGCGGGTCGTGCTCCTGCAGGTGAGCGCGCCGTTCCATTGCGCGCTGATGGCACCGGCGGCCGACCGCCTGGAAAGAGCGCTGGCCGACGTGCGCTTTGCAGCACCGGCGGTGCCGCTGATCGCCAACGTCACGGCCGAGCCCGTGGCCGACCCGGCAAGCCTGCCGGGCCTCCTGGTCCGCCAGGCGACCAGCCGGGTACGGTGGCGCGAGAGCATGGCCACCATGGGCCGCCTGGGCGTCGCCACCATCCTGGAGCTGGGCGCCGGCAAGGTGCTGACCGGCCTTGCCAAGCGTGCCGTGCCGGGCGCCACCCTCCTGAATCTCGCCGAGCCGGCCGATCTCGACGCCGTCGCTGCGGCCCTGTCCTGATCCCTTCCTTCCGACCGATTTTGTTCCGGAGAAGCATGATGTTCGATCTCTCGGCGCGGCGTGCGCTGGTCACGGGTGCCACGGGCGGCATCGGCGAGGCGATCGCCCGGGCGCTGCATGCGCAGGGCGCCTCCCTAGTGATCACCGGGCGGCGCGAGGAAGTGCTGGCGAAGCTGGCGGCCGAGCTGGGCGACCGGGTGCAGGTGGTGGTGGCCGATCTCGCGGAGCCGGATGCCGCCGAGCGGCTGATGAAGGAAGCCGAAGCAGCGGGCCCGGTCGACGTGCTGGTCAACAATGCCGGCATCACCCGCGACATGCTGGCGATGCGGATGAAGGACGACGACTGGTCGGCGGTGATCGAGACCAACCTGTCGGCGGTGTTCCGCCTCTCGCGCGCCGGCCTGAAGGGCATGATGAAGCGCCGCCATGGCCGGATCATCAATATCGGCTCGGTGGTGGGGGCCACGGGCAATGCCGGGCAGGCCAACTACGCGGCGGCCAAGGCGGGGCTGGTCGGCATGACCAAGGCGCTGGCGGCCGAGCTGGGCAGCCGCGGCATCACCGTCAACTGCGTGGCCCCGGGCTTCATCGATACCGCGATGACCCAGAAGCTCGACGAGAAGCATCGGGAAAGCCTGCTCGGGCGTATTCCGGCCGGCCGGCTGGGGACGGGCGCCGACATCGCGGCCGCCGTGGTGTATCTGGCCAGTGACGAGGCCGCCTATGTGACCGGCGAGACGCTGCACGTGAACGGCGGGATGGCGATGATCTGAGCGTCGTGCCCTTGTCTTCGGCAGAAACAATACGATCTGCGCACCGAGGCGGGACCTCGGCCGGCCGGACGCTGGTCAAGGTTCGAGCCATCGTGTAGGAAGCCCGCCACACCCGGGGGTAGGTCGGCCGTATTGCTCGCGATGCGCCGGGTTCGGGTGTTCCAGTCAGTCCAGGGTCGAGGACCGTTTCCGATGAGCGATATCGCTGAGCGCGTTAAGAAGATCGTCGTCGAGCACCTTGGTGTCGACGAGGCGAAGGTGCAGGAGAATGCGAGCTTCGTCGACGATCTCGGCGCCGACAGCCTCGACACCGTCGAGCTCGTGATGGCGTTCGAGGAAGAGTTCGGGGTCGAGATCCCCGATGATGCGGCTGAGAAGATCCTCACCGTCAAGGACGCGATCGACTTCATCAAGGCCAACAGCTGAACCCGCCCACGGCCTTGGCATCCGTCGCAACGTTGGAACGATCGACATGAGGCGTGTTGTCGTAACCGGGCTGGGGATGGTGTCCCCGCTGGGTACGGGAGTCGAGACGAGCTGGAACAGGCTCGTGGCCGCGGAGTCCGGACTGCGCCGCATCGATCGGTTCGACGTGTCGGACCTTCCGGCCAAGGTGGCCGGCCTGGTGCCGGGCGAGGGGGAGCCGGGCGGCTTCAGGCCGACCGACTTCATCGACCCCAAGGAACTCCGGCGCAACGACCATTTCATCGTGCTCGCCATGGCCGCGGCCGCCGAGGCGATCGCGGACAGCGGCATTCCGCTGGCCACGGATGAGCAGAAGAACCGGTCGGGTGTGCTGATCGGCTCCGGCATCGGCGGCCTGAACGCCATCGCCGAGGCGGCACTGGTCCTGGAGAAGCAGGGGCCCAGGCGGATCAGCCCCTTCTTCATCCCGAGCGCCCTGATCAACCTTGCCGGCGGCCAGGTCTCGATCAAGTTCGGGCTGCGCGGGCCAAACCATGCCGTGGTCACCGCCTGCTCGACCGGCGCCCACGCGATCGGCGACGCATCCCGGCTGATCCGGGTCGGCGACGCCGACGTGATGGTGGCGGGCGGCACGGAGGCGGCGGTATCGCGTCTGGGAATGGCCGGGTTCGCCGCGGCGCGGGCGCTCTCGACCAGCTACAACGACACGCCGGAGCAGGCCTCACGCCCCTGGGACAAGGGCCGCGACGGCTTCGTGATGGCGGAAGGTGCCGGCGTGGTCGTGCTCGAGGAATACGAGCATGCCAAGGCACGCGGCGCCAAGATCTATGCCGAGATCAAGGGCTACGGCCTGTCCGGCGACGCCTACCACGTGACGGCACCGATGCCGGATGGCGATGGCGGCTTCCGCTCCATGTCGGCCGCCCTGCGCAATGCCGGCATGACGCCTGCCGACATCGACTATGTCAACGCGCACGGTACCAGCACGCCGTTGGGCGACGAGATCGAGCTGGGTGCGGTCAAGCGCCTGTTCGGCGACGCGATGAAGAACGTCTCGATGTCGTCGACCAAGTCCGCGATCGGCCACCTCCTGGGGGCTGCCGGTGCGGTCGAGGCGATCTTCTCGATCCTGGCGATCAGGCACGGGATCGCCCCGCCGACCCTGAACCTGAAGGACCCGGAAGAGTCCGCGGCCGGTGTGGACCTCGTGCCCCTCAAGGCCAAGGAGCGCCGCATCCGCAACGCGCTGTCCAACAGCTTCGGCTTCGGCGGCACCAATGCTTCGCTGATTATCGGCGTTCCGGACTGACGTGCGGTTCATCGGCCGCGGCCAGGTTGTCCTCCTCGTCGTCGGCCTGTGCCTGGCGGCACTGCTGATCGGCGGCGCGTTCTTCGCCCATCGCCATCTGCAGAACTGGATGGTCACGCCCGGCCCGCTGGCACAGGAGGTCGACATCCTCCTGCCGCGCGGGGTCGGCATGGCCGGGATCGCTGCCCGTCTGGAAGAGGCGGGCGTGATCGACGACGCCCTGCGCCTGCGGCTGGCCACCCGGCTGTCCGGGCGCGACCGGCGCCTGCAGGCGGGCGAGTACCGCTTCGTTCCCGGTGTCACGCCGGACGAGGCGCTGGCGATGATCGAGGCCGGGCGGCAGGTGCTGCACCGGCTGACTGTGCCCGAGGGGCGGACCGTGCGCGAGGCCTGGGCGCTGCTCGAGGCGGAGGAGCGGCTGACGGGCGACCTCCCGGATCTGCCGCCCGAGGGCGGCATCCTGCCCGAGACCTATTTCTTCCAGCGCGGCGAGGAGCGGCGGGCGGTGGCGGAGCGCATGGTGGCGGCGATGCGCAAGGCCCAGGAGGAGATCTGGGCAGCGCGGGCCGACGACCTGCCATTCGAGACGCTGGAGGAGGCGGTGACGCTCGCCTCCATCATCGAGAAGGAAACGGCGCTCCCCGAGGAGTACCGGACGGTCGCGAGCGTCTATGTGAACCGGCTGCGCCGGGGCATGCCGCTCCAGGCCGACCCCACAGTGATCTACGCGCTGACCAAGGGTCTGTCCGATCTCGGCCGGCCGCTGACCCGGGCCGATCTGCGGCTTGACGACGACTACAACACCTACCAGCGCGCCGGCCTGCCGCCGGGGCCGATCGCCCTGCCGGGGCGCGCCGCCCTGGAAGCGGCGGTGAACCCGGCCGACACCGACTATCTCTACTTCGTGGCCGATGGCGGCGGCGGGCACGCGTTCGGCCGGACGCTCCAGGAGCACAACGCCAATGTCCGCAAGTGGCGGGCGTTCCAGCGCTCGCAGCAGTGAGCGCCGTTATTCCTTGGATGGCTGGCGCATCAGGATCGGATCGCGCAGTGCGGCGGGCATGAGGCCCAGGAACCGGGCCAGGAGATAGGTCGGCAAGGGAAACGCGATGCGTACCCGGCCGGCCTGCAGGCCGGTGTCGATGATCTCGGCCGCGCGCTCGGCATCCATCAGGAACGGCATGGGGAAGCGGTTCACCCGCGTGAGCGGCGTGTCGACGAAGCCCGGGCAGACCACGCTCAGCCGCACTCCGTCCCGTGCCAGCCGCGGGCGCAACCCTTCGCCATATCGGCGCACGGCGGCCTTGCTGGCGGCGTAGGCCGGCCCGGTGGGCGAAGCCAGGAACGAGGCGAGCGAGCTCACCAGCACGACATGGCCCTGGCGGCGCGCCGCCATGCGCGGCAGGAGCGGCTCGACCGTCGCGATCTTGCCGACCGCGTTCACCGCCATGATCTCGGCACCGCTCACGCCGGGATTGCCGGCGATGCCGGCATTGGCCACCACCATGTCGACCGGCCGGGCGGCGTCGCGCTCGCTGGCCCAGGCGGCCAGCGCGCCTGTGTCGCGCACGTCCAAGCTGCGGATGTCGACCTCGGCACCGGCCAGCGCCGCGGCGGCCGCTGTCTCCTCCAGCCGTGCCCGGTCCCGGCCCTGGAGGGAGAGGAGTGTGCCGGGCCGTGCCCAGCGCGCCACGAGCGCCCGGCCGATCCCGCTGGAAGCGCCCGTGATCAGCCGATGCATGGTCCAGTCCCCTTGGATGATGTGGTGCCTGCCGGTAGAGGTCCGGGCGCTGCACTACCGGAGAGCCCGCTCGATGACCACCACTCCACCCGTGATCCGCCGGCGCGGGGTCATGCTGGTCGTCTCCTCGCCCTCGGGTGCGGGCAAGACCACGCTCACCCGCACGCTGCTGGAACGCGACCCGGACGTGTCCCTGTCGGTCTCGGTGACCACGCGGCCGCCCCGGCCGGGCGAGGTGGACGGCGTCCACTACCACTTCATCGGCAAGGACCAGTTCCAGGGTATGGTGGAGCGGGGCGAGCTGCTCGAGCATGCCCATGTCTACGGCTACAGCTACGGCACGCCGCGCCCGGCGGTGGAACTGGCGCTCACCGCCGGCAAGGACGTGCTGTTCGACATCGACTGGCAGGGTGCCCAGCAGCTCCGGCTGGCGGCCGAGCAGGACCTGGTCGGCATCTTCATCCTGCCGCCGACCCTGGCCGAGCTGGAGCGGCGGCTGCGCTCGCGCGCCCAGGACCCGGAGGAGGTGGTGCGCCACCGGCTGGCCCAGGTCGCCAACGACGTCACCCACTGGGCCGAATACGACTATGTGATCGTGAACCACGATCTGGAAACCAGCATGCGTGCGCTCACCGGCATCCTGATCGCCGAGCGGCTGAAGCGCCGGCGCAATCTGGGCCTGGCCGAGTTCGTCGAGCAGTTCCGCCGGCCGGGCGTGGGCCCTACCTAGGCGCCGGCCAGCGCGTTCGTGATCCTGGCGAACTCGGCCAGGTCCAGCGTCTCTGCGCGTCTGGTGGGATCGATTCCCAGTTCCGACAGGAGCGGGGCCGGGTCCTTGACCAGCGGCTTCAGGCTCTGGCGCAACATCTTGCGCCGCTGGCCGAACGCGGCGGCTAGCACGCTGCCGAGGCGCCGCTCGTCGCATGGATGTTCCGGTGCGGCGCGCGGGGTCAGGCGCACCACCGCCGATTCCACCTCCGGCGGCGGGCTGAAGGCGCCCTTGGGCAGGCGGAACAGATATTCGACCCGGCAGGCCCACTGGGTCATGGCGGCCAGCCGGCCCCACCCCGCGCTGCCGGGTTCTGCCGCCAGCCGCTCGGCCACCTCCTTCTGGAACATCAGCACCAGCCGCTCGAAGTGCCGCCGCTGGGCCAGGAGGTGGAAGAGGAGGGGGGTGGAGATGTTGTAGGGCAGGTTCGCCACCACCAGCGCCGGCAAAGGATCGAGTGTGGCGGCGTCGAAGGCCAGCGCGTCGCCGGCCACCACCTGCAGCCGCCCGTCGGCGGCCTCGACCAGCGGTGCCAATGCCTGGATCCAGCGCGGATCACGCTCGACCGCGACCAGCCCTGCGGCACCCGCGCGCAGGATGGCGCCGGTCAGGCCGCCCGGGCCGGGGCCGATCTCCAGCACGGTACGGCCCTGGAGATCGCCCGCCGCGGCGACGATCCGATCCAGGATGGAGGGATCGAGCAGGAAGTGCTGGCCCAGGCGCTTGTCGGCGCGGTGGCCGGACCGCTTCAGGATCTCGGCCGGTCCCGGCAGGTTCATACCCTCAGGTCGACATAGGCGTCGCGGCGCAGGTCGCGCAGGTAGCGGTCGGCCAGCCGGTCCAGCTGCTGCCCTTCCAGGCGGCGCTGCACCGATTCGCGGTCCATGGACGGCAGCGGCGGTGGCGGCGGGGTGGGCTGGACCGGCCGCGGCGCCTCGGCCGCGCGCGGCAGCTGGCCGCCCTCACGGTCGCAGACCATGATGAGCTGGATGCCGGCCGGTCCAGTGAGCGGGGGGCTCAGCCGGTTGTTCGGCAGGTTGCTGACCAGCTGCGTCAGCACCTGCGGCAGGTCGGCGACATCGAGCCAGCCGAGATCACCGCTGCCCTCGCCGCCCGATTCCGCGGCCGCCGCCTGCAGGCTGCTGCAGGATTTGAAGCGGTTCTGGTAAGCAGCCGCCTGCTCGAGCAGCTTGTCCCGCTCCGCCTCGCCGGCATCTTCCGGCACCGGGATGACGTACTGGGCCAGATGGACCCGGGTCGGCGGGATGGCCGGCCGCGCCGGGGCCGGGGGCGGCGGGGGCGGTGGCATCTCCACCTCGGCATTCTCGCCGGCCGCGCGCTTGGCGCGCATCATGAAGATCTGCCAGCCGGCATTGGTGCGGACCGGCCCCTCGATGTCGCCCACGCCCATGTCGGCGACGATGGTGCGGGTCTCCTCGGTCAGGCCGGAAGGCTGCACCCAGCCCAGGTCGCCGCCGGCAGCAGCCGTGGACGAGGCCGAGAACTCGCGCGCCAGGGCCGGGAAGGCGGCACCCTTGTTCAGCGCGTCGACCAGCTCATCCGCATCTGCGCGCACCTGGCTGTCCTGGCTGGCGTCGGTCACCGGCAGGGTGATCTCGGCCAGGAGCCATTGCGGCTCGTTGCGCGCCCGTTCCGCCTCGCGGATCGCGAGGTCCACCTGGTCGGGGCCGATGCGCACCCGCGGCCGGAGCTGTTGGGCCACCACCTTGGCCCACAGGATCTGGCTCTCGACCTGGCGCTTGAGGGTCAGGAGGCTGGCACCCTGCCCGCGCAGGAATTCGTCGAGCTGGTCCATGGTCATGCTGTTGCGCTCGGCGATGTTCGCCAGGGTCTGGCTGATCTCGTCGGGCGTCGCGGTCAGCCCCAGCCGCTTCGCCTCCAGGCGCTGCAGGGTCTCGTCGATGTACAGGCGCAGCACCTGCGGACGCAGCCGGTCGCGATTTTCCGGCGTGGTCGCCAGGCCCGAGGACACCAGCGCCAGCGATACCCGGTCCTCCAGGTCACCCGTGGAGATAACCTGATCCTCGACCACGGCGACGATCCGGCCGGCCGCTACTGCCTTACCCGGCAGGATGGCCGTGCTGCCCAGCAGGGCGAGGGAAAGGAGGGCAGCGCGGGTAAGGGATGCGATCATGCCGTTTCTGTGTCACCGCGGGTTGCTCGATGGTGGTTCAGCTGCTGCCGCCTCCAGTGAGGCTGGTCCGGCCGCCGAACTCGCCGAGATTCTTCAGCGTCACGCGGAATAGCAGCGTCGTTGCCGGCCCGGCGTCACGATCCTCCGTGTAGTCGCGTTCGAGGCCGGCGACCAGTATGAGACAGGGGTGATTGTAGACGAACCCGACCGCGTAGGTCACCGGCTCGTCCGCGACTAGGTCCTGGCGCACGCCTGCCGAGAGGGAGAAGCTGTCGGTGATCCCGGCGCGCACCGTGGCGGTCAGCTCCTTGCGCTCCTGGACGTTCTCCAGATCGGGGTCGTCGGTCAGGCTGAGATAACCCACGCCCAGGCCGAAGCGTCGCCAGTTGAACGAGGCCAGCAGGTCGTTCTTGGTCATCTCCTTCAGCTCGTCGTCGACCCGGAACCGGTAGGACAGGTTCAGCCATTGGGCCGGGTGCATCTCGATCCGGCCGACGAAGTCGGAGAAGTTCTCGTCCAGGCCGGTGCCGGGCTCGAACGTGCTGTCGTCCTTGAGGCGCCAGGACTGGCCGAGCATGCCCGAGACCCGGAAGGTCTCGGGCGAGAACGAGCCGAAGCGCAGGCCGTAGGCGCCGCGCGGGCCGCCCTCCACCCGGTCCAGACCGGTGAAGCGGTTGGCCTCGAAGATGTTGGTGTCGTCCAGCTCGAAGGACTGGCTGTCCTCGTTGGGGATGTCGTCCGGGTTGCCGCCATAGGGCGACCAGTGGCCGACCAGCACCGGCTCCAGCAGGTGCTGCCAGCCGCCTTCGGTCATCTTGATCAGCGGCAGGCTCCACTCCGCCGAGAGCAGCGGGTAGAGCCGGCCGGCGGTATTACTGCCGCCTACGTCGGAAAAGGTCTCCGGGTCGCCGTCGGTCTGGTAGCCATCGGCCCGCACGGAGGCGGAAAAGCGCAGCACGTCGCCGAATCGCCCGACCATCGGCTTGCTCCAGCCGAGCCGGCCGGACAGCCGGCGGGTGTCCAGCCCGTCGCTGCGGGTGAGCGCCAGCACCGAGGCGTCGACGTCGTAGAAGCCACCCCAGGAGCCGTTGGTCGGCGTCGACCAGCGCAGCTGGCCGCGCGGCAGCACGAACGGGGTCAGGCCCGGGTCGTCCGACTGCAGCAGGCCTTGGAAGTAGAAAGCGTCGAGCACGCCGTAATTGGTGTCCCAGGCCCGGTCCACCCAGGGCCGGTTCACCAGCAGGTTCTCGTCGTCGATGTCGTAGCGGCGCAGATAGGTGTCGTCGGAGGCCAGGAAGGCGTCGAAGCCGCCGCCATAGCCATTCTCGAACACGTAGCGGCCGGTCCCCTGGAAATGGCCGCGGAAGTCCTTCTCCGTACGGGTGCCGTTGCTGCCGGCATAACGGTCGGCATAGGTGGCGCTGCCGCTGAGCTCAGTCGGCCCGAACCGGTCCATCCGCCGGTACTCGCCGAACAGGGCCACGCCCTGCTCGGTGGTGATCAGGGGGGCGATCGTGACGTCCTCGGACGGCGAGATCACGTAGTAGTACGGGACCTGGATGAAGGCACCCAGCGCCGTGCGGCTGCCGAAACTCGGATTGAGGAAGCCGGACTTGCGGTCCACCGACGGGTCGGGATGGCTGAAGCGCGGCAGGTACATGACCGGGATGCCGAACAGGTCGAAGGTCGCGTCCTCATAGACGACCTCCTTCTCCACCTGGTCGTGGGTCACCTTACGGCTCTTGATCTGCCAGAGCGGCGAGCTGTCCGGGTCGTCGCACAAGGGGCAGGGGCTGTAGACCGCGCGGTCGAGCTCGGTCCGGTTGCCGCTCGAGCGGACTGCCCGGCGAGCGACCAGGCGGCTGTCGTCGGCGAGCAGCACGCTGGCCTGCTGGATGAAGCCGGCCCGCAGGCTGTCGGACAGTTCGACCTTGTCGCCGAACACGGTCTCGCCTTCCTCACTGATCAGGACGACGTTGCCTTCGGCGATGACGATGTCGGTGTTGCGGTCCCAGGTCACCTTGTCCGCGAGCAGAGTCCGGCCATCACGGTCGATCTGCACGTCGCCTTCGGCCGTGATGAGGTTGTCGCGCTGCTGGAAGTCCAGCCGGTCGGCGGTCAGCAAGACCTCCGGCGGGGCCTGATCCTGCGCCCGAGCAGAGAGGATGGGGCTGCAGAGAATGGTGGCGGCCAGCAAGGCCGGCTGCAGGCGACGCACAAAATTCATCCGACGCTCAACCGTCCTCGGTGTGGAACAGAAGGGCGAGACCCAGCAGGATCGCCACGACCGCCGGGGTCCATGCGGCCAGCTCCGCTGGTAGCCGACCCGAGAGCCCCACCGCCAGCACGACATTCGCGAACACGAAGAAAACGAAGCCCGACGCGATGCCCATCGCGACGAACACGAGCGTGCCGCCGCGCCGGGCGAAGCGCAGCGAGAACACGGTGCCGATCAGGAGCATCGCCGCGAACATCAAGGGCGTGGCCAGGAGGTTCTGATAGTGCACCACATGGGCGCGCACCGGCAGGCCGATCGAGCGCAGCGTGGCGATGTAGTCCGGCAGCTCCCAGAACGAGATCGTCTCCGGCTGGGCCAGCCCGCCATGGATGCGCTCCAGCGTCAGGTTGGTCGGGATCTGCAGGACCGGGTCGTGCTCGACCTGGCCGTTCGGCCTGGTGATCACCGCATCGCGCAGCTCCCAGAACCCCGCCGTCAGCCGGGCGGCGGGCGCGTCGATCCGTCCGGCATAGCCGCCTTCCTGATCCAGGAGGAAGATGGTCACCTCGGTCAGGCTCATCGCCTGACCGTCCGCCACGCCGCGCGCGTGGAAGACGATCGGCTGGCCGTCCAGGGCCTGGCGCAGCCACAGCCCACCGCTGGCGACCTCCATCCGGTCGAGCTCGCCGTCGTCCAGGAGGTCGGACTGCGCCTCGTAGCGGGCATAGAGGATGGTGCTGATCGGGTTCAGCACCGTGACGCTGATCGTGCCCAGCACCATCGCGATCAGCCAGACCGGCATCAGGAACTGCCAGATCGAGATGCCGGCCGCCCGGGCCGCCACCAGCTCGTTGGTCCGCGACATCCGCCGGAAGGTGAGCATCGCCGCGAACAGCATGGTGAACGGCAGGAGCTGCTGGGCCGTGGACGGCGCGTGCCAGAGCGCCAGCTCGATCGCCTCGGTAAAGCCGCCTTCCGCCCGGGTGCCGGAGCGGCGCAGCTGCTCGATCGCGTCGAACAGCAGGACCAGTATGACCAAGCCCAGCGTGACCGTCAGCACCGACGAGAGCAGGGCCCGGCCGAGATAGCGGGCGAATGTCCAGGAGAACCGCCAGCGGCGGCGGCGCGTCGGCAGGAGCGGGCCGGCCGCGGCCTGCTCAAGCTCCCGCACGCAGCGCCTCCCGGCTGGGCAACTCGGCCGGGGCGGTCATGCGCCGGGGCCGCCGGCGGCGCAGCCGGCCGGTGAGCGCCAGGAAGGCCAGGACCAGCGGGACGATCTGCGCCAGGTAGAACAGCGGCACGAAGGCCAGGGAGCTGATGGAGAAGCTGGTCGCCGCGAGCTGGACGACCTGCTGGACGGTCGCCAGCAGGATGGCGAACGCGATCCGCTTGCCATGCCCGCGCCGGTCGAGGTCGGCCGGCAGGAGCACCGCCAATGCTATCGCCACCAGGACCAGGGGCGCCATCGGGCTGGTCAGCCGGTCATGGGCGGCCGACACCAGCCGGCTGTAGTTCTTCTGGTCGTCGATGTCGTCGGCTGGCCAGAGCAACTCGTCGAGATAGCGCTCCTTGGGCTTGCGCCAGCGATAGGCGTCGTCCTCTTCCGACAAGGTGGTGAGGTCGACCGTGTAGGCATCGAAATGGAGGGCCGAGACCCGCCCGTCCGGCTCCCGCTCCTGCCGGGTGCCCCGCTCCAGGACCAGGCGCGGCTCGTCGCCCACCGTCACCAGCACGCCGCGTTCGGAGGTGATGGTGGAGGGAGCTTCGGGATCGCGCGCGTCGTCCACCAAGAGGCCGGTCAACGAGCCGTCCGGCTGGCGCTTGTCCACATAAACGGTGATGCCGGGAGCCGGCTGGTTGAACACACCTTCCTGCAGCAGCACGAAGGTGTA
>NZ_DATMFZ010000357.1:0-17017 GCF_035556675.1 Geminicoccus sp. | reverse complement strand
CGATCAGGCCGAACAGCTCCCCCTGCCGTGCGGGCCGGTCCGCCTGCCACTTCACCCCGCCGTCCTTGCCCACCAGCATGGCCGTGAACCCGGCGTCGGCGGGCGGGTCGAGGGCGGCCTGCAGCAGGGCCGCCTGATCGTTCGTGGGTGCCCGGCCATGGACCGGCTCGATCCGCCGGCCGTCGATCACGGTGAAGACCACGAGGTCGCGCTCGTCGAGCTGCTCCCGGACGGGCAGGAGTTCGTCGCGCTGCGCCTGGATCTGCGGATCACCGGACTTCGCGAACATCACCAGCACCCGGTTCTGCCAGCGATAGCTGTCCAGGGGCTCCATGGCGGCGGCTCCGGCAGTGATGAGCGTGGCAATGACCAGCGACACGGCCATGGCGAGACTTCGGGTCACAGACATCCTAGCATCCCGGAAAGACGGGCCGGCAGGGCGCTGGCTTTCCTGGCGCTACGCATGGCCAGCCAGGTCGGATCACGCATGGAAAGGCGGAAGATGGATTTCCAGACCGCGATCAGAACCTGCTTCAGCAAGTTCGCCACCATCCAGGGGCGCGCGGCCCGCGCGGAATACTGGTACTTCTTCCTGTTCTACCTGATCGCGATCTTCGTGGCCGGCGTGCTCGACGCCGTCCTGTTCCGCCACCATGCGAACGGCCCGCTCAGCACGCTGGCTTGGCTGGTCCTGCTGCTGCCCTGGCTGGCGGTGGCGGTGCGACGCCTGCACGACCGGGACCGGAGCGGCTGGTGGCTGCTGCTCCATTTCGTGCCGGTGGTCGGCCAGATCGTGCTGATCGTCTGGTACTGCCTGCCGGGCACGCCCGGGCCGAACCGGTTCGGCCCGCCGCCGGCCTGACGCGCGTTCAGCCGCGTGCCAGCGCGCCATCCAGGAGCGGGGTGGCATGGTCCGGCAGGTACTGGCGCGACAGCTCGATCAGGCCGCCGAAGCGCCGCTCCTTCTTGGCAGCGTGGTTGTGTGCGATGTCGGCCAGCCGGTGGCGCAGGAACGGGTTGGCAAAGCGCTCCATGACCGTTCGCCGGTAGGCCACGGCCTGCTCGCCCAGCCCCATGGCCACGAACACCGGCAGCACCTCCTCGTCATAGACCCGGTCGAGGCTGGCCACCATGTCGGCATCCTGAAGGACCTGCAGCACGATCTCGTCCGGGTCGCGTCCGTCCAGCAGCCAGCGCTCGGCCAGCCAGGTATGACCCAGATTCAGGATGAACAGCTTGAGCCGGGCATAGCGCTCCAGATCCTCGGTCACCACCACATCGGGATGTTCCAGCGGCACGAACAGGCCGGGCGCCTGGCGGATCGCCCAGAGCGCGTAGGGCTCCGCCACCGCACCCACCGGCTCGATCGGCTCGCTGACGATCCGGTCGACCAGGCTGTCGGCGAACACCACCTCAGCCTCCAGCCAGCTCAGGAAGGTTGGCGACGCGCCCCACTCATGGGCGAGCCCGGTAACGATGCCACGCAGCACCTTGCCATTGTCGGTGATCAGTTCCAGCGGGAACACCGATAGGGGCGCGCCGCTCGCCTCGTGCCGTGCCTGGAGCAGCCGGACCAGCTTGCCGGGAAAGGAGCGCGGCACCGGCGTCCTGCCATCGTCGTCGGGGTGCAGCTCGTAGCCCCGGTCGGCCGTGTTGCTGAGCCATGCGCGCACCTGCGGGTCCGTCGCGTCGGCCCGCACCTCCTCCCACTGGGTCACCGCATCCAGCGCCTTGACGACGCTGGTCACCTGCACCTGCCGGTCGACCGTCTCGCCATCTACCAGGCCGCGGATATGGACCGGGAAGCCGGCCCCGTAGGCCAGGGCCGCCGCACGCTTGGCCGCTTCCGGCGTGCCGCTGGTGGTGACCGCCACCACCGGCCCGGCCGCCTTGCCGGCCGCCAGCGCCTCGTCGAGCATCAGGTCGGCATGGGCCTGGAGCAGCCGTCCGGTCCCGAACTGCAGGATGGCAGGGTGCATGGCTTCCTCTCGTCCCTTCGGCATCGGCCCGCATCTCGGGCGAGCGGACCCTAGGAGCCATTGCACGGCACAGCCAGTCCGGCCATGCCGGAACCGGCGGTTTCACACCCCGTTTGCCTGACACATGCCGGCGTCGACCGGTCGAACGGACGAGGAGTGAGCGATGAACGATCTTCCGGTGAGCCATGCACACAAGAGCGGTGAGCTCACGCCGATGCAGCGGGGTGCCTACCTGCTGGGCGGGCTGGTCCTGGCGGCGGCCGGTGCGAAGCCGCGCCCAAACCCGCTCCTGAGCCTGGCGGCGCTGGGGGCCGGCGCGTACTTGGCCTGGCGCGGTGCGGAAGGCTCCTGCCCGCTCAAGGCGATGATCGACGAGGAGCGGGCCGGCTCGCGCGGCATGATCGAACCGGGCTGAGATCAGCGGGTCGGTCTGGGATCATCATCACGGGGTCGAGCCAAGCGCCAATGGCGGCGCGGTGGCGCGATCGCCTGATCCCGGTGATGACCCTGCGTAGCCGCCGCCCGCCCGGAGCCGCAGCCGGGCCGGGCGGGCGAACGGCGATTAGACCCGCGAGCGACGGCCTGCGATCATGCCGTAGATCGCCAGGACGATGATGGCGCCGACCACGGCACCGATGAAGCCCGCCCCTTCGCCAGCCCGGTACCAGCCGATCGCCTGGCCGAGATAGGTGGCGACGAAGGCGCCGACGATACCCAGGATCGTCGTGAGGATGAAGCCGCTCGGCTCCTTGTCGCCCGGCATGATCCACTTGGCGACGACTCCGGCGAGGAAGCCGATGATGATGGTCCAGATGATGCCCATGACAGATCAATCCCGGTGCGTGGTTCTGGTGGCTCGACGTGCGCAAGGCGCGCAGTGCCTCCCATAAAACTACACAAGCCGCCGACGTTCCGGCCTTCCCTCGCGGTGACGCTTCTTTCTCGGGACGTGGGGCGATTTCTTCCTGGGCGGTGCTGCTGCCCGTTTCATCGGCAGACGGCCGCCCGGCTGCCCGAAGCCTAGGCAACGCGCCTCTTCCAGACGCTTCTGGCAGCCGCCATGGTACAGCGGCATGCGGCTTGCTGCCGGGCTGATCGATCCTTGGGAAAGGCTTCACGATGGCGATCCACGTCGCCCTACACCACCGGACCAGCTACCGCTACGACCGCCGGGTCGAGCTGGGTCCGCAGATCGTGCGCCTGCGGCCGGCCCCGCACACGCGCGGCCGCATCCTGAGCTATTCGCTGAAGGTCCAGCCCGAGGACCATTTCATCAACTGGCAGCAGGACCCGTTCGGCAACTGGCAGGCGCGCTTCGTCTTCCCCGAGAAGACCGACCATTTCATCGTCGAGGTCGACCTCGTCGCCGAGATGGCGGTGTTCAACCCGTTCGAGTTCTTCGTCGAGGACACGGCCGCGCAGTGGCCGTTCGCCTACGCCACCGACCTGAAAAAGGAGCTCCTGCCCTATCTCGAGGTCGAGTCGCCGGGCCCGCTGCTCTCCGCCTTCCTCGCCGAAATCCCCCGCGAGATGACCAACACGGTCGACTTCATCGTCGACCTGAACCGGCGGCTGCAGCAGGCGATCGGCTACGTGGTCCGCATGGAGCCGGGCATCCAGACCAGCGAGGAAACGCTGGCCAAGTGCAGCGGCTCCTGCCGCGACAGCGCCTGGCTGCTGGTCCAGATCATGCGGCAGCTGGGCATCGCCGCCCGATTCGTGTCTGGCTACCTGATCCAGCTCGCGCCTGACGTGAAGCCGCTGGAAGGGCCGTCCGGCACGGAGGTGGACTTCACCGACCTCCATGCCTGGTGCGAGGTGTTCATCCCGGGCGCCGGCTGGATCGGGCTCGACCCGACCTCGGGCCTGCTGGCAGGCGAGGGCCACATCCCGCTGGCCGCCACCGCCGAGCCGCAGAACGCGGCCCCCATCAGCGGCGGGGTCGAGCCGGCAGAGGTCGATTTCGGGTTCGAGATGAAGGTGACCCGGATCCGCGAGACGCCGCGGGTCACGAAGCCCTACACGGACGAGCAGTGGCAGGCGATCCTGGCGGAAGGGCAGAAGGTCGACCAGCGCCTCGTCCGGGGCGATGTCCGGCTCACCACCGGCGGCGAGCCGACCTTCGTGTCGATCGACGACATGGAAGGTGCCGAGTGGAACACGGCGGCGGTCGGCCCCACCAAGCGGCGCCTGGCCGAGAACCTGATCCGCCGGCTGCGTGATCGCTTCGCGCCGGGTGGGCTGCTCCATTTCGGCCAGGGCAAGTGGTATCCGGGCGAGCAGCTGCCGCGCTGGGCACTCAGCCTCTACTGGCGCAAGGACGGCGAACTGCTCTGGCACGACCCGGAGCTGATCGCTGAAGCCGGGACGAAGGGCAGCGCCGGTGCCGCCGACGCCGAGCGGTTCATCCACGCATTGTGCGCGAAGCTGGGGCTGGAGGAGGACTATGCAATTCCGGCCTACGAGGATCCGGCCGTCCATCTCCTGAAGGAGGCGCAGCTCCCGCCCA
The DNA here is from genome assembly GCF_035556675.1 of Geminicoccus sp. Taxonomy (GTDB): domain Bacteria; phylum Pseudomonadota; class Alphaproteobacteria; order Geminicoccales; family Geminicoccaceae; genus Geminicoccus. Next base: position 12,529 of record NZ_DATMFZ010000357.1, on the reverse strand, counting down.
ATGTCGACGTGCTCGACAGCAAACTGAAGGATCCGGAGGAGCGTGCGCGGATGGCGCGGGTGTTCAACCGCGGCCTCGATACGCCGGTGGGCTACGTCCTGCCGCTCCAGCCCTGGAACAGCCGCAATTTCGGCCGCTGGGACACCGAGCGTTGGTCGTTGCGCCGGGAGCGGCTGTTCCTGATCCCGGGTGATTCGCCGCTGGGTCTGCGCCTGCCGCTGCAGTCGCTGCCGTGGATCCCGGAGGCCGACTATCCCTACTACATCCCAGCCGACCCGTTCGCAGCCCATGCCGCGCTGCCAGCCGCCGAGCCTCGGATGCAGGAGCGACGCCCAGACCCAGAGCGGCCGGTGGCTGCCACCCGTCAGCCGGTACGCACTGCGCTCGCCGTCGAGCCGCGCGGGGGCACCCTGCACGTCTTCATGCCGCCCACCCCTTCCGCGGTAGAGTATGTCGAGCTGGTGGCAGCCTTGGAGGCGACCGCCCGGGAGGTCGGCCAGCCGATCGTGATGGAAGGCTATACGCCGGCGGACGACCCCAGGATCGGTGTGCTCAAGGTGACGCCGGACCCGGGCGTGATCGAGGTGAACGTACACCCGGCCGCGTCCTGGCCGGAGGCGGTGGCAATCACCGAGGGCGTCTACGAGGAGGCCCACCAGAGCCGGCTCGGCACGGACAAGTTCATGATCGACGGCCGCCATACCGGGACGGGCGGCGGCAATCACATCGTGGTGGGCGGCTCCACCCCGGCCGACAGCCCGTTCCTGCGTCGGCCGGACCTGCTCGCCAGCCTGATCGGCTGCTGGCAGAACCACCCGTCCTTGTCCTTCCTGTTCAGCGGCCTGTTCATCGGCCCGACCAGCCAGGCGCCACGCATCGACGAGGCGCGCAACGACCAGCTCTACGAGATGGAGATCGCCCTGGCCCAGGTGCCCCTGCCTAGCCAGGGGGAGGTGCCGCCCTGGCTGGTGGACCGGATCTTCCGCAACCTGCTGATCGACGTCACCGGCAACACCCACCGGGCCGAGATCTGCATCGACAAGCTCTATTCCCCGGACGGGCCGATCGGCCGGCTGGGCCTGGTCGAGTTCCGTGCCTTCGAGATGCCACCGCACCCGCGCATGAGCCTGGCCCAGCAGCTCCTGCTGCGCGCCCTGATCTGCCGGTTCTGGGAGAAGCCCTGGCAGGGCCGGCTGGTGCGGTTCGGCACCTCGCTGCACGACCGGTACATGCTGCCGGCCTTCCTCTGGCAGGACTTCACCGACGTCCTGCGCGATCTGCGCCAGCACGGCTTCGACCTGAAGGACGAGTGGTTCGCGCCGCACCTGGAGTTCCGCTTCCCGGTCTGCGGCGATGCCGAGTTCGAGGGCGTGCAGTTCGAGCTGCGCCAGGCGCTCGAGCCCTGGCACGTCATGGGCGAGGAAGGGGCGGTCGGCGGCACGGTGCGCTATGTCGACAGTTCCCTGGAGCGCCTGCAGGTCCGCGTCCAGGGCATCACGCCCGGCCGGCACCTGGTCACCTGCAACCGGATCGCCCTGCCGCTGGCCCCCACCGGCACCCATGGCGAGCAGGTGGCCGGCGTGCGCTTCCGGGCCTGGCAGCCGGCCGCCTGCCTCCACCCCACGATCGGCGTGCACGCGCCCCTGGTGTTCGACCTCTACGACCAGTGGGCCGGCAGGTCGCTGGGTGGCTGTACCTACCATGTCGCCCATCCGGGCGGGCGCAACTACGAGACCTTCCCGATCAATTCCTACGAGGCCGAGGCACGCCGCCTCGCCCGCTTCGAGCGGACCGGGCACAGCCAGGGCCCGTTCCAGCCGGGGCCGCCGTCGCCCGACCCGGAGTTCCCGCTCACCCTCGACCTGCGCCGCCACTGAGGAAGCGTTCATGGCAACCATCCGGCAAGCCCACGAGCAGGACCTAGCCACCTGCCAAGCCATCTATGCCCACTGGGTGGAGACCGGCACCGGCAGCTTCGAGCTGGAGGCGCCCGGCCTCGACGAGATCCGCCGCCGCCACGCCGAGGTGACCGGTCGCGGCCTGCCCTGGCTGGTGGCGGTCGACGCGGCAGGAACCGTACTGGGCTATGCCTATGCCAACTGGTTCCGGCCACGCCCGGCCTACCGCTATGCGGCCGAGACCTCGATCTATGTCGCACCGGACTGCCAGGGCGGCGGAGTCGGCCGGGCATTGCTGGCGGAGCTTCTCCGGCAATGCGAGGCGGCCGGCATGCGGCAGGCGCTGGCGGTGATCGGCGATTCCGCCAATGCCGGCTCGATCGGGGTCCATCGCGCCCTCGGGTTCGAGCATGTGGGCACCATGCAGGCAGTGGGCTGGAAGTTCGACCGCTGGCTGGACGTGGTGATCATGCAGAAGGCGCTGGGCAGCGGGGCAGACACCGGGCCCGGCTGACACTAGGCTGGGCCTGCCGGACGTGGGGTCCAGCGCCGGCAGGATCGAGGGGGCGACGGTGGTTTCGGCGTGGGTGCAGAGCAAGAGCCAGCAATGGGGTTGATTGCCGCTGCCCTGCCGCCTCCGGTCGCGGGCGATGGCCGGCTGTTCGATGGCTATCTGCCCGAGCCCGGCAGGTTTGACGAGTTCATGGATGCCGGAGGCCGGGTCAGGCCGGCCTGGCAGTGCCTGGCCAGCCAGCTCGGCGCCATGCGGCCGGACGAACTCGAGGCGGCCAGGGCCAGTGCGGTGCGCCTGGTGCGCGAGGACGGTGCCGCCTTCAACGTCTATGCCGATCCGGACGACCGTGCCTTCGCCTGGCGGCTGCACACCTTGCCCCTGCTGCTGGCCGAGAGCGAATGGCGCCGCATCGAGGCGGCGGTCTGCCAGCGCGCCCAGGTGGTGGCGCGGATCCTGGCCGATCTCTACGGGCCACGGAACCTGCTGCGCCAGGGCCGCATCCCGGCTGACCTGATCCTGGGCGGCGAGCGCTTCATTCATGCGGTGGCCGGCCATCCGGCCATGATGGAAGAGCCGCTGACCAGCTATGCGGTGGATCTGGCCCGCGATGCCGATGGCAACTGGGTCGTGCTGGCCGACCAGACCGAGGCGCCCTCCGGCCTCGGCTATGCCCTGGCCAACCGGCTGGCCATGACCCATGGCTTCACCGACCTGTTCCGCCGCTGCGAGGCCCAGCGCCTGGTCGGCTACTTCCAGGGTCTGCGCGACGATCTGGTCGCGGCGTCGGGCAAGGAGGACGGCCGGATCGTCATGCTGGCGCCGGAGCCCGACCAGCCCGCCTATTTCGGCCATGCCTATCTCGCCCGCTACCTGGGCTACACCCTGGCCCAGACTGCCGACCTGACGGTCCGCGACGAGCGGCTTTACCTCAAGACGCTGGACGGGCTGCAGCGGGTCGACCTGCTCCTGCGCCAGATCGACGGGTTCGCCTGCGATCCTCTGGAAGTGCCGGGCACGCAGGGCCTGGGCGTGGCCGGCCTTATCCGGGTGATCCAGGCGGGTGGCGTGCAGCTGCGCAACCTGCCCGGCACCGGGGTGGTGCAGAACCGGGTGCTGGCACCGTTCATGGCGGCGCTCACCCGCCATCTCACCGGCGAGGAGTTGCTGATCCCGGATGCGCCGGCACTCTGGCTGGGCGATCCTGCCGCCCGCGCCAGGCTGTTCGCCGAGCCGGAGCGCTGGCGGGTCGAGCTTGCCACGGCGCGTAACGACCCTGGCGAGGCGGCGGCGACCGTCGAGCCCGCCCAGCTCCAGCCCAGGCAGGCGCAGGAGCTGCGCCACCGGCTGGAGCGCTACGGCTACCGCTACATGGCCCTGGCGCCGGTGCCGCTCGCCACCTTCCCAGCCTTCGTCGAGCAGGACGGCCGGGCCCTGGTGCGGCCGGCCCACGGCGCGCTGCGCGTCTATGCCAGCCTCGGCGCCGACGGCAGCTGGCGGGTGATGCCGGGCGCACTGCTGCGCTATGCCGGTGCCAGCACGACGGTCGGCCTGCCGAACGGCCATGGCGCGGGCGACCTGTGGGTGCTCACCGACCAGGCGGAGGTGGTCCAGGGCAGCATCCTGCAACCCAGCCTGAGCATCATCCATCTGCGCCGGAGCGGCCGCGACCTCCTGAGCCGCACTGCCGACAATCTGTTCTGGCTCGGCCGCTATGCTGAGCGGTCGGAATCGCTGATCCGCGTGCTGCGCGCCGTCCTGGCCCACCGCATCGACGGCACCAGGCAGGGCGTAAGTCCAGCCGTGCTGGGCCGGCTCCTCCACCTCCAGGACCGGCGCGGCCGCGTGCCGCGCTTCGATGCCCCGGAGGTGCCGGGCGATGACGGGATCGATGCGGCACTGGCGGCCCTGATCTTCGACCAGGCGCGCCCGCACGGGCTGCGGCAGACGCTGGGCGAGGTCCACCGCACCGCCACGCTGGTGCGCGACCAGATCAGCCACGACGCCTGGCGGCTCCTCGCGGCACTGCACGGCGATCCCGCCTGGCGCACCCGCCCGGCACGGCTGATCGGGTGGCAGACCGCGGAGCTGCTCGATGTGGGCTTGCGCCAGCTCACTGCGTTCGCCGGTACCGAAGCGGAGAACATGACCCGCAACTATGCCTGGCGGTTCATCGAGATGGGCCGACGCATCGAGCGGGCGTCCAACCTGGTCGACCTCATGCGCGGACTGCTGGTCGGCAACGACGCGATCGGCGCCGAGGGCATCCTGCCCCTCCTGCTCGAGCTGGGCGACAGCTCGATGACCTATCGCTCGCGCTACCTGACCCGGCCGCTGCTCCTGCCAGTGCTGGACCTCCTGCTGCTGGACGAGACCAACCCCCGCTCGGTCGCTTGGCAGCTCCACCGGGTTGCCGACCATGTCGAGCGCCTGCCCCATGCCGAGGAAGCGGCCCATCGCGGGCCGGACCGGCGCCTGGCCCTGCGCATGGCGAGCCTTGTGCAGGTCACCGAGATCGAGTCCCTGGCGAAAGGCGAGCAGCCGCTGCCGGGGCTGGACCGACTCCTGGAGGAGCTGGAGCACGGCCTACCCGACCTGTCCGACCTGATCGGCCGCGCCTACTTCGCGCATACCGAGCGGATCGTCACCACCTCGGCGCGCAGCCGGAGCCGCGTGCCGTGATCCTCCAGGTCAGCCACCGCACGACCTACCGCTACGGGCTACCGGTCTCGATCGCCCACCATGTCCTGCACCTTTCGCCGCGCCTGACCGACCGCCAGGACGTGCGCCGCTTCCATCTGGAGATCCGGCCCGGCCCCACGGTGATGCGCGACACGCTCGACTTCTTCGGCAACGCCATGAGCGTGGTGACGCTGGAGCAGGAGCACGACAGCTTCACCGTGCTGGCGCGCAGCGAGGTCGAGGTCCGGGCCAGGCAGGGGCTCGACCCGGAGCGCAGCCTGCCGGTGGGCTCGCTCGACGCGCAAGAAGCCCAGCCCGACCTGGCCGATACGCTGGACGTGCGGCAGTTCCGCTTCGAATCGCCGGCAGTGCGCTGCCCGGACGAGCTGCATGCCTGGTCGGCCCCGATGCTGGCACCGGAGCGGCCGGTGCTGGCCGCCGCGATCGAGCTCGCCCACCGGATCAACCGAGACTTCACCTACGATTCCAGTGCCACCGCGGTCGGTACCTCGGTCGCCGAGTGCTTCGCGCTCCGACGCGGGGTCTGCCAGGACTTCGCTCACCTGATGCTGGCAGCCCTGCGCGCCCATGGCATGCCGGCCCGCTATGTCAGCGGTTACCTGCTGACCCGCCCGCCGCCCGGCAAGCCGCGCCTGGTCGGCGCCGACGCGTCCCATGCCTGGGTCCAGGTCTGGGCGCCGCCGTTTGGCTGGGTCGACCTCGACCCCACCAACGACGTGATCCCGGGCGAGGAGCACGTGACGGTGGCGTTCGGCCGCGACTTCACCGATGTCAGCCCGGTGAACGGGGTCATCTTCGGCGGCGGCGCCCATACGGTGGAGGTCGAGGTCGACGTGGCGCCGCAGCCCGGTCAGTCGACCACCGCCTCCGCCTCGATCTCCACGTCGTAGTCGCCCACCAGCCGGCCGACCTCCAGCAGCGTGTTGGCCGGGCGGATCTCGCCGAAATAGCGGCCATGCACCCGGGAGACCGCTTCCCACTGCTCGGCATCGCGCAGGTAGACGCGGGTGCGGACCACGTCGGCCATGCTGCCGCCCAGCGAGCGGATCGAGGCCGCGATCTTATCCAGGATGTAGACGGTCTGCGCCGCCGGATCGCCCTGGCCGATCATCTCGCCGCTGCCATGGGTGGCGGTGGTGCCCGAGACCAGGATGCGGTCGCCGATCCGCACCGCGCGGGCATAGCCGCAGATCGGCTCCCAGACGCTGCCGCTGTCGATGCGCAGGCGGCCGGGCCGGCCATCCACCGGCACGGCCTGGTAGACCGGCGGCAGGCTGTCCAGATGGTGCGACAGGTCGCCGGACGCGGTCAAAAAGGGCGGGCGGCGATACTCGTCGCCGCAGTCGCCCGGGATCGGCCGGCTATCGGCCAGCGCCGCGTCGATCCGCTGGAGGTCCGCCTCGTCCAGGCTGAAGCCGAACAGGCGGCGATTGTCGTCGCGATGCTCGCTCTCGCCCAGCCGGGCCCCGACAATCACCACACCCACCGCCTCCTGCTGCATCACCCAGCGGGTCGCGACATTGCTGATCGAGACCCCGTGCCGCTTGGCCACCTCGGCGCAGGCCCGCAGGATCGCCTGCAGCACGTCCCAGCCGCCGGCCGCATCGATGAAGCGCCGGTACTTCATCTTGCTCCAGTCGCCGATCTCGGCCGGCTCCGGCCGGCCCAGCCAGCGCTCGGACAGAAAGCCGCCGGCGAGCGTGCCATAGGCCAGCAGCCGAATGCCGTGCGCCCGGCAGAATCCGGCCATCGGGCCGGTGGCCCGGCGGTCCAGCAGGGAGACGCAGACCTGGTTGGTGACGACCGGGATGCCCTCGGCGACCAGGACGCGCAGATGGTCGGTGTCGGTATTGGTCACGCCCAGATGGAGGATGCGACCCTCCTCCTTGAGCCTCGCCAGCTCGCGCATTGCATCCAGCCAAGCCGGATGCTCGAACAGCCACCAGTGGAACTGCAGGAGGTCGATCCGCTCGGTGGCGAGGCGGCGGCAGGCCAGATCGACTGCCTGGCGCACCACCTCCGCAGTCATCGGCCCGGGCTCAGGGCACCATTTGGTGAAGGTGGCGAGCCGGGCGCCGGGCAGCGTGGCAAGGCTTCCCTCGGCCAGTGCGGTGCGCAGGCGGCCGGCGATGACCTCGGCACTGCCATAGTGATCCGCCATGTCGAAGCTGTCGAAGCCGTCGGCGAGATAGGCGTGCAGTGCTTTCGCCCCCTCGTCCGGGTCGATCGTCCCGGAGACGCGCTCGATGTCGGCCACCTGCCACAGCCCGGTCACCACACGGGCGACCTCCAGGCCGGGAGCTAGTTCGATCCTCTCGACGGCGGGAAGCGGCGCTGGCATGGCTGGCTGACCTCGGCAGGAATGGGCCGGCTCCGGTTAGCAGGTCGGCACGCGGACGTTGAGGCCATCCTTCTTGTTGCAAGGCCGGGCAGCGGTCGAATGGCGGACGGGAGAAACTGCTTGGCCGAAGGTGCTACCGACCGGGTCCGGATCCAGGAGGTCCAGATCCTGAGCCAGGATCATTACGTCCTGCGCAAGTACCGGTTCGAATATCGGGGCCGCGACGGCACCTGGCGGCCGGTCGTGCGCCAGGTCTATGACCGCGGCAACGGTGCGGTGATTCTCCTGTACGACCGGCAGCGGCGGACGGTGGTGCTGGTCCGCCAGTTCCGCCTGCCGGCCCTGGTCAACGGTCATCCGGACGGGTTCCTGCTGGAAGCGCCCGCCGGTCTCCTGGACGAGCGCGAGCCGGCCGAGGCGATCCGGCGCGAGGCCATGGAGGAGACCGGCTTCAAGGTCGTTCGGGTCGAGCCTCTGTTCGCCCCCTATATGAGCCCGGGCTCGGTGTCCGAGCGCCTCCACTTCTTCATGGCCGAGATCGACGCCACCATGCGCGACGGCGATGGCGGCGGGCTGGCCGAGGAGAACGAGGACATCGAGGTGGTGGAGCTGCCGTTCAACGAGGCGCTGGCGATGATCGGCCGGGGTGAGATCGCCGACGCCAAGACGATCATGCTCCTCTACCACGCCCGGATCGCGGGGCTGCTCTGAGGATCGTGGACAACGGGGCGGGGATCTTTCCCCGCCCTGGCGTCCCCTACTGATCCGCCTCGGCCTTGAGCTGGCCGACTTCCTCGGCGCCCATCTCGCCGATCGTGGTTACCTCGCCGTTCTGGATCCGCCAAAGCCGGAACGGCCCGGTGATGTCGCCATACTGGTCGAACTGCACCGGCCCGGTGACGCCCTCATAGCGGATGGGCTTGCCTTCCGCGATCAGCGCCAGCGCCTTCTTGAAGCCGTCCGGCCCGGCATGGACCGTCTCGCCCGCGGGATCGACGGCCTTGGGGATCGCCGCCTTGATCAGCGCCTTGTCCGGCTCGCCGGCGATCGCCACCGCGAGGCCCACGATCGCCGCGGCGTCATAGGCCCGATCGGCCGCGGGGGCCTGGCAGTCGAACTCCTTGGCGAAGCTGTTATAGGCCTCGCAGAAATAGTCGGTGGACGGCGTGGCGGTGGTACCGGACGAGGTGCCGAACGCGTCGTCCAGATACTGAGGCCCGACATCCTGGATGAAGTCGGCGGAATTCATGCCGTCGTTCAGGAGGAACTTCGCCGGCCCGCCCTGGGCGATCCAGGTCCGCGCGATCGTGGTGCCGTCGCCCGGATAGGCCACCAGGTAGAGGGCCTCTGGGTCGCCATCGAGCGCGGCGGTGACTTCCGGCTGATAGGAGGCCTGGTTCTGGTTGTAGGGGGTGACGGAGGTGACTTCGCCGCCCAGCCGGGCGAACACCTTCTGGAACTCGGCCACCATGTTGACGCCGAAATCGTTGTTCACATGGACGATGGCGAGCTTCTTCAGCCCCTGGTCGATCGCATACTTGGCGGCAGCCGTGCCCTGCAGCGCGTCGGACGTGATGGTGCGGAAGAAGATCCCGCCGGTCTTGCCTTCCTTGGCGAGCGTGGTGAGCGTCGGCGAGGTCGAGACCGGCGAGACCTGGACCACGGCGGCCGGGCCGGTCACCGCGGTGACGATCGGGATCGAGACCGAGGAAATGTCGCCGCCGATGATCACCGGGACCTTCTGCAGGTCGACCAGCTGCCGCGCGGCATCGACCGCGACCGTGCCCTGGCTCTGCGCATCGCGCACATCCGCCACGATCCTGCAGCCGGCCGCACCGCCCGCCTCGTTCAGGTCCTGGAAGGCCAGCTCGACCGACTTGGCCGCCGCCTGGCCGAACCGCCCGGCCGGCCCGGTCAGGGAAAGGACGGAGCCGACCGTGATCGTGCAGTCCTGGGCGGCGGCCGGCGCCAGGGGCTGCAGGGCGGTGGCGGACAGGGCGGCGAGCGCCAGGACGGCTGGACGAAGCTTCACGGAATGATCCCCCCGGATACGGCCGCGCAGGCGACCTGGTCGCCCGCGGCTCGAGAGGCGGAATGGAGGCCGGCCGGGTGCCGGCCGTCAAGCGTCGCCACGGCGGACGCCGGTCAGGCCGGCGCGTCGCCCAGGTCGTACTTCATGATCCTGCCGTGCCGCCCGGTCCGGTCGCGCTCCAGGTCGAAGCAGTCGCCTTCCAGCGGGCGGCGCTGTGCCAGGATCGCATCGATCGCGGCCCGGTCCGCCTCGTCCAGCGCGAAGCCGAAGGTGGCGAGGTTGGCGGGCAGGTGGTCGGCATAGCGGGCACCCACGATCACGCCGGCCACCTGCGGGCGGTCCAGCACCCAGCGGGTGGCGACGTTGCCGATGCCCACGCCGTGCTGGTCGGCGATCCGCTTCAGGCAGGCGAGCAGGGCCTGGAACAGGTCCCAGCCGCCGATGTCGTCGATGATCAGTCGGTACTTGACCAGCGAGCGGTTCTCCAGCCGGTCCGGCTCCTGCCGGCCGAGCCACCGCTCCGTCAGGAAGCCGCCAGCCAGCGTCCCGTAGCAGAACAGCTTCATGCTCTGCTCGGCGCAGAGCGGCACCAGACCTTGCTCCGGCCGCGCATCGAGCAGCGAATACTGGCTCTGCATCGAGACCAGCGGATAGCCGGCCGAGATCAGCGCCCGGCTGTGCCTCGTGTCGAAATTGGTGCCGCCCAGGAGGTGGATCTTGCCGGCCTTCTGCAGGTCGACCAGGTGGCCGGCGGCCTCCTGCCAGCCCGGTACGGCATAGTCCCACCAGTGGAACTGGACGAGGTCCAGCCGCTCGGTCCGGAGCCGGGCGAGCGAGCGGTCGATCACGCGCGTGACATAGGCACGGTCGACCTGGTGGAGCTGGCCCAGGTCGGGCACGAACTTGGTGTGGACCTTGAGCCGTGCCCGCTGCTCGCTGGAGGCACCGGCCCGGAACCGGCCGATCAGCTCCTCCGCACCGGTATAGATGTCGGCGCAGTCGAAGGTGGTAATGCCGGCATCGACGAATTTCGCCATCTCCGCCACGGCACGGTCCTGGTCGACCGGCCCGTGCCCGCCCGCGAGCTGCCAGGCACCGCGCAGCATCCGGGATACCTGGTAGCCCGGCACCAGCTCGAACGTCTCGACACTCATCGCACCGCCTCCGCACGCAGCGGCACCCGGGTGGTGTCGCCATGGCGAAAGCTCGTGCGCCCGGTGCGGCGGATCAAAAAGCGGCCGCCGCAATGCGGGTCCGGGCAGGCGATGACGGCATCGGTGGTCATCCAGTCGTTCGGGTGGGTGTCGCGCTGCTTGGCTGGCAGGAGCGGCAGCAGGGCCGCCAGCGGGTAGAGAGGGAAGCTCTGGCCCGCCGGCATCGACAGGTTCTCCCCGGACAGGAACAGCCGGTCGCCGATCTTGTGGTTGCACACCATCGGCCGGTCCGAGCCGATCACCTCGATCTCGAGGTCGAAGAGTTCGAAGACGTCGTCGGGCAAGTCGCAGTTCCGCTGCTGGGCTCAGGGCCGGGCCGGCGCCGGGCCGGGTTTGATGAAATGCCAGACGATCACCCCCGGCAGCCCCACCCAGGCGGCCGCGTTGGCGTCCGGCAATGGCTCGCGGGCGACGGTCATGGCAGATTCCGGCGTGAGCGGCGATTCATAAAGGCCGCTGAGCTGCAGGCCGGCGTCCAGCGCCGCCGCGGCATAGTCTGCCGCGAAGTGCCGGTTCAGGCGCATGAAGCCCACCCCACCTTCGGCCGTGCGAAACTGGGCCTGCCAGCCGAGCTGGACCAGGACCGGATGGACGTCGCTGATCACCACCTGCCCGCCGGGCCGCACCACCCGGGCGAGTTCCCGGAGTGCCGGCCGGAGGTCGGCCACATGCACGAGGGCCAGGGCGCACAAGGCTGCGTCGACCGACGCATTCGGCACCGGCAGGGCGGCGAGGTCGCCCTGCTCGAAGCGGCAGCCCGGCAGCTTCGCCTTCGCCCTGGCCAGCATGGCGGGCGAACCGTCCACGCCCACGACCTGATGGCCGCGCGCTGTCAGCCAGGCGGCATGGCGGCCGGTGCCGCAGGCGGCATCCAGCACCCGGCCCACCGGCAGGGCTGCCAGCAGGCGATGGACGATTGGCTCCTCGACCGGGAAGAGGCGCAGGGGCTGATCGTAAGTCTGCGACCAGAGGCCATAGCCCTGGTCCAGGTCATATTCCGGCGCTGCCAGCGGTGCGGCCAGGTCCGGCTCTCCATAGCGCTCGATCAGGCTGCGGATCTCGGCGACCCGGGCCTCGCGCGCGGCAGCATCGTCGGAAAACGCCAGGCGCAGGAGTGCCAGCCCCTCCGTGCCCAGGAGGAGCTGGCCGAGCGTCGGCACCGTCATGACTGGTTCCTCAAGCTCGTCACCGCCGATGGGCCGCAGCGTGTCCGGCAGGATCAGCCTGCGTCCCGCTCGCCGCCATCACCCTGACGAACCATATGAGCCGATGGCTTGTCGAGGCTCAGGCAGCCGCTCTCGGAGACAATGTGCCCATGCGGATCCTGCGCGGTTTCCTGGCGGGAGGAATGATGACGATCGTCATGTCGGCAGCAGCGGCCATCGCCGCTTCGCCACCGGCCTTCGACCATGTGGTGGTGTTCGGCGACAGCCTGTCCGACACCGGCAATGCCGGGCGGTTCTCGAACGGGCCGGTCTGGGTTGAGGTGCTGGCCGAGCGGCTGGGCCTGGAGCTGCGCGCGGCACAGGCGGGCGGCTCGAACTTCGCGGTGGGCGGCGCCCGGCTCGACCCGGCAGCTGGCCCCTATGGTCTGAAGGCCCAGGTCGATCAGTTCCTCCGCCTGCCCAGGCCTGGCGGCCGGACGCTCCATATCGTCTATGGCGGCGGCAACGACCTGCTCGCCGCGGTGGCCGAGCCCGGATCCTCGCAGGTCGATGCCGCCATTGCCGCGTTGCAAGCGATCCTCGCCGATCTCGTGGCGGCCGGTGCGACCGACCTCCTGGTGCCGAATCTGCCGGATGTCGGCATTACGCCGGCCGTCAGAACCCA
>NZ_DATMFZ010000356.1:0-33801 GCF_035556675.1 Geminicoccus sp. | reverse complement strand
GAATGTGCCAACTATTTCGCCGCTGCCGGCTATGTCTACGATGCAGTCTGATCGGAAACCGCTCTAGCGCACTGATAGTAGAAGCTGCCGCTCGGCTAAATCGTTCCGTCATATCGGCCGGCAGCCAGAAGGCGGGGCGGGAACAGCAGCCGGTTGCGGTCAGCCGGACGGGTCAGGCTCCATTCCGGCCGTGGTAGAAGCCTGCCAGCCTTCCGCGCCGATCAGCGGCACGAACCAGACGGCACCCAGGTCTTCCTCGCGAAAGCCGGTCTCGCTCTGCCTGGTGAGCTTGAGCAGGCGCTGCTCGCCGCCAGGTCCCACCGGCATGACCAGCCGCCCGCCGATCGCAAGCTGACCCTTGAGCGTCGCCGGCACGACCGGCCCGCCGGCCGCCGCGATGATCGCGTCGAAAGGTGCCGCGTCCGGCCAGCCGAGCGAGCCGTCGCCCAGGTGGACCTGGACGTTGCGGTACTTCATGAGCTCCAGGCGGGCCCGGGCGATCTCGGCCAGGCGCGGGTGCCGCTCGATCGTGTGCACCTGTCGCACGATCTCGGCCATGACGGCAGCGGCATAGCCGGAGCCGGTGCCGATCTCGAGCGCCAGGTCGTCCGGCTGCAGCAGAGCGGCCTGCAGCATCATGGCGACCACATAGGGCTGCGAGATGGTCTGGCCATCGCCGATCGGCAGCGGACCATCGACATAGGCGGCGTCGCGTTGACTCTCGGCGATGAACGCCTCGCGCGGCACGCTCGCCATGGCTGCCAGCACGCGCGGGTCGGCGATGCCGCGGCATTTCAGCTGCCGCTCGACCATCTGTGCCCGGGCCCGTGCCAGGTCCGCCATTGTCCAGCTCCCGTCCTACCCAAGCAACCCGCCTTGGCCGCAGCCCGTTGGGGTTTCAGGAACGCGTGTGCCGCCGCAAGGTTGCGGTTCTGGCGGTATGCCGCATTGCTTGCCGAGCGGAGGAAAACGCAGGACACCGACGCGAGCGGCGGACGTAAACGGGCGGGAGAAGCGGGTGAGCGTGAACCGGGTGTCCTATATCGACGGGATGCGCCGCCTGGCGGCCAGCGTGACGATCGTGACCACTGGCCAAGCACCGGACCGGTTCGGCCTCACCGCGACCGCGGTGACCTCGGTTTCCGCCGACCCGCCGACCCTGCTCGCCTGCATCAACCGCGATTCCGATTCGTTCCACCCGATCCTGCGCAATCGCTGCTTCGCGGTGAACCTGCTCCGCCCTGAACATGGCGAGCTGGCCAGCCGGTTCGGTGGCCGCTTCGCCGAGAGCGGCGAGCCGCGCTTTGCCGCCGGCAACTGGGTGGCAGGCCAACACGGCGTGCCGGTGCTGGCCGACGCGCTGGCCACCTTCGAGTGCGCGCTGGAAACGGTCCATGACGGCGCCAGCCACGGCATTCTGCTGGGCCAGGTCCTGTCGGTCACCATGAACGGCGGGGGCAGCCCGCTGCTCTGGTTCGACGGTGACCTCGCCCAGGCCACGCGCATAGTGCCGACCGGCGACTGAGCGCCGGCCGGCGGCCTGGCAGCGGTCAGCGCACCCCGCACCAGTCGATCACGGCACCAGCGATCACCTTGGTGGCCTCGACCAGCGAGTCGAGGTCGACATACTCGTCGACGCCGTGGAAGCCGTCGCCCGAGGGGCCGAAGATCACGCCATCTACCCCTGCCCCGGCATAATGGGCGGCGTCGCAAACCGCGACGAAGCCCCGGATCTCGGGTGCGGTACCGAGCCTGGTCTTGTGCTCGACCAGCGAGGCGACCAGCGGGTGGTCGACCGGCGTGTTCATGGCCGGGAAATGCAGCCCGCCCAGCTCCCACTGTACGGTAGGTGGATGGTCACGCAGCCAGGCATCGGTCTGGGCGAAGTGGTGGACGAAGGCCTCGAAGTCGCGGCGGACCTCGGCCGAGCTCTCGTTCGGCAGGAACTTCATGTCCAGATCCAGCACCACCACGTCGGGGATGATCGCCGGGTTGGTCATGATCGTCGGCAGGCCGTTCTCGCCGAGGCCGGCACCGCCCTGGATCACGCCGACATTGATCGTGTTCAGCCCGACCGGCACCAGCGGATGGTCCACCGCCCGGCCGCGATCGTTCTCGTAGTGGCGCAGCGCCTGCATGAAGCGGTTGGCCAGGTCGATCGCATTCACGCCCGGCTCCAGCCGGTCGGCAGTGTGCCGCTGCGGGTAGATCTCGTTGTAGCGCCAGCCGGCATGGGCGGTACGGCCGCGGATGGTGATCCGCACCCATTCGAGCCCGCCCTCGGCGGGCAGCACGTCGCCCCAGGTGGGCTCGGCGACCAGCACCGCCTTGGCGAGCTTGCCGCGCTTGACCGCGTCCATCGCGCCGAAGCCGCCGGCCTCCTCGTCGACCACCGCATGGAGCGCAAGGCGGCCCTCCAGTTCCAGCCCGGCCCGGCGGATCGCTCGGGCGGCCGCGATGCAGGCGGCCACACCGCCCTTCATGTCGATGGCACCTCGGCCATAGAGCCGGCCGTCCCGCACCTCGCCGCCGAACGGATCGACCGTCCAGTCCGATGCCGCGCCCACCGGGACCACGTCGATATGGCCGCACAGGATCAGGCTGCGCTCCTCCGAGCCGGGGCGCTCGCCCACCAGGTTCGGCCGGCCCGGCAGGGCATCCCACTGCTCGGTGGCAAAGCCTTCCTCCTGCAGGATCGGCTCCAGCAGCGCCTGCAGCTCGGCCTCGCGGTTGATCGCCGGGTCCGCCTCGAATTTCGGGTTGACCGTGGGCACCTGCACCATCCGGCTGGTCAGATCGATCAGCCAGTCGCGTTCGGCATCGATCTGCGCCTGCACGGCTGCGATCGCCGCATTCCGGTCGGACATGAAGGCTCCTTTCTCACAACGGCCGCTCCGTTTAGGCGGCTCACCACATCATGAATGGCACTGCCGGCCGCTCACGAGGCTTCTTCCAGGGCGGCGCGCAGCCGCTCCACCCACTCCGCGACCCCCGCCTCGTCCCGGATCAGGTCGTGGCGGATCTCCACCAGGATCGCCGGCAGCGCCCGGTCGGTGCCATGGACCGGCAGGGCGTAATCGCCCTCCCGGTCGACCTGGTAGGGCTGGTTGGTGCCGATCATCAGCTGGCGGTCCTTGGCCAGCGCCCCCACCAGCTGGAGTGCCAGCTCCTCCGAGTGGTCGAACAGGATGCCGGCATGCCAGGGCCGCCGCTCGCCCAGGAACACCGGCGTGAAGCTGTGGATGGTGACGATCCGGGTCCGCAGCCGGGCTTCGCGGCGCCGGTCCAAGAAGGCCTCGATCCGGCGGTGGAACGGCTCGAAGATCCGGGTGCGACGGCGCAGGATCTCCGCGGGCGACAGGTCACGGTTGCCGGGAATGTCGGTGGCCTCCGAGCACTCCGGTATGCTGGACGGCACGCCGAACGGCCGGTTCAGGTCGACCAACAGGCGCGAATAGGTGCCGAGGAAGGCTGGTGCGTCCAGGACCCGGGACAGGCCGCGCGTGACCGCCTCGGCACCGATGTCCCAGGCGATGTGCCGCTCCAGATCGGCCGGGGCCAGGCCCAGGCCGCGATACTCGGCCGGCAGGTGCCGCGAGGCGTGCTCACAGATCAGGACGGTGGAGGCACTGCCAGCCTCGTTCAGGACGATCACCGGCTCCGGCCAGTCGGCGGATGCGCTCTCGGGCTCCGACATGGCATCCGCCGCCAGCCCCGACACCGGTCCGTCCGCCATCAGTAGAGTGCCCGGTAGATCGCGCAGATCTCGGACTCGTCCCGGCCGTCCAGCCGGGCGATCTCGGCACGCTTGACCGCCATATAGCTCTCGATCATTGCCGATCCGAACCAGTCGGTCACGGTGGCATCGGCCTCGAGTGCGGCCAGCGCCGCTTCCAGCGAGAGTGGCAGGCGGCGCAGGCCCAGGCGGTGGCACTCCGCCTCGTCCATTAGGGCGGGATCGCCACTGACCACCGGCGGGGGGGCCAGCCGTTCGGTGATGCCCGCGAGCCCAGCCCGGACCAATGCCGCCAGCGCCAGGTAGGGATTGGCGGTGGCATCAGCCGCCCGATACTCGACGTTGAACTGCCGGGCGATGTCCCGTCCCGCGATCCGGACCGTCGGGCAGATCCGCAAGGTCGCCTCCCGGTCGCGCTCGCCCAGCCAGGTGTATGACGCGCTCCAGTTGTGCGGGGCCAGGCGGTAGTAGGAGGGCACGCTTGCCGCGGTGAGTGCCGTCAGTGCCGGCAGGTGGCGGAGCACGCCGGCCAGGAACGCCAGGGCAACCGCAGACAGTCCGCCCGGTCCGGCCGCGTCATGCATGGCTGGCCGGCCTGCTTCGTCCAGGAAGCTGAAATGGATGTGCACGCCGTTGCCGACCCCGCCCCGCTCGGGCTTCGGCGTGAAGCTGGCCCGCCGGCCGAGATGCAGCGCCACCTCGCGGGCGATTTCGCGGATGGCCACCGCCCGGTCCGCGGCGGCCAGCGCGTCGGCAGGTGCATGGATCACCTCGAACTGGTGGGGGCCGTACTCTGCCAGCACCATCTCCGGCTCGATCCCGGCCTGCTCCATGGCCGCCATCAGGCGCGGCGCAAACGGATCGGCGGCGCGCAGCGCGCCGAACGAGAAGGCATGGCCGGGCGGCGTGGCGGGATCGGCCGGTGCGAGCTGGAGTTCCTGCTCGAAAGCCGCCTGCACACGCAGGCCGGTGGCCTCCTGCAGTGCGGCAAGGGCAGCCTTGAGCTGGCTGCGCGGGCAGCAGGACCAGGGCGTGCCGTCCAGTTCGGTGAGGTCGCCCATAACCATGTCGAACAGGGTGGGCGCGCCGGTCCGGTCAGTGGAGAAGCGGGCCTGGAGGTCAGGGATGATCCGCAGGTCGCCGGTCGAGCCCCAGGGATTGGGATCGGCGATCACGTTGAATGCGGTCAGGCACAGATTGGCCGGGACCCAGCCCACGCCGGTCTGGGCGATCCGGTCGAGCCGGTCATGGGTCACCGGCCGGCCACGGGTGATGGCGGCGAGGTCGGTCGTGACGATGCTGGCGAGCGGGGTCGTGTTCCAGTCGGTCATGGCTGCGCCTCCGTGCCGAGTGCCTTGAATCGGGCCTCGACCGTGGCCGTGTCCGTCACCCAGCAATAGCCGCCGAACGCCTTGAGCGCGGTGGCGTGCCGCTCCGGCGTGGGTGCGGCGCAGGCATCGGCCACGCAGGTGACGAGGTAGCCGCGATCGGCGCCGTCGCGCACCGTCATGTCGACGCACTGGTCGGTCAGCACGCCCGCCACCACCAGGTGCCGGATGCCCAGGTTCTTCAGGAGATAGTCGAGGTTGGTGGAGTTGAAGACGCCGGACGAGGTCTTGGGCAGCATGATCTCGTCGCCGACCGGCGCCAGCTCCGGCGGCGGCAGCCCTTCGGGCAGGCTCGGCGGAATGTGGATCGGCGTGAGCTTGTGGTCGAGCGAACGGTCGCGGCCGTCCTCGGTCAGGCTCTGGATGATGGTGTGCAGCACCTCCACGCCCGAAGCGCGCGCCGCGGCCAGGAGCCGGCGCTGGTTCGGGATCACGACCTCGCGATTGATCTGGTAGAAATAGTGGTCAGGCCCCCAGTCGGCATGGTCGGGGTCGAGCCCCGGCTCCAGCCAGATGCGCTGCATGTCCACCAGGAGCAGTGCCGTCCTGCCCCGGGCATAGGGCTCGTCGCGGCGCGGCAGGATCTCGGTCATCTGCGAAACTCTCTCCAGGTCGATGGGTAGGCCGTCGGTTCAGAATGGCTGCATTTTGCGCCGCCGCCCGGCGGCGGCTGCGGGCGGTTCCGGCGCCGGGCCGTCCAGGGTGACGGCGTTCGCGTGGCGGATCCGCTCGATCTCCGCGACGCGCCGTCGGGCTGGCTCGTCCAGCCGGGCGATCGCGTGGGCGAGCAGGGCCTCCATCTGCGCCACCACCGGCGCCAGGGTATCATAGGGCGAGCCCGCCTCGATCGGCGCCACCAGCACCACCTCGGCGATCTCGGCAATGGGCGAGCGCCAGGGGTCGGTGAACAGGACGACCGGGGTACCGCGCTCGGCAGCCTGCCGGGCGAACGCGATCACGTCGGCCTGATAGCGGCGATAGTCGAACACGATCAGGAGGTCGCGCCGACCGAGGTCGACCAGCCGGTCGAAGTCAACCGGCGAAAGGATACCCAGGTCCTGCACGCCCGGCCGGAGCTGCCCCAGATAGCTCGCCAGCATCGCACCGATGTTGCGGCTGAACCGGCCGCCCAGCACCTGGATACTGCCCCTGGCCTCCCAGATGAGCCTCGTGGCCCGCTCGTAGCTGTGGACCGGCGTGGCGGTGCGCAGGTCGTCCAGGTTGCGCAGTACCGAGGCGAGGTAGGCTTGGCCGATGCTGTCGGCGGCGCCTGCAAGGCGCTTGGCCTCCATCATCAGGAGCGGCGAACGCAGCCTGGCCTCCACTTCCTCCAGGAGTTCCGCCTGAAATGCGGAGAAGCCCTCGTAGCCGAGCTTGACCACCAGCCGCACCACGGTCGGGTCGCTCACGCCGGCGCGACGGGCCAGGCTGGTGGCAGTGCCCAGTCCGGACATCGGGTAGTCGGCGAGCAGGACCTGGACGATCTTCGCCTCCGAGGGAGTGAGCGACAGGCCGGCCTGCGACAGGCGATCACGCAACCCCATCCGTTCTCCGCCGAAACGCGCTGTCCGCTGCGACCATGGCGGCGCCGACCATGGACCAGCCGGCGCGGATAGTGAAGAGGAACCGACAAAAACCCGCAGGACCGCCGCTCCTGACATGCGATCGACAGCCACCGGTGGTCGCCGGCCCCGGCGGATCAGCAGGAAAGGTTGCAGGGAGATGAATGAGTTGAGGCGGGTGTAGAGGATCGGCTCCTCGGGACGGATCCGTGCCAGGATGGAATTCCGGAAGCTGCACGCGCAGGCCAATCCTGCCTTGTCCGGTTCAGGGTGGCGGCCCAGCATGCGGCAGGGCCTGCGGCCTAGGGGGTTCGACTTTGACACGAGTCCTGCGGCAGGAGCAACAATGACATCGCGAAACTGGCACAATACCAGCAGAGCCAATCAAAAGTTGCAGCTAACTACTATAATGCAATTATGATTAGCATAAACAATATTTGTGTTCTGGAAAGACTAAAATATTAACCGATACATAACGCAATTTAATTGTTTCCGGCAATTATGCTGCTAGCGCATTAGGCGAAACTGCAGGAGCATCTTCTGGCGGGCCGAACCTGCGAGATCACGATGCCGGGATCGCGTGCCGCGTGAACCGGGTGCCGCATGCCAGGAGCATGCGCAACCCAGCTGGGCGCCCCACGACGCGGTCGGGCCCATCAGGACGATCCCGGCGAACGGACAAGGACAAGCTACGTGCCGACGCAACCCACCGCCGACGAGCAATACCTGCTCGAGCTCGTCAACATCGAGCGCGCCAAGGCCGGCGTGCAGCCGCTCGCCTTCGACCTGAACCTGAACAGCGCGGCCGACAGCCATACGGCCTGGATGCTCGGTACCGACACCTTCTCGCATACCGGTGCAGGCGGCTCGAATGTCGGCGACCGCATCGAGGCCGCCGGTTATACCGGCTGGAATACCTGGGCGGAGAACATCGCCATGCAGTCGGTGGGCGGCCCCGCCGGCCTGCGCGACGAGGCCGACCGGATGCATGTCGGGCTCATGAACAGCCCCGGCCACCGTGCCAACATCCTGAACGGCAACCTGCGCGAAATAGGCATCGGCCTGCAGTCCGGCGAATACAAGGGCGGCACAGCGGCCATGGTCACCGAGGTGTTCGGCCGCCAGGGCGGCCCGGCGATCCTGACCGGCGTGGCTTTCAAGGACGCGGACGGCGACAAGGCTTACGACCCGGGCGAAGGCTTGAGCGGCGTGACGGTCAAGGTGACCGGCAGCGGCGGCAGCTTCACTACCCAGACCATGGCCACCGGCGGCTACCAGCTCGACCTGGCGGCAGGCAGCTGGACGGTCACCTTCTCCGGCAACGGCGTGAGCCAGACCAAGCAGGTCACCATGGGCACGCAGAACCTGAAGCTCGATGCGAGCGGCACGGGTACAACGCCGGCTCCGGAGCCCGAGCCGACCCCGGCACCCGCTCCCACGCCCGAGCCGGACGACGTACTCGACCTGCCCTACAGCCGGCCGTCCACTGTCACGAATCTGGGGTCGAGCGGCAGTGACCGGCTCTACGGCACGGACGGCCACGACCTGATCGACGGCCGGGGTGGCCGGGACTATCTGAGCGGTGGGCGCGGCGACGACACCTACAAGGTCGACAGCACCGGCGACATCGTCGTGGAGGGTCGCGGCAAGGGGGTCGATACGGTGCTGAGCAAGGCCAGCTGGCATCAGCTGTCCGCCCATGTCGAGAACCTGTTCCTGCAGGGCAGCACAAAGCAGGTCGGGATCGGCAACAGCCAGGACAACATCCTGAAGGGCAACAAGGTCGCCTCCTATCTGGACGGCGGGGCGGGCGACGATCTCCTGATCGCGGGCAAAGGCAGCCAGATACTGAAAGGCGGTGCCGGCGACGACCTGTTCGTGTTCGAGACGGCCGGAAGCGGCCGCCGGGTGACCGACTTCGACCCGGGCGAGGACCGGATCGACCTGCGCGACCTGCTCGAGGACTTCGATGGCGGCGAGCCGGTGCTCGGCAAGCACGTCCTGCTGAAGGCCAGTGCAGCCGGCGGCACGGAGATCCGCGTCGACCTGGACGGGGCCGGCGGTACTGCGCCCAGCCTGGTGGCGACGCTGGACCAGGTGGCGCCTGCAGAGCTGCAGGCTGGGCGCGACCTGATCTGGTGACCGGGAGCGTCAGATGACGCGGTAGCGACGCCCGGCCAGCATCGTCGCGAGGCTGACCGGGCGGAACTCCCAGGCATCCACGCCCACGTCGATCTGCCGGGTCAGCGGCTTCAGCCGGCCATGTGAATGGCCGTGCAGGTCGATGGCACGCCTGCCCATCCCGTTCCAGGTGCGGAACGGGTAGTGGCAGAGGACCAGGCGCACTCCGTCGGCGGCGAGCTCACGGTAGTGCGCCACGCTGGACCAGCCGCTGGCCTCCAGCGTGGCGGGCCCGTCATTGTTGCCGATGATCAGGTGCTTGGTACCGTTGAGCTGAGCGAGCAGGTCCTCGGCCCGCGCCCGGTCGCCTCGGGCGAAGTCACCCAGGTGCCAGACCTCGTCCCCTGCCCCGACGGCCGCGTTCCAGCGCTCCACCAGTGCCCGGTCGTGCTCGGCCAGCGAGCCGAACGGGCGTCGGTCAATGCGCAGGACGCGGGGATCACCGAAATGGGTGTCGGCGGTGAAGTACCAGGCCAAGCGTGCGCCTCGTGCGCTGGCGGGTCGATCAGCCGCCCGGCCCGGCGGGCGGGCGGCTGGCCCCGCTCACGCGGCCTTGGGGTTGATCGCATCCTCGGCCAGCTCGGACAGCGCCTCGTCGGTGCTCTCCTCCTCGGCCAGCGTCTCCTCCAGCAGGCCCTGGGCCTCGGTGTGACCGAGCTGCTTGGCCCAGGCGATCAGCGTGCCGTAGCGGGTGATTTCGTAATGCTCGACGGCCTGGGCAGCGGCGATCAGCCCGGCGTCCAGGGCGCCGCCCTGGAACTCAGTCATGATCTCCCCGCCTTCCGCGATGATGCCCTGGATCGCCTTGCACTCGACGCCCTGGGGCTGCTCGCCCAGCTGCTGAAAGACCTTCTCCAGGCGCTTCACCTGGTTCTTGGTTTCCTCCAGATGCACCGCGAACGCGCCGCGCAGATCCTCGCTCTGCGCTGCCGCGGCCATTTGCGGCAGCGCCTTGATGATCGCGTTCTCGGCGAAATACGTGTCCTTCAGCTGATGCAGAAACAGGGACTGCAGGTCCTTGTCCGCCATGTTCGCGCTCCGTTCCAGGTAAGAAGGTAGATCCTCAACCCCGCGAAGCGGGCACCGGTTCCGCATGGCCCCGCTGACCGGAACTAGTCGCGTGTCGCTTGGCGTGATTCTCGTCCTGGCCCTCCGGCCACCCTCCGATCAGGATGAAACGGGCCCGCTTTGCGCGCGTTCTGCCAGGCAGTGCGATGAAACGGTCCCGTCAGCGTCGGTCGCCCTGGACGAAGGGGCGCAACCAACCTTCCTGCCCGGGCACTCAGGAGAAAGCCATGCCGCCGATGACCCCCAAGCACTCCAAGCGGACCCATATCGGCAACCATCTGCTCCATCCCGAGACGCAGATGATGAACTATGGGTTCGACCCGGCTCTTTCGGAGGGCGCGGTCAAGCCGCCGGTCTTCCTGACCTCGACCTTCGTGTTCCGCACGGCGGAGGAAGGGCGCGACTTCTTCGACATGGTGTCCGGCCGACGGGAGCCGCCGGAAGGCGAGAGTGCCGGCCTCGTCTACTCGCGCTTCAACCATCCCAACAGCGAGATCGTCGAAGACCGGCTGGCCGTGTTCGAGCGGACCGAAAGTTGCGCTCTGTTCTCCTCCGGCATGTCCGCCATCTCCACCGCCATCCTGGCCTTTGCCCGCCCAGGCGACGTGGTGCTCCACTCGCAGCCGCTCTATGGCGGCACCGAGACCCTGCTCACCAAGACGCTCCTGCCGTTCGGCATCGGCTCGGTCGGGCTCGAGGACGGCACCGATGAAACGGTGGTCCGCGCTGCCGCCGAGCGGGCCATGGGCCAGGGCCGCGTGTCGATGATCCTGATCGAAACGCCAGCCAACCCGACCAACAATGTCGTCGACATCGCGATGCTCCGCCGGATCGCCGACGAGATCGGCACCCGGCAAGGGCACACCCCGATCTTCGCCTGCGACAACACCATGCTGGGCCCGGTGTTCCAGCACCCCATCGAGCATGGCGCCGACCTGTCGCTCTACAGCCTGACCAAGTATGTGGGTGGCCATTCCGACCTGATCGCCGGCGCCGCGTTGGGCTCCCGCACCGTGATCCGGCCGATCAAGGCGCTGCGCGGTGCGATCGGCACGCAGCTCGATCCCCATTCCAGCTGGATGCTCGGCCGCTCGCTGGAAACGCTCAGCCTGCGCATGGAGCACGCCGACCGCAACGCACACGCGATCGCGGAATTCCTGCGCGACCACGCCAAGGTCGCCAAGGTCCACTACCTGCCGTTCAGCCCGCCGGATTCCGCCGCCGCGCGCATTTCCGCGGCCCAGTCGACCGGGGCCGGCTCGACCTTCTCCTTCGACATCCAAGGCGGTCAGGCCGCGGCGTTCCGCTTTCTCAACGCGCTGCAGATCTTCAAGCTCGCGGTCAGCCTCGGCGGCACGGAATCCCTGGCGAGCCTGCCGGCGAGCATGACCCATTCGGGCGTGCCGGTGGAGGTGCGCGAACGGATGGGTGTGCTGGAATCCACCATCCGCCTGTCCATCGGCATCGAACACCCGGACGACCTGATCGCCGATCTCGCCCAGGCGCTCGCAATAGCCTGAGTGGCCCAGCGTCATCACCGGCTCGCGGCGGCCACGCACGGGCGGCGATCGGCAGCGGGCAACGCTACTCACCCCGCTGACCGAGAAGGACGGGCATGGCGCGCGGGTCCGGCAGCACAGCCGTGACATGTCGGGGCGCCTGCCGCGATGCCCGTTCAGGTGGAGCCTGTGGAGCGCCGGAGAAGACGAGGCGGGAGCCAGCTGCTCCCCAGCCAACCCGAAGCGTGTCCTACCCCTGCAGTGGGCAATGAGGTCTGCGCCTTCGTTCCATTACCCACGACGCGGCCATGCCAGGAATGCCCGGTACAGCCGCGGGCCGAGGAGTTCACCACCCAGTCGCCGGACCATGGCCTGGCCTTGTCCCTCAGGCGGAGGCGGGTCTCGCATCTGGAGCGATCGGACGCCGGTGCTGCCCGAGACCGAGACGGAGCTGCAGGCGGTCGCAGCCAAACTCGACGATCAGGTGGCGTGATTGCATGGCCTGCTGGCCGACCGGGTCGAGGCACGGCCGGAGGCGGATGCAGCCCGGCTATTCCAGCGTCTGGCCGGCGAAGACCGGCAGGTGGCAGTCGGCGTGGCCACGGTCGCCGAACCAGGGCCTGAGACCCTTGCCGAAGCTATCCGGATCCTGGAGCACGCCTTCGGGCGCTGCAGGAAATGGTTCCGTGGGAAGCACAGAGGCTGGCCGAACATGGCCTGCGGCGGCTATCCCTGGTGCGCTAGGTACGTGATCTGGCATTGGGTTCACCCATGGCATGAATGCCACAAGCATGAAGATGCCATGCCACTCGTGGCATGTGCTCGGCAAACGACTGGGAGAGGCAGAACATGCGCATCATCGGCTGTATCGTGGCCGCGGCGGCACTCGCACTGGCTTGGGGCAATGCCACCCAGGCTCAGGATGCCGAGGCGGGGGCGAAGATCTTCAAGCGCTTCTGCGCCGTCTGCCACACCGTCGAGCCGGGCAAGAATCGGGTCGGCCCCACCCTGCATGGCGTCTATGGCCGTACCGCAGGCAGCGTAGAGAACTTCAAATATTCAGAGGCAATGAAGGAAGCCGGATGGACCTGGGACGAGGAGCATCTTGATAAATATCTAGCAAATCCCAAGGAAACTGTCCCCGGCAACAAGATGATCTTTGCCGGCGTCAAGAAAGATGACGAACGAAAGAACCTGATCTCTTATCTCGAGACCGTGAAGTAAGTGCGATACCGCTAGGTCCATTCGTTTGACGGGGTATCTGGCTGCTGCTCTATCCGACCGGAGGGGGTCACTGGCCGGCCTCCGGTCACGACCTAAAGCCCGTTCGAGCATGGCTTGCTGAACCGGAACGGCCGTGGTGGAAGCTCGGGATGTGGCCCCGAAAAAGCCGTGGTCGGCTGTCGGCGTTGCCGACATCTCCCGGGGGATCGGGCCTCCGGATGATCGGGCTGAAGCCCGATGGCCGGGATCACCCGCGAGAACAGGCATCACCCGACGGATCCGCCCCAGGAGGCGTGGCAACGGATCGAGCCGGTGCTGCTGGCCGTGCGCGGGCGCAAGCCGAAGACCGACCTGTACTGGGTGCGGCATGCACTCCGCTACCCGGCACGTAGCGGCGGTGGCTGGCGGATGCTGCCGACCCAATGCGGCCCCTCCACGCCGACCCGGCCAATCTGCCAGGTGGCAGGAAGAGGGAGCAGCGGCTATCGCAGGATCGACATCGATCATTCCGCCGCGCCAAGCGGCACACTTGCAGACTGTGCCGGAACTTCCAGGGCTGCACGATGAACAGCGCCATGAGCGTGATCGGGTCCGGTGCATCTGCCATCGGCCGCACCACCGCGGACTTCTTCCAGAACGCGACCGACAAGCACAGCTGACGCCAAGTGATCGAGGTGTCCGGTCTGGACCATATGGCCCCGCTGGTCGAGGGCGGCCGGATTGGCATCGACGACAACCGCGTCGTGATCGACCGGCACCGGCAGGAGCTGGCACGGGTGGTGGCCAGCGCCTCCGACGCTTATCTCGCTCGGGACGGCAGGCATCCGGTGGCGGTCTGAACCGCGTCCCGCTCGAACATGCCCTAATCACGACTGACGGGATGACCATGGCGCGATCTTCCGCAGCCGACCGCCGCCTACGCCGCGGTCGCGGTACCGATCTGGCTATGGCTGTACCTGTCGGGCACCGGCACGTTGGCCGGCATGCCGGCGCTGCGCTGGCACGCCCATGAGATGGTGCTGGGATTTCTGCCCGCGTTCCGCTGCCCACGCACCTCCTGCCGCGAGCGTCCGGATCTCGACGACGACCACCTGCGCGACGGCAGTTCCGGCAGCAGCCAGTGGACGCACGATCGAGCTTGCGAGTACCACCAGCCGGATGATGGCCGTTTGTCCGCGTGCCGTCGGTGGATGATCCGGTCGGTGATGCCCTCGATCGAGGCGTCCCGCCGGCTCGTGGACTCGTCGCACTTGTCCGCGTTTTCGGCCTTCGCCGCAGATGAGCGCGTGCGCGGCAATGCTCTCTCCGATGTCGGCCCGGTGAGGATCGCCTTGCGGTTCGGGTCCCTGCCCTGATCAACGGCAAGATGCGCTTCGCACCCGGACAAGTTGCGCTTCCTCCAGGTCACGATGCCGAATTGGCGGTGGCAGACAAGCCGCTGGGTCCAGCTGGGTCCCGATCCGCTCCAGCCGCTGGTTGCCGCCATAGGCTGCCGGCAACAAGGCTTCCCCAGGCTCACCCGATCCGCCGCCTTGGCACCATGGCCGCCGCCCGCTCCAGCAGGAGCGAGTCACGGGAGCGCCCACAGCGCCAGACGTTTCGCGGCAGTCGCCAAAATGGGTGCGGAAAACGCTGGCCTGGAAGTGTCGTTGCAGCCGGATGCTCAGTCGCCCCGGTTCGCCTGCAGCATCGAGTTGGCGCAGATATAGCCCCAGGTCATGTTCGGGCCGATCGTCGTGCCGGAGCCCACCGCGCGCGTGCCGATCGGGCTGGCCATGGCGATGCCGGCGCAATAGAGCCCGGCGATGATGCTGCCGTCCGGGCGCAGCACCTGGCCGGCGGCATTGGTCCGCGCCCCGCCCTTGGTGCCCAGGATCGAGCGATTGAACGGGATGGCGACAAACGGCGGCTTGGTGATCGGCACCATCAGCCCGCTGACGGCGGCGCGCTCCTTCTCGAGCGGCGTCTCGCCGCGGTGAAAATCCTCGTCGACGCCTTTGCTCGCCAGCTCGTTGAAACGGGCCACCGTCCGGACGAGATGGGCCGCCGGCAGGCGGACCCGGTCGGCCAGGTCCTCCAGCGTACGCGCTTTGGTCACCCAGCGCTTGTCGAAGCGGGCGAACCAGCGCAACAGGCCCGAGTTCCGGAAGAAGTCGGCGTCGGTGATCAGCCACACCGGCAGGTGCACGGGCTGGCCGTGCTCGTCCCGCTGGTCCAGCATCTCGCCCATGTTGAAGCGGTACTCGCTGGTGAAGCGCTGTCCCAGCCGATTGACCAGGATCGCATTGGGTACAGTGTGGAACTCCAGCGGGATGCCGTGCAGCCGCCCCTCGTAGCGGGTGGGCACCAGGTAGGAGATGTTGGCCTGGTCCATGTGGTCGAGCTTGGCGCCGATCGCCTCTGCCATGATCTGGCCGTCGCCCTCATTGGTGCGCGGACTGCCGATGAAGTCGAGCGGACCCGGGAAGTGCCGGGCGAACAGCTCCGAATTCCACTCGAACCCGCCCGTGCCTAGGAGCACACCGCGCCGGGCCCGGATGCGCTGCTGCCGGCCACGCTGCTCGACCAGGACGCCGATCACGCCGCCATCATCCTCGTCGGTCAGCAACTTCACTGCCCGGGCCTCGGTCTCGATTCGGCAGCCGGCATCCAGGCAGCCCTTGAGCAGCCCGGCCATCAGCGCATTGCCCTGACCGCGCGTGTCGGTAAGCCAGCGCCGGATCAGGGTCGGCGCCATCTTCACCACGGTCGACAGGAAGCGGCGTTGGATGTCGTGGGACAGCTCCTGATAGGTGAAGATGTGCGGCAGGGTGGAGCGGCGCAGCTTCGGCCCATACTTGCCGAGGATCCGGCGGCTCAGCGGCTTGGGCGAGAGCGTGCGCCCGCCAGTCTTCCCGCCCGGATACTCGGCCATCGGATCGGCCTCATGGGTCAGCGCGAACTCGAGCGGCGTATTGGCCTCGACGAACTCCAGCATCCTCGGCGCATTCTCGGCAAACGCCTGCCAAAGCTCATCCTCGGTCTCGGCCCAGCCTTCCGGTGCCGTCGCGCGAAGATAGGTGAGCGTCTCGGCGGGGCTGTCCTGCATTCCCGCTGCCAGCATGTGGTGGTTGGCGGGAATCCAGGTGCCGGCGCCCGACATGGCGCTGGTGCCGCCCAGCTTGTCGGACTTCTCCAGGATCAGGACCGAGGCGCCCTTCTTCGCAGCCGTAAGTGCCGCCGTGGCGGCTGCTGACCCGGAGCCGATGATCACGACGTCGGCGGCATCGTCGAAGCCGCCATTCTCCTGCTGCTGCACGTTCGTCCACCCCGTTCGCGCCAGAGCCGCACCAGGCCCGGGCGGCGCGAGCCTAGGAGCGGGTCGGCGACAGGGTCAATTGCATATCTGCAAAATGCGTGGTCGACCATTCAGCGCGGCTGGAAGGTGACCGAGAGGAATCGTGCCCTGCCATCCCGGGCGTAGGCCGCGTGGGGTGTACCCGCGTCGAAGTAGACGCTGTCGCCCGGCTCCATGACGAGGGGCGCGTAGTGCTGCATGTAGAAGATCACCGTACCTTCGAGCACGTAGAGCAGTTCCTCGCCGCTCTGCCCCTCGAGCACGCGTTCCGGATGGTCGGGCAGAGCCTCGACCACGATCGGCAACATCGCCTTGGTGACGAGGTCGGTGCCGAGCCACTCGTAGATGCCCCGCGCGGTCTTCTGCTTGACGCCGCCGTCGGCGCGGCTGACTGCGCGACAGCCAGCTGCGAACGAGGTGGTCGACGTGCTGATCAGATCCGCCCAGGGAACGCCCAACGCTTCACTGAGCTTGGCCATGACGCCATAGGTCGGCGAAATCTTGCCGTTCTCGATCCGTGAAATGGTCGACGCGGAGACGCCCGACAGCTTCGCGAGATCGCTCAGCAGCAGGTTCTTCTCCCTGCGCAGCCGCTGGATCAGCGGACCCGGATCGTGCGGGTCGACTTTGGCAGGCGTCGTGCTCCGACGTCTTGTCGGCTTCTTGGCGGAACTGGACATGGAGCGGGTCCGGGCTGATGCCGGCAGCCTTGCGCCGCCAGGCAAAGTTTGAACGGACCGGATGCCAGATGCCCGGTTCGGTTGCAAGATTTGCAACGATTGCGCATGTGCAATTTTTCGCTTGATGCGCGGCTTCTTGATGTTAGCGTGGACGCAATACAGAGCCCTCAATCAGAATACGGCAAGCTGCCCGGAGCACCGGCAGGCGTGTCTTGCCGCACGGCCTCCTGCTTGGAGAAGTCATCGTGACCGACGATCGTCGTTCTCGCCCGTTCAGCCGCCGCCGCGTTCTGCAGGCCGCCGGTCTCGGCGCTGTCGCCCTAGGCGGCATGGCGCCGCTGGCTGTCCCGGGCCGGGCACTGGCCCAGGCGCCCGAGATCCAGACGCTGGAAAAAGGCGTCATCACCGCCGCCTGCACCGGCGATATGCCGCTCACCGGCGAGCGTGATGGCCAGCCGATCGGCACCGACCTCGAGATGCTGAAACTCATCGCCGACCGGCTGGGCCTCCAGGTCAAGGTCGTGCTGATGGGCTTCCCGGGTGTGATCGAGGCGGTCCAGTCCGGCCGCGCCGACTGGTTCGGCGGCAACTTCGCCTGGACGCAGGTGCGCTCGAACATCCTGCAGCTCACCGATGCCGCCTTCTACACCGGCGCCTACCTGATCATGCGCGAGGACGAGCCGTTCACGGAGACCGTCTCGATCGCCGACCTGAGCGGGCGGACGATCGGCACCGGCACGGGCTTCGCGATGATCCCGGACATGAAGAAGGTGCCGGGCGTCACCGAACTGAAGCTCTATGACGGCATCGATCCCTGCCTGCGCGACATCATCGCCGGACGCCTCGACTTCGCGGTACTGGACGCGCCGATCGTCGACTACATCATCCTGCAGAACCCCGGCTTCAAGCTGAAGCAGCTGCCGATGGTCGCCGACCCGGCCTACCCGACGCTCACCAGCAAGTTCAGTGCGATCTGGGGCATCGATCCCAAGAACACCGACCTGTTCGACGCCATCAACCAGGGCCTGCGCTGGCTGCACAAGTCCGGCCAGGTCGGCCCGATCCTTTCCAAGTACGGCATCAAGAACCCCGACTACCTGGTGCCGATGGATCCCGATCCGCGGATCGGCGTCGATCGCGACGAGGCCGGCAACATCATCGGAACGTTCGGACACGAGCAGCGCGACTTCAGCCAGTACTTCGCCTGATCGCAGCATCGATGCAGCAGCCCCAGCCGCTCGTCCGGATCGAAGGCTTGGTCAAGTCGTTCGGCACCCACGTGGTGCTGAACGGCATCGACCTGGAGGTCCAGCCCGGCCAGAAGCTTTCCCTGATCGGCCCCAGCGGCTCCGGCAAGACCACCCTGCTCCGCTGCGTGAACTATCTGGAGCGGCCGACCGGCGGGCACATCTTCATCGACGGCGAGCCGATCGGCGAGAAGCTGAAGGACGGGCGCTATCTGCCGATGTCGGACCGGGAGCTGGCGAAGCTGCGTTCCCGGATCGGCATGGTGTTCCAGCGCTTCAACCTGTTCCCGCACCTGAGTGCCATCGAGAATGTGATGGTAGGCCCCGTCAAGGTGCTGCGCCAATCGAAGGCCGAGGCGCGGGCCGCGGCCATGGAGCTGCTCGCCAAGGTCGGCCTGGCGGAGAAAGCCGACGCCTACCCGGATCGCCTGTCCGGCGGCCAACAGCAGCGGGTCGCGATCGCCCGAGCACTGGCGATGCGCCCGAAGCTGATGCTGTTCGACGAGGCCACCTCGGCGCTCGATCCGGAACTGGTCGGCGAGGTCCTGAACGTCATGCGCCAGCTGGCCGTCGAGGGCATGACCATGATCATCGTCACCCATGAGATGCGCTTTGCCGAAAGCGTGTCGGACAAGGTCGTGTTCATGGCCGATGGTGCCATCGTCGAGCAGGGGCCGCCCGGGCAGGTCTTCCGTGCCCCGCAGGTGGAGCGCACCCGAGCCTTCCTGCGTGCGATCGAGGACCATTGAGGAATGGACGATGCTGTCGGCAGCCGGCTGGCCGAGCTCTGGCCCTATCTCCTGCAGACCTTGCTCCTGGGTGCTGGCACCACGGTCTTCCTGACGATCGCCTCGCTGCTGGTGGCAATAGCGCTGGGCTTCGTCCTGGCGCTAATGCGTCGCTCCGACAACCTGATCCTCGGCGGCATCGCCCGGGTCTACCTGGAGATCTTCCGCAACGTCCCGATCCTGACCCAGCTCTTCATTCTGTATTTCGGCCTGGCCAGGCTCGGCATCACCCTGCCGGCCGCGACCGCGGCGATCCTGGGCTTCGGGCTGAACGGTGCCGCGATCCTGTCCGAGGTATTCCGCGCCAGCATCAACGCGATCGACCGTGGCCAGGGCGAGGCGGCGCTGGCGATCGGCATGACCCCGGCCCGTGCGATGTGGGTGATCGTGCTGCCGCAGGCGGTGCGCATCGCCCTGCCGCCCACGGGCAACTTCGCGATCGGCCTGTTCAAGGACACCTCACTCGCCTCGGCCGCCGCCGTACCGGAGCTGGCGTTCCGCGCCAAGATGCTGGTGAGCGAGACCTATCTCACCAACGAGATCTACCTGATGGTGGCGGCGATCTATCTCGGGATGAGCCTGCCGGTGGCGCATCTGGTCAAGCGGGCCGAGCGCCGCTTCACCCCGCAGAAGGCGCACTGAGCCCATGGGTGTGCTCGACCTGTGGGAGATGATCCGCCCGGAACTGCTCACGGCTGCCCTCGCGACCCTGCAGCTGGCACTCGGTGCCCTCCTGCTGGGCCTGGTGCTGGGCCTCCTGCTGGCGCTGGCCAGGCTCGGCGGCAACCCGCTGCTGGGCCGGCTGGCCGGCATCTATATCGAGATCTTCCGCGGCACGCCGGCCCTCCTGCAGCTCTTCATCATCTATTTCGGCCTGGCCGCGATCGGGGTCACCTTCAGCTCCTTCCAGGCGGCGGTGATCGGGCTCGGGCTGAACGCCGCCGCCTACCTCGCCGAGATCTACCGGGCCGGCCTGGAAGCTGTGCCGAAAGGCCAGACCGAGGCCGCGCAAGCGATCGGCATGACCAGGGGACAGGTGCTGGCCTGGATCGTCCTGCCGCAAGCATTGCGGGTCGTCCTGGCGCCGATCGGCAATGTCGCGATCTCGCTCCTGAAGGACACCTCGGTGGCATCGCTGATCGCGGCACCCGACCTGATGCTGCGCGCCCAGGACCTGAGCTCGCAATATTTCATGCCGCTGGAGATCTACCTGATCGTCGGCGCCATGTACTTTGCGCTCTGCTTCCCCCTGTCATTGCTGGTCCGCCGGATCGAGCGCGCGCAGGAGCGCCGCAGTTAGCCGAACGCCTCGCTGCCTTTCCCAGGTCCGCCCGTGCCTTGCCGCCTCTGAGCAGAAACGGCGGCTTCGTCACCCAGAGGAGAATGACCTTGCGCAAGAATGTCGAGACGACCCTGCCCGGCGGCGATTCGACCCCGGTCGAATGGGCCACCATGGGCGGCAACACGCTTTACACCGCCAGCATCCCGATCCGCGCCGATGGCTCGATTGATGACGGCGACATCGAATCGCAGACCCGGCTGACCTTGGAAAACCTGAAGTCGATCCTGGCTTCCGCCGGCGGCACCATGGACGACGTCACCCAGGTCCAGGTCTACCTGACCTCGAAGGAGTATTTCTCGGGCATGAACGAGGTCTACCGGACCTTCTTCAATGAGCCCTACCCGAACCGCGCCACGGTGATCGCCGACCTGATGGTGCCGGGCGCCAAGATCGAGATCGTCGTCCACGCCCATATCGAGACGAAGTAACCGGCCATGACGGCGACGATCGTCATCGGGGCGGGGATCATCGGGACGACCACGGCCCTCTATCTGGCCCGTCAGGGCCTGGAGGTGACGGTCATCGAGCGCCGCGACGCGGCCGGGCTGGAAACCAGCTTCGCCAATGGCGGCATGCTCGCCGCCAATTGCACCTTGCCCTGGTCCAGCCCCGGCACGCCGGGGCATCTGCTGCGCTGGCTGGGCAAGGAGGAGGCGCCGCTGCTCCTGCGGCCACGCGCCATTCCGGCCATGGCCGGCTGGGGCCTGCGCTTCCTCGCCAACTGCCGGGCGGCCAAGTACCGGCAGACCTCGGCCACGCTCACCGCCTTTGGCCAGAAGAGTCTGGCCGAGATGGATGCGCTCCTGGCCGAAAACGTGGTCCAGGCCGACATCTGGCGTGGCGGCTTCCTGCAACTGCACAAGGGACCGGGCGCCAAGGCGGAAGCCGAGGCTGCCGCCCGGTTCCTCGAAGGCATGGGCGCGGAGATCCTGCGGCTGGATGCTGCCGGCTGCGTGGCGCTGGAACCGACGCTGGCCCCGGTCGCCGACACCATCGGTGCCGGTCTGCTCCTGAAGAAGGATGCCTGGGGCGATGCCCAACGCTTCGCGGCGGCGGCCGAGCAGGCGGCAACCCGTGCCGGGGCACGCTTCCGGTTCGGCGATACCGTCACCCGCATCGAGCTGGACCGGGGCAAGATGGCGGCGGTCCATGTCGGAGCGGAACGGATCCCGGCGGAGCGGGTCGTGATCTGCGCGGGTCCCTGGTCGGCCGAACTCACACGGACCCATGGTATCCGCCTGCCGATAGCACCGGTGAAGGGCTACTCGATCACGCTCATGAAGGACGATATCGGCTTCCTGCCCCGCCGGCCGATCGTCGACGATTTCGAGCATGTCGTGGCGACCCCGCTGGGCGACCGGCTGCGGGTCGCCGGCACGGTCGAGTTCGACAACTACGACCGCACCGTGCGGGACGGCCGGATCACCAACCTAGTGAACGGCCTGCGCAAGCTCTACCCTGATCTGAAGATGCCGGCGGAGATCAACGCCTGGTGCGGCCTACGGCCGATGGCGGCCGACGGGCTACCGGTGATCGATGCGACCGGCATTGGCGGTCTCTACGTGAACACCGGACATGGCGCCATAGGCTGGACGCTCGCCTGCAGCTCGGCGGCACTCATCACCGATATCGTCACTGGGCAGGCTGCACCGGGCAGCTCGCCATTCCGGCTTGGACGCTCCGTCTGGTAGTTCACCCCTCCATCCGGCGCCATGGCAGGAAAAGGCGGGCCATTCAGCCGGCAAGCTGCTCGGCCCGCCTCAGGATCATGGCGGAGCAGGGCAGCCAGAGCCGGCAACGGTTGCGCAGGAGGCGGCGGTAGCGGACCCGGCGGTAGAGACAGCGCAGCTTCATCGTGCGGCGATGTTCATCCACTGGTGCCCGCACGGCGAGGGCTTGCTCGGGTGCCGCCGGTGCATGATCCGGTCGCTGATGCCGGCCGCCGCCAGGGCATCGCACCTGCTCGTGGACGCGTAAGCCCGGTCCGCCAGCACCGCCGCCGCGTCGCCACAGATCAGGTATCGGCAGCGATGCGCTCTTCGATGCCGGCGCTGGTCAGAAACGGCCCGCCGGATCGGATCTGAGCCCTGAGCGACCGCACGGTGCGCCTTGCAACCGAAGGAGCTGCGTTGTCCGCGACGGGGGAAGCCAGCTGCCGGATCCGTCATGACTGCTGCACATCACCAGTGGTGGTCTATGTGATAGCTGACCAGGATAGCCTGCTGAGTCTCAGTGGTCATGTTCTTGATCGAGTGTGGAACATCGGCCGGGTATCGCGCAGTCGCCCCCTTCTCAATGGTGAGAATGCTGTCGCCGGACGTGACGATCAGGCTGCCTGAAAGAGCAGTCAAATGCTCCCAAATGCCCCGTCGATGAGCTTCGCTGGCAAGTATTCCACCTGCCTGAAATTCCAGCTCGAACCACTGTGTGCTATGTGCCAAGCCCAAGGGACTGAGGATCCGCACGCGACAGAGTCCATCCCGGCTCTGCAGCTCCGGGATATCGTCTGCTGGGATCAGCTCCGCTGGCGGCGGACTCTGAAACTCTGGCGACAAGGTGAGCTCGCTCAGGCTAATGCCCAAAGCAAACGTAATACGCCAGAGGGCGGCAAACGTAGGAGACGACTCACCTCGCTCGATCAGGGAGATCATGGACTTCGAGACCTTGGAGAGGTCTGATAGTTGCTCAAGCGTAAGCTGTCGCCGCTTACGGTGCGCTCGCAAGGTACGCCCGATCTCGATTGGACTCTTGACGCCCATTTCGATCGGTTTGTCTAGCATTCCTCAGAAGTCTCCCAACAGGGTGCACGAGCTCTAATGCTGCCTGGACGACTCGCTGGCCGTACCGCTCACCGTTCCGCACAAGGCGGCCGGTGGACCGCTCCAGAGCGGCAGGCCCACCAGCTGACCGATCTACGAGAGACCTCCGCTACTCGAATGCAGCCAGTTCACGCTCCACTGCCGGTCCGGCCTGAGCAAGTCCCGCCGCATCGATGGCGCCGGTCGGTGACAGATACGGCAGCACCGGCGCGAAGATCTTTCGGCGTGCCGAGCGCCGGGCAGCAGGCGGCAGCCGCGATAGTGCAGCGTTGATCCGGCTCATGAAGTCGTTCGAGAAGAGGCTCTCCCAGGTGAGCCGCTCCCTCCCCAGGTCAAAGACGGTTCCGGCCTCGGCTGGCCCACTCGAATGGGCCACCCTGAGGGCCTGGGTAGCAGCGTGGTCGATCTTCCCGCCCTCGATCACCACCTTGTAGTCGTCACGGGCGCTCTGCGCGCTAATGAAGCCCCGCTTCAGATCCAGCAAAACTGCTTCCGGATCGCGTTCAGCCGGATCGCCATAGCCACCACCGCCAGGTGTCAGGAAGGTGATGGTCTCCCCCACCTCGAGATCCACCACGTCGATCTTGCCGAGTTCCTGCTCGTCCGGGCGGCCCAGATTCTTGATGGTGCGGGAGCCCTTCGCGCAGAGGCCGCCGGCCATCCCCCAGGGAACGAAACGATGGCGCTCCATGCCGCGGGCCAGCACTTGGCAGCCCGACACTTTCGGCGAGAAGGTCAGCTCCAGCCCCACACCGCCCCGCCAGCGCCCCGCCCCGCCCGAATCCTGACGGACACCATACGTGTGGACCGTGACCGGTGCCGAGCTTTCGATGCTCTCGATCGGGTTGTTGGACATGCCGCTGGTGCCGGGATCACGGCCGTCGATGCCATCGGCGCCGAGCATCGCCCCGGTGCCGCCGGACAGGAGCTGCACCACCATGACCTGCCGGTCGCCATCGCTGTTCTGCGGGCCGGCGAGCACGACCGGGATGGTCACGCCACAACCCGGCGCACGCATGAAATCCGGCACCGCGGCGGCCAGCACGCCATTCAGGACGTCCATCACCCGATTGCCGGTGGCATGGCGCACCCCCACCGCTGCCGGGAATACCGGGTTGAGCAGGCTGCCTTCCGGCAGGGTCATGGTGACCGGCTCGAAGATTCCTGAGTTGAGCGGCACCGCACGATCACGCGTGTAGACGTATTGCAGGAGGCGTAGCGACAACCAGGTGTGCCGCTTGCCGCAGGACGGCAGGTTGAAGGCGGCAGCGACCTGCGGATCGGTCTGGCTGAAGTCGATGTCGAGCAGCCCGTCCCTCACCGTCATCCTGGCATGGATCCGTACCGGGACCGGCGACACCAGATCGTCGTCGAGATAGTCCCAGAACTCGTAGGTCCCGTCCGGAATGGTACGGAAGGCGGCACGGGCCTTGGCGGTCGAATAGGCCGGGACGTCCACCGCTGCGGCCTCGAACGCTTCCACGCCGTGCTGCTCGATGATGCGTGCAACCCGCCGCTCACCCACCGCCAGCGCGGCCAGCATGGCCTTGAGATCGCCCGCATTTTCCTCCGACGTGCGGCTGTTGGCGCCCATCACGGCCAGCATGTCCCGGTTGGGCTCGCCTTTGCAGACGATCTTCACCGGCGGAATCATCAGCCCTTCCTGGAAGATCTCATGGCTGCTGGGCGAGATGCTGGAGGGGACCCGCCCCCCGACATCCGCGGAATGGACGAAGCACCAGCCATAGCCGACGATCCGGCCCTCGGCGAAATAGGGCTTCACCAGGTGCAGATCCGGCAGGTGGGTGGCAAGACCACCGGATGCGAATGGATGATTGGTGAGCACGACATCGCCGGGCGCGAGTTCGCCGATCACCTCGAGCACCGTGCTATAGTCGTTATCGACCATGCCGATCACGCCGACGCCACGCGGATAGGCGAACAGCCGACCGGCATGGTTGACGAGACCGGTGCCGAAATCCTGGGTCTCCTTGACGTACATGGTGCGGCCGGACCGCTGCAGGGCGTTGCCCATCTCCTCCGCGGTAGCCGTGAGCTTGGTCGCCAGAATCTCGAGCAGGACTGGATCAAGACGCATTCTTTACCGACTCCGCTCGATGTTCAGCACGCCGACCTCGTCTGCTGCGAGACGCCAGCCAGGCAGGATCCAGGTGGTGGTGTCGCTCTGCTCGACGATGAGCGGCCCATCGAGCCAGGTGCCGCTGCCGAGTTCCTCCCTCCGCACGATCCGCGCGTCGACCCAGGCACCACCATGGAAGACCGGGCGGGTGCGCAGGTGGCCACTGGCTCGTGGAGCAGCCACCGTCCGGGGCAGCTCGAAGGTCGGTACCCGGCCGATGATGCTCAGCCGCTGCGCGACGATCTCGATGGCCGCATCGTCCTCGCGGAACCCGTAGATCGCCTCGTGCGCCTGGTGGAACGCCTGCGCCACGGCAGTGACGTCGCGCGCGGTGCGGGCGGAGACCGGAACCGTGACCATGAGATTGTGTGCCTGGCCCGCGTAGCGCATGTCCGCGGCGTATTCGATATCCTGCGAGAGGATCGCGATCCCTTCTCCTGCCAACCAGTCCTTCGCCTCGCACTCCAGCCCCGCCCAGTTGTTCCAGAGGCGATCGCCCAGCGAGACCAGCCGCGCGTGCCCCAGCGCCGCCACAAAGTCCCGGCGGACATCGGCCAGGGCGGCACCCAGCGCGCAGAAGGTCGCCGCGGCCGGCGGCACCGCCACGCCGGCCAATCCGGCTTCCTCCGCCAGGAGGTTGGCATGGGTCGGTCCGGCACCACCGAACGGCATCAGCACCTGGGCGGCAGGCTCATGGCCCTTGAGCGCCAGGAGCTTGAACAGGTCGGTCGCCATCTGCGCGGTCGCCACGCTGATGGCCGCCTCGGCGGCATGAGCGGCGGAAGGCAGGTTCAGGCGGCTGGCGACCTCCTGGAGCGCCACCTCGGCGCGTGCCTTGTCCAGGCGGATGCGGCCGCCGAGAAAACCGTCCGGGTCGATCAGGCCCAGCACCAGATAGCAGTCGGTCACGGTCGGCCGGATTCCGCCCAGTCCGTAGGCGACCGGCCCCGGATTGGCGCCGGCACTTTCCGGTCCGACCTTGATGATACCGTGGGCATCGACCGACACGATGGAGCCGCCGCCGGCACCGATGCTGGACACGCCGACCACCGGCATCATCAAGGGCAGCTCGCCGATGCGCGACGTCGTCGTGAACTCGAGAACGCCGTCCACGATCACGGCGATGTCGGCGCTGGTACCGCCCATGTCGAAGGTCAGTGCGGAACCGATGCCCTGGGACTTGGCCAGCTTGGCGGCCGCGGTGGCGCCGGATGCCGGGCCCGACAGCATGGTCTCGATTGGCCGGGCGCGTGCCGAATGGACGCTCAGCATGCCGCCGGAGGAAGAGGTGAGCTGCAGGGCAGCCGTAATGCCTGCGCCGTCGATCCGCTGCGCGAGTGTCGCCAGGTAGTCTTCCATCAGCGGATGGACCTGAGCGTTGATGCAGGCGACGACGGTCCGCTCGAACTCGCGGATCTCCGGCCAGACCGACGACGAGCTGGTGATCAGAAGATCCGGCAGCCGCGCGGCTATCGCGGCGACCAGCTCGCGCTCCAGTGTGGCATCGACATAGGAGTTCAGCAGGGTGATGGCGACCGCACCCACGCCCAGGCCCCGGATCCTGGCGCACAGCTCGTCCAGTTCCGCCTCGGCCGGACGACTCAGGACGATGCCGTCCGCATCCGTGCGCCCGCCGATCTCCAGGATCCGGTCACGCGGGACGATCGGCCGCTCCTTGGCGACATGGATGTCGAACGACGAAGGCAGGCGCGCCCGGCCGATCTCCAGCACGTCGCGATTGCCCCTGGAGACGACCAGCGCAATGTCGGCCACTTTGTGCTGGAGCACCGCGTTCAGCGCCAGCGTCGTCCCATGGACGATGCGCGTCCGGGCCTCCCGCAGCACGGGATGAGTGTCCACGAGTTGCCTCAGCCCCAGATGCACCGCCATGGACGGGTCCTTGGGCGTACTCGGCTCCTTATGGAACACCAGCTGCCCCTCGGGCAGTGCCAAGACGAAGTCGGTGAACGTTCCCCCGACGTCGATACCGATGGTCGCACGCGCAGCCGGGTCTGCGGCAGCTTCTTCAAGACTTCCGGCCGATGCCATTTCCTACTCCGATGTCGGTTGTCGAGTGCCCGAGGAGCCCAGGCTTGAAGCGAGTGTCGTAGATCCGATGGATCATCGGGAGGCTAGGTCCGGAAGACGCAGTAGATCTTCCGTACGAACCGGTCGTTCTTCCAGTCGCACTCGACGCCCGCCGGCACCATGAAGCTATCCCCGGCCACGAAGCGCAGCGTGCTACCGGAAGGCGCCGTGAAGGATACCTCGCCCTCCAGCAGGTGCATGAACTCGTAGCGCGGAAAGGGAATGATCTTCCGGTGATACGGGGTGGCGCTCCAGACGCCTGCGGCGAAGCGCTGATCGGCCGTGCTAAAGACCGCACGACCCATGGTCCGCGGTACCTCGCCCAACAGCAACTCCGCTGACGGAGGTGCCGACGGCGCCAGCTCGATCTTGGGATCAATTCGGACGACCGTAGCGGGATCCGCCGCGGCCGCCCCGGTCGAATCCGCTGCGACGAACAGATAGCGTGCCGGACCAGGCTGGCTCCAGCGAGACCACGCCCCTGCAGGAAGGACGAAGCTGTCACCAGCCTGGAAGCTCGTCTCGATCCCGTCCTTGCCCGTGATGACGATACTTCCGGAGGCCAGCATCACGAAGCTATCGCGCGCTGCGGGAGGCAAGGTGACAGTCTGAGCCGGAGCGTCAATGACGCCTGCCAGAAGGTTGACGGCGTCATCCTGGATCAGGAGGCTGGCGTGAACCGGAGCGTCGAACTCGCCCGTGCGGCCCGGCAATGGCGACGGCAGCTCAACGGAATTATGCAGGGGGCCTTCATGAGGGAAACGGGGGATCGTCATCGCAATTGATCCCACTTCCGGCGCGAACTTTACGCTTCCCGTCATCGCGTTGACACTCTGCAAAATTCCAGCATATTGGAATTCATGGCACGCTCTCGAACCCGACGCAATCCTCTTCCATTCGTGACTGGCCCATGCCGGCGCACCTTCCCGAGCGCGTGGGCAGGCGCGGCATGAGCCAGCCCGCCGCCCTGCGTCTCGTGGATGTGACCAAGCGTTACCCGGCGGGCTATACCGTCGGCCCAGTCTCCCTCGAGATCGGCAAGGGCGAGTTCTTCTCGCTTCTGGGCGAGAGCGGATCCGGCAAGACTACCCTGCTGCGTTGCATCGCCGGTTTCGAGACGCTGACGGCTGGCACGATCGCGCTGGGCGGCGAGCCGATCCACACCAGGCCGCCCCATCTGCGCAATGTCGGGCTCGTGTTCCAGAACTACGCGCTGTTCCCGCACCGCACCGTCTACGAGAACGTCGCGTACGGCCTGAAGCTGCGCAAGCGGCCGCCGGCGGAGATCGCGGAGCGGGTTGGGCGGATCCTGGAAATGGTGGGCATGCCGGATCTGGGGGGACGCTATCCTTCTCAGATCTCGGGAGGGCAGCAGCAGCGTGTGGCGATCGCACGCTCCCTGATCCTGGAGCCGCCGCTCGTCCTGTTCGACGAGCCCCTTTCCAACCTGGACGCGAAGCTGCGCGTGCAGCTCCGCTTCGAGCTACGCGCACTCCAGCGCCGGCTCGGCATGACCTGCATCTTCGTGACCCATGACCAGTCCGAGGCACTCGCCCTGTCCGACCGCATCGCGGTTCTGGCCAAGGGCCAGGTCGTGCAGGTGGGGTCGCCGACCGACATCTACCAACGGCCGAACTCCCTCTTCGTCGCGGAGTTCGTCGGCAGCTCGAACCGCCTGCCGGCTACGCTCGAACACGCGGACCAGGACGGCAGCCACGTCCGTACCCTGGGCGGCCTGGCTCTCCAATCGTCGGCGCGGACGCAGGCGGATACAGTGCAGCTGGTGGCGATGTTCCGCCCGGAGGAGGTCGAGATCCTGCCCTCGTCCGTTACGGAAGCGCCGAACCGGTTCGCCTGCGAGATCGCCGATCTGACCTATCTCGGCGAGGATACCCACTTACAGCTGATCGCCCGTGCTTCGGGTGAGCGGCTTCTGGCGACCTTCAAGAGCCATCGTCGCTGGGCAGGGCTGGCAGCCGGCGACGAGGTGGTCGCGGCGATCGACCCGGCTGCCGTCCGCCTGTTTGGCGGGCCCTGAGATGGCTTCCCGGTTCCACCTGCCACTCTGGGTCATCCTGCTGGCGTTGCCGGGGCTCTATCTTCTCGGGCTGTTCCTGGCGCCGATCCTGTACATGCTGATGTTCAGCTTCTGGCAGTATTCGCAGATCGACATCGTGGTCCGGGCGTTCACGTTCGAGAACTATCTGGCGCTACTCTCGCCCTATTATCTGCGCCTGTTCGGCCGGACGTTCTCGATCGGCCTGACCACGACGCTCGTTGCGGCATTCCTGGCGTTTCCGGTGGCCTACTTCATCGCGCGGGCGCGGCCGGCGATCAAATCCCTCGCCATCTTCCTGATCATGACCCCGCTGATGATCAGCACGGTGGTTCGGGTGTTCGGCTTGGCGCTGATCCTGCAGCGCGACGGCGTGCTCAACCAGTTCCTGGCGCTGATCGGGCTGCCCGCGATCCTGCTGGCGCGCACGCAGAGTGCCATCGTCATCGGCCTCGTCCAGATGCTGCTGCCCCTGATGGTGCTGCCGCTCGTCTCCGCGATCGAGCGGATCTCGCCCAGCATCGAGGAGGCCGCGCGCAACCTGGGCGCCAACAGTGCGCGGGTCTTCGCCACCGTGGTATTTCCCCTGGCCCTGCCCGGGCTCGTCTCCGGCTGCGTCCTCGTCTACACGCTGTCGATCAGTGCGCTGGTGATTCCCGCCCTGCTCGGCGGTGCCGGCGACCGGATGATCGGCCAGCAGATCTACGACCAGATGCTGGTGGCGTTGAACTGGCCGTCATCGGCCGCGCTGAGCACGGTGCTGGCGGTCTTCACGATCATCTTCGCCATACTGGGGCTGAGCCTTACCGCACGGGCAGCCAAGCTGCGGGAAGCAGGCCGATGACGCCTGCCGCCCGACGCATCCTGCTCGCCGTCGTGATCGCCATCTATGCGTTGATCCTGGCACCGATCGTGGTCGTCGTGGCGGTCTCGTTCGATGGCAGCGGCCGCTATGCCTTCCCGCCGACCCAGCTTTCCCTGCACTGGTTCCAGGAGTTCTTCCAGAGCGCCCCCTACTTCAACTCCTTCATGTACGTGAGCCTGCCGATCGGCCTGATCGTCGCGGTGGTGGCGACGTTCCTCGGCATGCTGGTGGCGACCGCCCTGACGCGGTGCCGGTTCCTCGGCCGCCAGACGGCCGAGATCTACTTCACCGCACCTCTGTTCGTGCCGGACATCCTGCTCGCCGCCGCCCTCTATCTCGCCTATTCCACGATCGGGATGAAGGGCTCACTTCTGTCCATCGCCGCCGGGCATCTGGTGATCGCCCTGCCCTATGTCGTGCGCACCCTGATGGCCGGCATGGCCGGGATCGACCCGAGGCTGGAGGAGGCGGCGCAGAACCTGGGAGCGTCGCCCTTGCGGGCATTCGCCCACGCGACCTTTCCGTTGCTCCAGTCGAGCATCGTTTCCGGCGCGGCCTTTGCCTTCATCGTCTCCTTCAGCGACATCAACCTTTCCTTGTTCCTGTCCGGCCCGGGCACCACGACCTTGCCGGTGCACATCTTCTCGCAGCTCGAGTTCCAGGACGATCCGACCATCGCCGCCGCCTCGACCCTGCAGATCCTCCTGGTGGGCGGCATGCTCTTTGTTCTGCAGCGCCTTTTTCAGCGAACGCCGGCCAGGTGAGCAAGCGTACGGTCGCTTTGCGCATCTCCGGGATTCTCTACCCGAACTGTTCGATCGGAGTTGCTGATGATGTCCGAGTTCACCCGTCGCTCCACTCTACGCCTTG
Organism: Geminicoccus sp.; assembly: GCF_035556675.1. GTDB lineage: Bacteria > Pseudomonadota > Alphaproteobacteria > Geminicoccales > Geminicoccaceae > Geminicoccus. Next base: position 2,911 of record NZ_DATMFZ010000356.1, on the reverse strand, counting down.
GTCTCGCCGGTGCTGCGTCCGCGGCCGCGCTGGCGCTTCCCGGAATCCGGCCGGCCTTCGCCGAGGGCCAGTTCACCCTGTCCTCGGCAGGCGGCAGTTGGGGCGAGAACCTGCGCAAGGCGTTCGTCGTCGGTAGCGAGTTCGCCGACATGGACATCGCGTACGAGGAAGGCGGCGATTCGGTCCGGCTGACCAAGCTCTTGGCACAGCGTGGCAATCCGCTGGTGAGCGCCATCAACCTCCTGACCACCGAGCAGGTCCTGGCGGCCGAGGCCGGGGCGGTGCAGAGTTACGACACGGATATCGTCACCAACCTGCAGGACATCTATCCCGAGGCCGTCTCGGCGCCCGTGAACGGCCTGGCCAATTGGAGCGCGGCCTTCTCGATCGCCATGATCGGGATGACGTGGAATACCAAGGAGGTCGAAGCCGCTCCCACGAGCTGGAACGATCTGTGGAACCCGAAATACAAGGGCCGGATCGGCATTCCGGACTATGGCTGGATCGGCATCTCCTGGCTGCACGCGCTCAACCACGAGCTTGGCGGGAACGAGGACAACATCGACCCCGCGATCGAGGCGGTGGCGGATTTGCGCCGCAACAACGAGGCGGTCATCATCGGCAGCTCGGATCAGGCCTACAAATCCATGGCCAGCGGTGAAATCATCCTGCTGCCCTGGTTCAACGGGCGGGCCTTCGAGCTCCAGGAGAAGGGCTCACCAATCGACATGGCCTATGTGCGCAACTCGGTCCTGCAGCACAACGCCTACCTGATCCCTGCGGGCGTCCAGCACCTGGAACTGGCCAACAAGTTCATCCAGCGTACCTTGGATCCCGAGGCCCAGCTCACGCTCGCCAAGGCGACCCGCTATGCGCCGGCCAATCGTAAGGCGAAGCTGCCGCCGGAGTTCGAGCGCTACGCCATTCCCGCCGACGCCCTGTCTTCCGCGGCGCCGATCAATTGGTCGAAGGTGAATGCACACCGTGCTGATTATCTGACTCGTTGGACGCAGGAGGTACTCGGCTGACGCCAACTTGCTCTGTCGAAAGCCATGCTGAGTGTAGTCCTGAGGCCCATCTGCGGATGGCATGGACAATCAGCTTTTGCGCTTCGCGCGCGCATCCATGGCAGTGGCACGAGGTTGCGTGCCACTACGACGGACCAGGTACGCTCACCCTACCTATCCATCGACCGACCTGTCCGCAGCTCTCCTGCTGCGGGGGCGATTGCGTCTCACCTGTAGAGGGTTGGAGGACTTCCTCCGGCTCTCTGGATGCCTGCGCCGGCTGTTCGGCCTGCGGATCGTGCCGGATCACTCCAGCCTGTGGTGGTTCGCCCGCCATCATCTGTCGCCGGAACAGATCGAGGCAGCCCTGCGGGAGACAGTCCGTCCGACGAGTTGCTCAGGCAAACGTGCAAGCCAGGTTGCCCTCGACGCCACTGGCTTGTGGCTGTCCCATACCTCACGGTACTTCGCGTGGCGTGCCCAGCGCTATCGACGTCAGCGTGGCTGGCTGAAGTGGGCACTGGCCCTCTGGATCGAGCCACCGATGCTCTTGGCGCAACGGGTCAGGCCGGGAGCTTGTGGCGACTTTGGCGATCTCGTCCCTCTGGCATCCAGGGCGGCCGACGTCATGCCATACGACCAGTTGATCGCCGATGCCGGCTACGACAGCGAGGCCAACCACCGCTTCTGCCGAGAACAGCTTGGCGTCGATAGCCTGATCTGTGGCCAAGAAGCGTCGCTCGACCACGGTGATCGCTACCACGCCCTATCGGCAGGAGATGGGCAGGAGGTTGAACAAGGCCGGCAATCCGGAGGATCGTGCTGCCTACTGCCAGCGCTGGAAGGTCGAGAGTGTCATGTCGGTGGTCAAGCGCCGGTGCGGGGAGGCACTCACAGCACGGCTGGAACCTACGCAACAGGCACAGGCACTGCTCAGAGGCGTCGCCTACAACGTCCAACGCCTTGTGATCCTGAGCGCTTCGTCATGAGGCTTTCGACAGAGCAAGACGAAGTGGAAGGCCATCCCTGCGGTGGCAAGGCAGCATCACCGAGGAGGCACCGCGTAGCCGCGTTGCTCCATGCCCCGGCGCCTACTTGGCGATGTGACTGGCATAGGGAGGCGTGCCCCCTGCTCAGTCCCACATGCCCGCTGATACCACGCCGCAGCATCCGCCATGCGCGGCTCTCACTTCCCGGCCGGTCGATCTGACGCAGGCTCGCAAGTCGCGCTGTCGCCAGTTGGGCTATGGAAGCCAAGCGCTAGGCTACCAGCCGCCGCTTGATGCAGCCGCCTGTGCCTCAAGAGCCACATCTATGATCGGTGACGGCAGTGAGCTGGGGCGACCCGCGTAAACGGACTAGGCGGCACCAGCTTGCAGAATAAGGCTGGGCCTTGGAAGCCCGAAGGTCGCCATATGGTCGCCAGAAGCGTTCTCCCTGGCGACCCTGAGAGCGCTAGCCTTTGAAAAGCTTGGTCGGAGCGGCGAGATTTGAACTCGCGACCCCCAGTCCCCCAGACTTCAGTTCAAGATATTCATTGAAGCACATAATTACTCACCAGCGATCAAGCGTCCTTGCGATCTCTCGGAAACGGCCGTATCACTCAAGTTGAGCGTGTACTTGAGGATACAGACGTAGTCGTACTGGTGAGCGAAAAGTGCTCACCAAAGGCTCACCAGGGGATGCAATGCCCGAGCGGCGGAAGCTCACAAAGGAAGCGCTGGCCAGGCTGAGGCTGCCTGAGGGCAAGGCCGAGCACACGGTCTGGGACACGGAGCTCAAGGGCTTCGGCGTCCGCATGCGAAAAGCTGGCTCGCGCAACTTCATCGTGAAGTATCGGGTGGGCGGCACTGACCGGCAGCTGACGATTGGCCCCGCATCACCGGACGGGCTGGGGAGCGCGA